>CAZIDU010000089.1:0-18328 GCA_964538055.1 uncultured Desulfocapsa sp. | reverse complement strand
AAATTGTCCGCACTGCCAGAGTCACGAAGGGCAGCAATGGATTGATAATCAATTGCAACGGAATCCGGGGACACGATATCGTTTCTTTCCCTCTCTCTTTTTTCCTTCAAGGTAAATCAAAATTCAGTGTTGCAAATCCTGCTTTCCCATGAGCTCCGCGCCGTTACACTCACAGTCCAGCCTATCGGTCGCTGTTGAGTTTCGCTCCAACACTCATTGAAAGGTCCCGCTCACGCTCACCTATTAACGGCGTTGGAGTCGATTCCAAGTCTCAGCGTGAGAACGAAATAAACTGACATTTCCTTCTCACGCCTGCGAGTCTCGCGGCTCAACAGCGACCGTTAACCATCGAAATAATAAAACTCGACAAGACCATAAATAAGACCTATAATTGGTACATAATAAAATTTTTAAAAATATAGGTGATACCATGGAATATGTATTAGCAAGTTGCTCAGCAAGCATATCAGAATTAAAGAAAAATCCTTCGGCCCTCATTGAACAGTCAGATGGTGAACCAATCGCTATTCTAAATCACAACAGACCAACTGCATATTTAATCCCGGCAGAAACTTACGAAGCATTGCTCGAAAAAATAGAAGATTATCAATTGGGAGTAATTGTTAAAGAAAGACAACACGAAAAAATATCAGCTGTGGAAATAACATTAGATAAGCTATAAATTAAAATTTCTCCCAACGGCCCTAAAAGAGTGGAAAAAACTCGACAACTCAATCCAGACTCAATTTAAGAAAAAAATAAAAGAGCGACTTGAGTCACCCCATGTACCAAGTAGTCAGCTTTGCGGGTTTGAAAATCATTACAAAATTAAACTTAGAGCAAGTGGTTATCGACTTGTGTATGAGGTTGTAGATGAAGAAGTTTTTGTGTATGTAATTGCCGTCGGCAAAAGGGACAAAAATCAGGTCTATAAAAAAGCCAAAAAACGAAAATAAAAAAAAGGGGTCAAGTCTTCTTTTGACCTATGAAACCACGCAAAAGCCAAGAGCAGACATGACCCCTTTTTAACTCTTTTTCACGTTATTTCTGCCATATTTTAATCCGGCCAGTACGAACATCTGCCAAACCACGATCAACCATTCTCTCAAAAGCCAGTTCCCGCATTATTTCATCATAAGAGGCATCTTCCGGCAGTGACAAAACCACTTGCGCAATTTTCTCTTTCACTGTTTGTTTCTGCATAGTGAAAACCTCTATTTTTGAGTAGTGTTTTTTTTGACTTAACTTCTTGCTTTTCTTTGGTAGCCACCTTCACCCTCACCGGAAAGAACCTGTGGCAGCCTGGTAACGATATATCACATGGGTCGAGCCCTTGTGAATCATGTAACCCTGCGAAATCGTAAGAAAGTAAGCACAAGAATGCGGGACAAACCACGAAAAAGAACCGGCAATAAGCCCCCAAACTCACTTCAGACCCAACCCACAGTCCTCAGGTTTACAAGAACTATTGAAATTCGATTTTTTAAGAATGTGCTGATCCGAAATCAAGCGCAACCAACTTGCTGTAGATCCCTTTTTTTGCAAGCAGGGTGGCGTGGCTGCCCTGTTCTATGATTCTGCCCTTATCGAGTACAATGATTCTGTCGGCACGTTGTACAGTGGAGAGGCGGTGGGCAATAATAAGCACTGTTTTTTCTCGAAAGCAGTGTTCAAGTGGTTGTTCCAGGAGTTTTTCTGTCTTGGAGTCAATGGCCGAACTGGCCTCATCCAACACCAGAAGTGACGGATTGCGGCACAGTACTCTGGCAATGGCAAGGAGCTGTTTCTCCCCGGTTGACATGGCTTGACCACCTTCTCCGATGAGCGTATCAAGTCCTTGTGGCAGATTACTTACGAATTCAGTCAATTGTGTCTGTTGCAGTAATTCTGTCACTTCCTCTCGATTTTTTCCGGTATCAAGAACTATGTTGTTTAACAGTGTGTCCTGAAGAATCAGCATCTCCTGCATGACAACGCCGATTTCCCGGCGCAGTCTGTTTTTTGGTATATCCGTGAGAGGATATCCGCCAAGGCTGATAGTGCCAATATCTGGTTCATAGAAGCGGAGCATAAGGTTGATAAGGGTGGATTTGCCACTCCCGGTGGATCCGACTATTGCTATGGTCTCACCTTTTTTTACTGTAAAGGAGATAGAATGGAGAACTGGCTGGTCGGGGAGATAGGAGAAGTTTACCTGATTAAAACAGAGGTCACCTTGCAGCGATAGGGATTTGTCTTTCCGTGTTTCTGGAGTTATTTTTTCTTCAGCATCAGTGTCTAATAAATGAAAAATCCGTTCTGCCGAGGCAAGGGCGGACTGGACAATGGAATATTTTTGCGAAAGCTCCCGGAGCGGCTGGAAAAAGAGGCGCATATAGGAGAGAAAGGCAACTAGTTCACCAAGGGTCAGTTGTTCTTGGATTATTTCTCCACCGCCATACCAGAGAATAAGGGCAACTGCCAGCGAACTCATCAGCTCGGTGATGGGCATAAATGTACCAAAGAGGCGAATCTGGAGGAGGGTTCTGGTGAGATAGCCATCGTTGAGCGTTGCGAATTTCTGTCTGAGATCATTGCTTCTTCCAAACAGCTGTACCAGTGTGACTCCTGAAACCGCTTCCTGGACAAATGCGTTTAATCTGGAAAGCTGTTTGCGTATGGCTCTGAAATGATTTCTGGCAAGTCTTGAAAAGAGAATGGTAATCACGGTTGCGAGCGGAACAAACAGGCAGAGAAAGAGTCCCAGGCGGAGATTCATATAGAGAAGAAGGACGAGGATCCCAGCCATACGGAGCAGATCATTGAATATGGTCACCATGATGGAGGTGAACATCTCATGCATATTCTGAACATCGTTAGTCAGGCGGGTTACCAGGCGGCCAACCGGCTGGCTATTGAAGAATTGCAGTTCCACCCGTACGAGATGACTGAAAAGATCCTGGCGCAGGCGATGCATGATTGATTGCCCTATCCATTCAAGGAGTAAAACCTGGAGGAAGGCGGCGATAAAGCCAATACATATCAGTCCTCCATAGAGCAGGACGTTTCCGCGGAGTCCCGTCATGCGTTGCTCAAAATCAAGAGCTGGGTTGGTTATGTAGAGGTCAATGGCCTGCTGCATAAGCCATGGCAGGCCAAGGGCTGAGGCGGTGACAAAAAGTGAGAGTAAAACTGCACCTGCAAAGGGAACCCAGAAGGGACGCAGGTAGCCAAGGATACGCCACCACAATCCTTTTTCGGAGAGCTTTGACGTGTAGTCTTCCTCGAAATATCCGAAGTTACGCATCCCCGTCTTCTCCCTGCAACCGTTGTCTGCGATTAATCTCAGCAAGAAAACCATTCTGCTGTACAACTTCATCGAAGGGGCCAAGAGCACTTATCTTTCCCTGCTCCATAACAAGGACCCGGTCTGTTCGGGCAAGCTGTTTGATCCGTTGACTGACCCAGAGGACAGATTTGCCCTTGAGCCATGGAGTGATATTTTCAATTATTTGCTGTTCGGTGCTGGTGTCCACGGCCGCAAGCCCATCGTCAATGATAATAATGGGTCTGTCGCAGAGTATGGCTCTTGCAAGTGCGACTCTGCCGCGTTGACCGCCGGACAGGGTGACACCTTTTTCCCCAATCATACTCTCATACCCTTGGGGGAAAGCCATAATTTCATCATGGACAGCGGCTGCTTTGGCTGCTTCGATAATTTGCCCCATGGGGGCATCGGGATTCCCAAAGGCAATGTTATCACGAAGACTGCTTGAAAAGAGTAGGGCCTCCTGGCTCACGTAGCTGATCAGGGACTGTACGGATCCAGGGGAGAGGTCGTTGACATCTGTTTTTCCCAGGAAAAGTGTATGGTCTGCAACGGGATAGAAACGGGCCAGGATCTGACAGAGGCTGGTTTTGCCACATCCGGTGGGGCCTGTGACACCAAGGATCCCCGGTTGAATATCGAGGGTGATATCTTCAAGTATTCTTCGTGTTGATTGTGGATAGCTAAAGTTCAGCTTCTGTAACCGAAAAATGGAGCTCTCCGCAACGCAATCGGATCTGCCGGGTGAGAGCTGTGACGTAGCCGATAGAAGAAGGTAGATCCGACGAAGCGATGTCACTCCTCTCTGGGAAAGATTGGCCACCCAGCCTACCGCCATGATGGGCCAGATCAACATATAAAGATAGGTGATAAAGGCCACAAAATCACCCATGGTGATTGTTTTCAGAATGACCAGGCGACCGCCAAAGTAGAGCACAAGAAGCATGCCGAAACTCCCAACAAGCGTGGCAATGGGAAAGAGTAGACCTTGAATGATCGCCACCCTGATACTGGAGTGGACATATTCCTGGCCAAGATGGGCAAAGCGTTTCCCCTGTGATTTTTCCAGGGTGTAGGCCTTCAGCAAACGGATGGAGGCAATGGAGGATCTGGCAAACTCGGTCATGTTTGCAAACTGTTCCTGAACACGATCAAAGCGGTGGTGCAGGCGTCCTGACAGCTGACGAGTGGCCAGGGCCAGAATAGGCATGGGGAGAAGGGCAAGCAGCGTAAGCCCTCCATGAATATTGGCCATAAATGCAATGGCGGCAATGGACATAACAAATGCATCGATGGCAGCAACAAGGCCCATACCACAGGCCATTTGCACAGCCGCGAGGTCGTTGGTTCCGTGGGCCATAATGGAACCGGTACTGTATCTTGAAAAAAAGCTCCCATCCATGGTCATGACATGGCTGAAGATATTTTTACGCAGATCCCGTTCCAGGTGTCTGGAGAATCCAATAATCAGGTAGCGCCAGCAAAAGCGGAGCAGGGTGGCAATGACTCCAATAAGACAGATAAGAAGTGCGAGATTGAGTAGGTCACCCTGGATAGCTGTCCCATCCGAAAGTGAATCGATGCCTTTTTTGAGAATGCGTGGGATTGTGAGCTGGAGAAAATTGACTCCCAGCAGGGCCAGTAAACCTAGAAGTAAACGAAAGCGGTGTTTGTAGTAGATAGGCCCTAGGAGTCCAAGTAGCTTTTTTAGGGATGGCCGGGGATTGCGAAGGGGCTCAGATTTCAGTTTGGATACCTTGTTGTGAAAGTGAATAAGCAGGGTCTTTTGTGCTTGGGAAAAAACCACCGTTGAGCACTTTACCGCTGTTATTCAAATAATGATAGAGATATGAAGATACCTTTGGAGAAATTGAATGATTACATCATTGTAATGTTCTCGTAATATTCCGGTAATGTTTCTGTGTTATTTTCTTTTCACTAAGGAACGCTAAGGAATGATTAATAAATAATTTGGGCATTTTTTTCAGGCAGCACCTGATGCACAATTTTCCCGGAAGTGGGGCTTTAGCCCTGCTCAAAAGCGTAATCGGCGGGACTGAAGTCCCGTTTCCGGGGGCTTCTGGACAGATACAGCTCAGAAGTTAGGGCAATATCGTGCCCCGCTGAATAGATACGTTCAATTTGTTAAACATCCATCCTCAAAATAATAAATTTCCCTATTCTGTAAAAGAAGGAGTCTCTATGAATGAGCAAAATACAGTAGTTGAAACAGTTCCACCCTCACCTCTTCCGTCTGGACCGGCACGGCAGGAAGGCTATACTTCCATTCAGGCCATTAATGAATCCGTTGTTGCAAGTTCTGCCTGGGTTGCTCTGTTGCGCCGGGAAATGGCCAAGTCCATCATCGGTCAGGAACATCTTGTGGAGCGTCTCCTTGTGGGATTGCTCACTGGAGGACATATCTTGTTGGAGGGTTTACCGGGACTTGCCAAGACACTGGCAGTGAAAACTCTTGCCATGGTTGTGCAGACAGATTTTCAACGTATCCAGTTTACTCCTGATATGCTGCCTGCCGATATCATTGGAACTCAGATCTATAATCCCAAAGATACACTCTTTGAAGTCAAGAAGGGGCCGATCTTTTCATCCCTTATTCTGGCTGATGAGATCAATCGGGCACCTGCCAAGGTGCAGTCCGCCATGCTTGAGGCCATGCAGGAAAAACAGGTCACCATAGGTGATGAGACCTTTCACTTACCAGAGCTGTTTCTGGTGCTTGCCACTCAGAATCCCATTGAGCAGGAGGGAACCTATCCACTCCCTGAAGCTCAGATTGACAGGTTTATGATGAAGGTGATTGTGGGGTATCCATCCATGACCCAGGAACGTATGATTCTTGATGCTGTTAATCACACCGATTCTGTGGTCATGGTAAATCCCGTTGTTAGCCCGAATGATATTCTGTCCTCCCGCAGGGTGGTGGATACCATTTATATGGATGACAAAATTAAGGATTATATCGTAGCCCTCGTCTGTGCCACCCGTGATCCTAAAAGTTTTCAGCTTGAGCTTCACGATTATATAGAGACAGGGGCCTCGCCGCGGGCAACCATCAATTTGAAAGCTGTGTCCCGTGCTCTGGCATTTCTGGCCGGACGCGGCTATGTGACACCCGATGATGTGAAAGCGGCTGCAATGGATGTGATGCGGCATCGTATTCGCATCAGTTATGAAGCCGAGGCCGAGGCAATAACAACAGAAGATATTATCCGAAAAATTCTTGATACCGTTCCTGTGCCTTAAAATTACTATGGAAGAGCAAATCACCAAAGAAATCCTGAAAAAAGTTCGTCAGGTAGAGGTGCGAACGAGTAGGCTGGTCAATGATACCCTGGCTGGAAGCTATCAGTCCGTCTTCAAGGGAAGCGGTATGAATTTTGACGAGGTACGGGAGTATGTGCCGGGAGATGAAATTCGGACCATTGACTGGAACGTCACCGCACGAACGGGTGTACCCCATATCAAAAAGTTCACCGAAGAGCGGGAACTCACTATTATGCTGATGATCGATATCTCCGGTTCGGGAGATTTTGGCTCAGCTGCCAGTTCCAAGCGTGAGATTATGGCTGAGCTTGGCTCGGTGCTCGCTTTTTCTGCTGTGCGTAATAATGACAAAGTTGGCCTGGTCCTTTTTTCTGATTTTGTGGAACTCTATATCCCACCGAAGAAAGGACGATCGCATATCCTCAGGCTTATTCGAGAGATCCTATTTTTTCAGCCTCAGGGGCGAAAAACAAATCTGATTGTTCCCCTTGATTTTGTCAATGAAGTGGCTAAACGAAAATGTGTGACTTTTCTTATTTCAGACTTTTGTCTTCCCGGTGATTTTGAAGAGGCCCTGGCCGCTCTGCAGGTCAAATTGCAGGTAAGCAATCGTCGCCATGATTTAATCGCCATGATTATTTCAGATCCACGTGAACATGCTCTGCCCGATGTGGGTTGGCTCACCATTGAAGATGCTGAAAGTGGTGCTCAGGTTGAGCTCAACACCTCTGATCCATCTGTACGTCGAGGCTATGCGGAGCTTGCATCTGCAAGAAAAAAAGTTCTCCACAGAACCATTCGTTCCGCAGGTGTCGATCTTCTGGATCTTTCCACTGACCAGTCCTATGTACCGCCATTGTTGAATTTCTTTGGTAATAGAAGTCGGAGGCTGAGCAGATGAATCAGGACCAGTTACAATTACGCGATATTCATCCTCCTCTGCTGTTGCCGGAAGATCCAAACTATGCACTGTTTGCTGCAGGTCTGGTCGGGTTTCTGGTTGTGGCAGCTCTGCTCTTCTGGTTTTTTCGCTTGAGAAAGAAACCCGTCATTCTTCCCTTTGCCCATGAAACGGCACTGACGGATCTCAGGCAAGCCAGAAGTGAAATGAATGCAGGACAGGCCCTGCTGTATGCCCAGGAAGTCTCTGATCTCCTGCGACGCTATATCGAAAAGCGTTTTCATATTCAAAGCACCAGACAAACCACGAAAGAGTTCTTTTCATACCTGACAGGCAACCTTGGGATCACTCAAATAACGTTTTCAGAGAAGCACCGCAACGACCTGCGTGAATGTCTCAGGCAGTGCGATATGGCAAAATTCGCCCGCTGTACCCCGGATCAAAATAGTATGGAAAAAATGGAATCAGCGATACAGAATTTTATCGAATCCACTCGCGAGAACAGGGAAGGGGGTAAATAAAAGGATGCGATTTTTACACCCGGAATTTCTATGGCTTCTCTCTTTGCTACCTCTGCTGGCCGTCTTTCGCGGCAGGCGCAGTGCTGCACCTGCGCTTGTTTTTTCATCCACATCCATTGCTTCTATCCTGGCTGAAGGGCGAAAAACTGGGCCTGGTAACTTAATTGCAGCTCTTCGCCTTCTGGGCCTGGGATTGCTCATTCTGGCCTTTGCACGTCCCCAGCTGGGAAATACCACTACCGAAATTGAAGCCAGCGGTATTGATATTCTGTTGGCAGTAGATGTTTCCGGTTCCATGGAGGCACTGGATTTTACCCTGAAGGGCAAGGCAGCAAACCGGCTTGATGTTGTGAAATCTGTTATGAACACCTTTATCATGGAGCGGCCCAATGACCGTATCGGTCTGCTTGCCTTCAGTGGTCGCCCCTATATGGTAAGCCCTCTTACCCTTAACCATGACTGGCTTGTACAACGTCTGGATTCTCTTTCCATTGGGATGATTGAGGATGGTACAGCCATTGGATCGGCTATTGGGAGTGGGCTGAACCGACTTCGGGATCGTGATGCCAAATCGCGAATTATGATCCTTCTTACCGATGGAATGAATAATGCCGGTACAGTGCCACCTCTGGTTGCAGCTGAAGCCGCCGAAACGCTTGGCATCAAGGTGTATACAATCGGTGCAGGAACGCGGGGTGAAGCTCCAATGCCTGTAACAGACAGGTTCGGGCGCAAACGTCTTATGCGAGTCACCGTTGATATTGATGATGAAATTCTGGGGCAGGTGGCTGAAATGACTGGAGGGCGCTATTTTCGAGCCACGGATACAAAATCTCTTGAGAAGGTCTATAAAGAGATTAATACCATGGAAACCACAACCAGAAATATCAAGAAGTTTGAAAATTATCGGGAGCTCTACTCCTGGTTTGTCTT
Organism: uncultured Desulfocapsa sp.; assembly: GCA_964538055.1. Lineage (GTDB taxonomy): Bacteria > Desulfobacterota > Desulfobulbia > Desulfobulbales > Desulfocapsaceae > Desulfocapsa. The sequence goes on along the minus strand of CAZIDU010000089.1, from coordinate 9,381 downwards.
TGCAGCCCTCTTTCTTCTGGGATTTGAGATCGTCCTCGGGAGGAAACGCTTACCATGAGTGAAATAATTACATTTGGAACTCCCTTGTGGTTTTCTGTCGGTGCTGTCGTTATTGCTCTGCTGATTTTTTTGTATACAAAAATGGCGCAGAGAAGAGAGCAGACGCTGCAGGTATTTGCAGCCCCCCATTTGCTTGGGAAGTTATGCAGTAATGTTTCTTCCAAAAGGCGTCTTCTGAAAAGAATCCTTCTTCTTGCAGCGATTGCCTGCTGCTTTACAGCACTTGCCAGACCGCAATACGGCTATAAATGGATAGATGTTAAGCGTAAAGGAATTGATATCCTGTTTGCCGTGGACACCTCAAAAAGTATGCTGGCAGAAGATGTGAGTCCCAATCGTCTTAAACGGGCAAAATTTGCCATTTTGGATTTTGTCGGGCAGTTACAGGGGGACAGGGTTGGAATTATGCCCTTTGCAGGGGCTGCTTTTTTGATGTGTCCCATGACCATAGATTACAGCGCCTTTGAAAGTTCACTGGGGGCAATTGACACAACAATTATCCCTAAAGGCGGAACTGATCTGGCTGCCGTAATTGCTGAAGCCGAAAAAGTTCTTTCCAACGAGGCGAACCACAAGATTCTGGTCCTTATCACCGATGGTGAGAATCTCCAGGGAGATGTGTTAAAGGCTGCAACGGCAGCAGCAGATAAGGGCATGACCATCTACAGTGTTGGGGTGGGAAGTAGTGAAGGGGAGTTGATACCCTTTAACCGGGACGGTAAGAGTGGTTTTGTCAAAGATGAGTCTGGTAACTTTATTACCTCCCGCCTTGATGAAAACATGCTGACACAAATCGCGGAGCTTACCGGAGGACTCTATGTACCACTTGGGAGCAGAGGTGAAGGGTTGCAGACCATATACCAGAAAAAATTGTCCCTTATTCCCAAGGAAGAAGTGGCGGAAAAACGACATAAGGTTGCCCTGGAACGATTTGTGTGGCCTCTGGGCGCTGCCATTGTTCTCCTTATGTTTGAGTTTCTGCTTGGAGGCAGAAAATCCGCGCGTGGTTTACGAATTCCCTTTATAAAGACAGCAGGGCGTAGAAACAAACAGAAGATGGCGGCCGTTTTGTTACTGCTCTTTGGACTGGGGGCTCTTGTTTCTGTGGAGCAGGCAGAAGCTTCAAAGGGGGAAGATGCTTACGGGAACGGAGATTTTCTTACAGCATCAATGGTTTATGATGAACTGTTACAGGAATCTCCAAACGATGCCAGACTCCACTACAATTATGGAACTGCGGCCTATAAAAATAATATGTTTGAGGATGCTGCCAAGGCATTCAGCGAAGCCCTGAAAAGTGATGATCTGGAGCTTCAGAAAGAGGCCTATTATAATCGTGGTAATGCCCTGTTCCAGAGAGGAAATGAAACGCTGCAAACTGACCCACAGCATACTATTAAAATGTGGACCGAGGCCGTGGCTTCCTTTGATGGTGCTCTCCAGCTCGACTCCATGAATGATGATGCCCACTATAACCTTGATCTTGTAAAAACGACTCTTGAGGAGCTGAAGAAACAGCAGGAACAGCAGGATCAGGAAAAGAAAGATCAGGATCAACAGTCCGATGACGAGAAAGAACAACAGGGCGATCAGGATCAGAAGGAGAGCAAGGACCAGGGGGAGCAGACTAAGGAGGATAAGTCGTCCGATAACGATTCCGGGAAACAGGAAAGTCAGGAAGAGGGACAGGAGCAGCAAAAGGATTCTGAGTCTGAAAAACAAGGCGAAGAGGCAGAACAGGATCAAAAAGATGCATCTGCCGGTGAAGAAGAGCAAGGGGAAGATGAGCAGGGCGCTGAGGAACAGGAAGCTGCCAGAGAAAAAGAACAGCAGGAAGCAGCAGCAAGAGCCATGGAACGCAGGAGTCAGGGGAAGATGACAGAAGAAGAGGCAAAACAGTTGCTGAACAGTTTAAAGGATGAAACAGGTGAACTTGATTTTGTTCCGGCAGCAATTTCCAGTGGTACCAGAGATCAGAAAATATCAAAGGATTGGTAATGAAGGCTAGAGAATCTGCTTCAAACAACAGAATTATTCGTATATTAGCTGTGTTTTTTCTTCTGTTTACATTGCCGGCTGTGCAATCTGCATACGCTACAGTGGAGGTTTCAGCGACACTGAATGCTTTGAGTTTTCCACTGGATCGTGCAGCAGCCCTAAGCATTACTGTGACAGGGGCACGGTCATCGCAGCCACAGATGCCAGAGGTCGAAGGACTCCGTTTTCATCAACGCGGCCAGTCCACTCAAAGGACTTTTGTTAACGGGTCATTTTCTGCCTCTGTTACCTCTCTGTTTCTTGTGGAGGCTTTTCGTGTCGGTAGCTTTAGTCTTCCAGCAATACAAGTCGTTACCAATGAGGGAACTGTTACGACCAGTCCCATAAATTTTGAAGTGACCCCTTCACAAACTGCTGCGTCACAGCCTCAGACTTCATCTGGATCTTCCTCCACTGCCAGGCTTCGTTCGGGAGAGGCGGATAAGGTTGCCTTCCTTCGAGTGATACTGGACAAAGAAAAAAGTTATAGCGGTGAGATTGTTCCGGTGCAGATAAAAGTCTATTTTCGTGATGGCATTAAGGCAGATCTAAACAGCTTGCCACAACTGCAGGGAGAGGGTTTTGTTCTGCAGCAGTTGGCCAGTGAACCGGAGCAGGCCAGGGAAGTTGTGAATAACAGTCGCTACACGGTTTTGTCTTGGCAATCAGCACTTTCAGGAATTAAAGAGGGAGAGCACCAGCTTAGTGTTGAACTTGCCGCAACTCTTCTTCTTCCGGAACAGCGAAGTAATCCTTTTGGTGGCCATGATCCATTTTTTAATAATTTCTTTTCTTCGTATAGCCAAAAAGCGGTGAAGGTTGCGAGCCCGGCACTGAATCTGACCGTACTTCCTCTGCCGGTGGCTGGGAAACCGGATAATTTCAGTGGTGCTATCGGAGATTTTCGTCTCGCGGTCACGGCAAGTCCGCTTGAACTGGCACCAGGTGATCCCATTACCCTTAGCATGACTGTGAGTGGCCAGGGGAATTTTGATAGGGTTCAGGCGCCGAAATTGCGTACAGAGAAGGGCTGGAAAACCTACACCCCTTCATCCGAATTTTTAAAAGATGGAGGACCTGGCCAGGGAAAGAAGGTCTTCGAACAGGCACTTGTTGCAAAAGATCAGACGCTGCGGGAAATCCCGGCTATCGAGTTCAGCTATTTTGATCCGGTGACTGCCACATACAAAACCTTGGCGGCAGATCCTATTCCCTTGAGTATCCAGGGCTTGGAAACGGAGGTAACGGAACCTGTACCTGTGAAGGAGGATCCGGTTCAGCAAAAAGAGGAAACAAAAGCTACTGATACTATGGAGGCAGTTGCACAACCAATGAAAACACTTGCCCCTTTACAATTGTCTTCCGGGGGGCTTACGCAGGAGTTAACACCTCTGTTTGCAAAGAAATGGTTTCAGGTGCTGACCGCTCTGTTTATTCTTCTGCTACTCGTGGTGCTGGTGATAAAAATAAGAGCAGCACGATATGCAGGAAACCCGCGTCTGCAAAGAAATCAGGCAATGAAGCATTTACTTCTGTTACGTGTGAAAGAGATCGAGGAGGCACTTGCAATGAATGATGCTAGAGGCTTTCTGGCTGCCTGTCGAAGAGCCATTCAGGAGCAGCTTGGGCTTGTCTGGGAAACAGAGGCGGGTGCAATTACATATGCTGACCTGCAAAAGCGGTTACCAGGCGACTCACCACTTTTGACAATATTCAGTGCTGCCGATGAAAGTGCCTATGGCGGTCATGGGTTAAATTCCCAGCAGATGCAGGGGTTTGTCGATGATTTAAAAAAAGAACTGGAAGGCATGGTATGAAAGACTTGTTTCTCAAAATTCTGTTTTCCCTCTGTTTTTTCTTCATAACTGTCTCGCATCCTGTGTTGGCAAATGAGAGAGGTATGCAGGTCCAGTTTCAAGATGCTGCCTCTTCCTATAGCAGGGGGGACTATCAGGCGGCGATCCGGGAATTTGAGTCTTTGGTCAAATTTGGAATGTCAGCACCACTCCTCTATAATCTGGCGAACAGTTATGCCCAGGATGGTCAAAGCGGCAGGGCTATCCTCAACTATGAGCGGGCTCTTCGACTAGCACCCGGGGATTCTGATATCCGGGGAAATCTTGAGCTGGTACGTAGGGATAAAGGACTGTTTCAGGAAGAGCAGTCCTATCTGCAGCGCTTTGTCTCTTTTCTTGGCCTGAATCAGTGGCTGGGGCTGGCTGCCACGGCCTGTGTGTTTTTTGTGGTGGTGTTACTGTTACCGGAATCCGTTGTATCTAAACGAAGAACACGCTATGGCTTTGCTGCTTCCTTTCTCTTTGTCGTAGGAGTCGCAAGTGTTGGTACCGTTGGGCAATATCAGCACTGGCAGGATGGGGTGGTTGTGGCCTCGGATGCACGACTCAGGGTCTCACCTTTTGACTCCGCCGCCTCCATTGGTACCATTCAGGAAGGACGTATGCTACACCCCGGAAAATCACACAACAACTATGTTCTTATCGTCGATGAGGCTGGACGAAGAGGCTGGCTGGCAGCAGATGCCTTTGCGCTTATTGCCACTCCTTGAGCTTCCTGCTGATAAAATCGATGACTTGCTGGTGGGCTTCTTTTCCTTTGCCTTCCACTGTTAGGGGGGCACCGAAACAAAAGTGTGTTGAAACTTCCGGGTGAATTTTTCCTAGATCTTTAATGATATTACCATTTGTCCAGGCATCGGTCTTCAGGGCGAGGGGCAGTACAGGAACACCTGCCCTTAATGCAAGTTTTACCCCGATGCTGTTGAATTGTCTGGGGTCAAAATCCGTCCCCCGTGTGGTCTGTGGGAAAACAGAAACAGATATACCCTCTTGCAAGCGTTTTTGTCCCTCACTCATTACTTTTTTCAAGTCTTCCCGGGCATTTTTCCTTCCGAGGGCAATGGGGTTACGGGAGCGCATCACGTGCTTAAATACCGGATACTCCATCAGGCTCTCTTTGATTATAAACGTCATTGGTCTTTCCTGGGCAACGATACCCGGGACAATGACAGTATCCATCATACTGACATGGTTGCCCACAATGACGCAGGGCGAATCCAGTCCCTGCAGATGTTCAATCCCACTTATCGATACCTGGAGTCCAGTTCGCTCCAGAGCCTGCAGTATGTTGTAGCTGGATTGACACCACGCATCGTCGTCATAGTTTCCCTGTTGTGCTTTTCTGCTGGAAAAATAAACAGTAGCCAGGAAACTGGTATAGAATGAGACTGACGGGAAGAGTCTTCCCCAGAAAGTACTTGCATTGGCAGGGGTCCGATAGCGGTGGTCAGTATATGTTATTCGTTCCATGGTGTATAATAAGATGAATTTTGAATTTGTCCGTGTATTATAATATAAAGGATACAATGAACGAAGGATGAGAACAAGAAGAATACGCAGGTATTATTCACCATATTATGAATGAGCAAATGACACTGACAGAGGGCAGACAGCGCTTCTTCTCCTCATCTATTGCCGTTAAACTGGCATGTATCATCACGGCCGTCATTATAGTCGGTATGGGATTGCTGAGCCTCTTGATCCTCGGTAATCAGAGCCATGTGTTCGATCGACAGGCAGATGCCTACGCAACAGCTCTGAGTGATCAGTTGACTGTTGCCGCCGTTGAGCCCGTACTGGCAGACGATCGTCAGGCTCTGGATCAACTCACTTCTAATCTGGTTTATAATGAGGGAATAGAGGGGGTTGCCATATTTTCGGATCGCTCAAGTATACTTTCCAGTATTGGGATTATTCCCCTGACGAATCCGGCTGCTTTTCATATCGGACAACCTCTGTACTGGGCGCTGGGGGAAGAAAAAAATATTGATCTGAGTTCCTATGTTACCACGATTGCTTATAGAGATTTGACGGTTGGATACTGTCTCATCACATTTGATCGTTCTTTTATGGGAGCGGCCTATGGACATACCCTGCGAACGATTGTCCTTATTACTGTCCTTATGGTTGCTTTGGGTATTGTCGTCGCTACTCTGATTGGGAGACGTTTGTCTCGTCCCGTTCGGCAGCTTGTGGATGGAACCCGGGAAATTTCTCAGGGTAATTACCAGTTTCGCTTCGAGGATTGCCGTAAAGATGAATTGGGCCAGCTAATGGATTCTTTGAATACCATGACCGAGGGCCTTTCTACGAAAAAACATGTGGAACAGACTTTTTCCCGCCATGTTTCGCCTGATGTGGCATCTACTCTGATGAACGATACGGAAAATCGTCTTGGTGGTAGCCATGTGGAGGCAACGGTGCTTTATGCTGATATTTCGGGGTTTACCAGTTTGAGTGAAAGTCTTGATCCGAAGTCATTGAACAGCCTCCTTAATGATTATTTTACTCTTGTTGATCAGGTTGCCAGGGATCATAGGGGGCATGTCGATAAATATATTGGTGATTGTGCGATGATTTTGTTTGGTACCCCTGTCCAGGATATGGAACACGGCTTGAACGGGGTGCGTTGTGGTATGGAAATTCAACGGGTAGTCGCGGAATTTAACAAGCAGCGCTACGATCAGGGACTGATTACGGTGGAATTCAGTGTTGCTATTAATTCCGGAACTATGCTTGCCGGGAATATCGGTTCAGAAAGACGTATGGAGTATACGGTGATAGGTGATGCCGTAAATCTTGCCGCCAGGCTTTCATCCATCGCAACTGCAGGGGAGATACTTGTTACCCGAAAACTGCATGATTCTCTTTCACTGACCACATTGTATGAAACCAGTCTCGCCCAGACCATCCGGCTTCGTGGAAAGGCCACACCCGTTGAAATATGGAAAATTGAGTCTCAACTGAAACAGATCTCTTCTGCCGAACTTGCCGATATGAACATTTTAGGAATGGTTCACTGATCCAGCTATGAAGTATTTTCTCTTTGTCCTTTTACTGATGTTTCTCCAAAGCTGTGCTTATTTTGGGCCCTTGGGTTCCGGGACAGATCGTCTTGCCCTTCTTGATAGTTACCAGTCTGATCAGGACTTTGGCAAAGCCCTTGCTCTGATCGCAGATACTCCAAAAGAGTACCCCCAGGCACTGGAAATTGAGAAAAGACGCAAGCTGATTCTGGATGAACTTCGATCCTACGAAAAAAAGACTATTGCCAGAGCCTTAAAACAGGAACGGAAAAACGAATGGCCAGCAGCTAAGATCACGTACCGTGAAGCATTGCAAAAGAGTGGAAAATCTAAATCCCTGGTTGCTGCGCAGCAGGCCATGCTTCTACGTTTTCAAAAAAAGTTAGATGCTCTGGAGCGTGAAGAGTTAATTGTAACGGGAGAGTGGCTGCAAAAGAAACTCCCACTTTTAGAGGATCTTCATGCCAATGACCCGGATGATATGGGTATTCAATGGAGATATTTCCGTACCAGAAATGATGCCAAAGAAATCGCTTTGCAGTTGTTGCGGCTTGGTGAAGAGATGCTTGCAGAAAAAAATCTTGCCATGGCTCGTCGTGTCGTCCCGTTGGTCGTTCAATTGTCCCCGGACCCGGAGGCAAAATCCCAGATGAATCGTCTGGACGGTTTCATCCAGGCAAGGATACTTAAGAAAAATAAGGATAGAAAAAAAATAGCCAAGAAGAAAAACAGGGCGAGTATTGAATCATTTAATAAAGCAATGGCGTATGGTGAGCTGGCAGAGGCTCGACATCATCTTTTGCAGTTGACCCCTGAGGTGCAGAAAACCATGGCAGTGGAACTTCTGCAGGAGCGTTTGGATCGGGAAATCAAGGAGTATGTTCAGGAAGAACTGTCAATTGGAAACACTTTTTATCGTGCCGGAGAGTACGAACAGGCCGTTAGAGCCTGGCAAAATATTATTGAGCTTGAGCCTGAAAATGAAGTTGTAAAAGGCAAACTGAAGCGGGCAGCAATTGTTGTTGAAAAACTTAAGTCTCTACGGGAACGTCAGACAGATAAAGCCGGAGTGCAAAAGGAAACTTCACCTTAACTGTTTTCGCAGCCATCGGGCTGCAGACGAATAGGCAAGGGCGTAGAGTACACAAAGAGATAAGACCAGAAGAAAGACAAACGGTGACCAGGGCCGAATGCTTTTCATGGGCTGTAGTATCAAGGCTATTATGGTTCCGTGGATCAGCCAGATTGGCGCGGACTGATTGCCCAGAAAACTGAGCATTCGTAACCTTTGCCGGTGAAAGAGAAGAACAATTGCATATATCAGAAGGGGGCTAAGAATAAAATCGGCCCTGGAATAGATAAGAGTGCGTTCGAAGATATCAAGTCCTTCCTTTGAGAAAATTCCAAGTACTGAGCTAATATCTATCAGATAATAGCGAAAGAAAAAAATTGCGCTAATAAGAGTAAGGGCAATACTCCTGCGCAGAAATGGCTGGAATAATTTTTTTATGCTTCCCTGAAGGGCGGTTTCGAAAAGACCTGAAGTGGCAAGACAGAATCCTGTGAAAAAATAGAACTGATTGAGCCACAGGTTATTCAGGGGGAAGTGTTCGTACATTATTGTGGAGAGGTTTAGTTTTTCTATCAGATTTGCCAAAACAGTAAAGCCGCTTTCAGGTGACAACAGGTAGACAAAAGTGGAAAGAAATAAAAGAAACAGCCAGGGAAACCTTCTCACAAAAAGAACTGCCAGAGGTGTGAGGAGAAGGAGTTCCACATAGATAATAAAAAACCACCAGGTGCCATTAATGGCGACATCGATGCCAAGAAACGTTTTAACAGCCTCTTTTTTTGACAGCAGTACCCAAGACCCGTTTACGAAGAAATAGAGGAGCACTGTCACTGCTACGTTAACAATATAGATAGTATAGATAGTTCGTAGGCGACGGAAGGTGCTTTTCCAGAGGTGTTGGTCGGAACGGGAAGCCTGCCAGATACCATAGCCGCTGACAAAGAAAAACAGCGGGATGCAGAGTTTGCTGACCGATGATATAAAAAATTCAATGCCACCCCAGCGATTCCCCAGGATGCTGGTAAACCAAGGGTTGCTAGAGGGAAGAAAGAAAAGATGGTGCAAGATCAGCATGATAATAGCCACCCCTTTGATATGGGTGGACTGCTGTTTTCCAAAGAGTGGACTTGTTTGTGGTGTTTGCACAGTACTTTCTAGCCTGCATTTCTCCTGAACATTTTGTTCGTTATTCGTTAACAATTTGTCTTAATTTAAAAATATCGAGTAATTAATAATTTGCTCAACTAACAAAATGTTTACCCCTCAAGGGGGCACTGAAAATAGCACCCAAGGCGAGTCGATATCGCCGCATCTGCTTCGTCTCTGAGCC
>CAZIDU010000088.1:0-18378 GCA_964538055.1 uncultured Desulfocapsa sp. | reverse complement strand
AGCGTATTCGTTATGCAATTCCGACTCAAACTCAATTTCGGTGAATAGTTACCAAACAACTTACTATTACGGTTAATAAATATGCCACTTTTTCTTGTCACCAACGACGATGGAATTCACAGCCCCGGCCTCGACGCCCTCGTTCAGGCACTCAGCAGCCTGGCAGAGTGTGTGGTCATCGCACCCGACAGAGACAACTCGGCCGTCTCTCACTCACTTACCTTGAACCGTCCCCTGCGAGTCACCAAGCTTAAAGACGGATTTTACACTCTCGATGGCACGCCCACCGATTGTGTGGCTATTGGCCTGAATAAAATCGTCAAGCAAAAGCCGGATCTGCTGGTTTCAGGCATTAACCCCGGCCCTAATCTCGGCGATGACATATCCTATTCAGGTACAGTTTCGGCCGCCGTGGAAGGTACTATGTATGGAATCCCTTCACTTGCTGTTTCACTCGCAGGAGATGCGCCCTACGACTTTAGCAGGGCAGCCCGTTTTGCCGCAAAGTTGGCAAAACTGATTCTGAAACGAGGCCTGCCCCGGGATACTCTTCTCAATGCCAATGTCCCGGGAAGCGATTCAATCAAGGGGATAAAAGTCACCCGTCAGGGAAGACGTCTTTGGGATAACGCAATTCAGGAGACACTGGATCCATGGAGCCGAAAGCATTACTGGATCGGTGGTGGAACGCCCTCTCCCGCCCAGGGTGAAGACACCGATGTTCACGCCGTAAACAACGGGTATATTTCCGTCACCCCTATCCATCTGGACCTGACCAATCACCAGGGTATTGATCATCTGAAGAATGAGTGGAACCTGGAAGAATGATTGTGATATATGAGGATTCACGGCACTGGCTTCCGGAAAATCATCCACTTCATCCCCAGGCACAAAAGCAGAGTGTTAAGGATGCGGCTTCACTCCGTTATAGATTTCTCCTAAAAAGTTACAGATCTGTATAGGGTCGCTGAGGAACTTTTTTCCAGTGGACAGACTCTGTTGGGCATCGTCTGGCATCTTGCCTTCCTCATCCAAAACAAGAACAGGACTGCCCTGGTTTTCCAGGCCAAGATGCTTGACTATCTCATTCCTGGGTCTTTTAAAATCAACCGTAATTATTTGTATTTCATTGCGGATCTCTGGTGAGTAGAACAAAAAACCCTCAACCACTCCACAGTCAGGGCAATAGTAGGGGCCTTCCCCTTCTCCTTCAAACCAGGGAACCAGCATAAAAAGTGTATGTTTAGCCATTCATTTTTCCTCTTTCGGATATTTTTTCATTTTACTGTTCAGACTTCTCTCACTGAATTCCCGAAGACGAGTCCTCGGTTCACTTTGCGCTATACGTTTTAGTGAAGCATGTTTATTGTACCAGGAGACGGAATCGGGGGACACGAGCCCAATTCAAAAGACAAAAGCGAATTGGATCATATCTCCAGTTTCGTACCAGCGTATTCGTTGTGCAATTCCGACTCAAACTCAATTTCGGTTACAAACAAAACATGGTTTATCAAAAGCAGAGTGCCCTTCTCAGCACGACAAAAACCTGGGACGGAAAGGCAGCTTCGGATTCTGAAAAGATGGAGGTCAGGTTTTCTTTAATGGGGCTGAAACTCGAAGTCGAGGTGCGGGGACCCTTCCATGGCGACCCTGCGCCCTCCGCGTCTGCCGGAGAACTTGACGGGCTCTGGTGCTATGAAGTAGCAGAGCTGTTTTTACTGGGAGACAGCGGCCACTACCTTGAGATCGAACTTGGCCCCCATGACCACTATCTCATCCTCCATCTCAGCGGAATCCGCCAGATCAGCAAGAGCATTGCCCCAATCCACTATGTGGCCACTATCAGCGGTTCCCGATGGCATGGAAATTTGACCCTGCTCCTGGACCAGTCAATCCTCCCATTCAGCCATGTGAATGCCTATGCCATCCATGGTCAAGGAATAAAGCGTCGCTATCTTGCAGCTTTTCCGGTACCTGGGGCGAAACCTGACTTCCATCAGCCCCGGTATTTTTCCCGGCTTGATGAGTGCTGAAGCTGCATCAGTCTATCCTCCCTCCACCACTACCCTCTGGAGGATGCCTCAATCACGTTCTCGATTTCACGCCAAACGGAACGGTAGGCAGAAGATGCCGGAGATTTTGGTGCCTGTACCAGCACCGGTTGTCTGAAGACCCCCATCTTCTCCACGTCGGCCAGAAAAGGAATGGATTGCCGTAGTACCCTTTTCCGTCCAGAAAAACGTTTCATCATATCCTGGTGCATCCTCTTCCTCTTCTCAACCATGGAAAAGAAGACGTGGAGTTTTTTCTTATCAATCCCAGTCTGGCTGAAGAAATCGAGGAGTTTTTCAAAGGAGAGCAGAGAAAGAGTTGTGGGAATAAATGGAATTAACAGGATATCCGCTGCGGCAAAAATATTTTCTGAAAGCAGGGTGATGTTTGGCGGGCAATCAAGAAAAATATTTTCATATTCTTCTGTGAGCGGTTTGAGAATCCTACTGATACGCCGGGTGGACTTTTTAAAATTATCCAAAGCCAGATCCAGATTTCGGTAACTGAAATCTGCAGGCAGCATATCCAATTCAGGATAATCAGTACCCTTGATATTGCTTAAAAGATCTGTTCCTCCTTTAAGGAGACTTTCGGTACAGAATTTTTTTCTAGCTTTAACCTTAAAATAGTAACTGGCAGATCCTTGAGGATCCATGTCGCAGAGGAGGGTCTTTTTTCCACTGGCTGCTGAGAGGTAGGCCAGATTTACGCTGGTTGCAGTTTTTCCAACACCACCTTTGATATTATACACGGCAATTATAGCCATTCTTTTCCTCGCTTGCTTCAGGATTTAGTACAGTAAAACATTCGTTACGATTCAGTGGGGCACGATATCACCCTCACTTCTGAGCTGTAACTGTCCAGAAGTGCCTCATATTCGTCCATTATAGCCTGCGCAGCATATGAAGTTATATGTAAGCAGGCTAGAATGGACGAAGATGGGGTGCTTCTGAAGTTACAAATATTCTTATTTACCGAAAATCTCATTATATAAGGACAGGTTGTCGCTGCAGGAGAAACGGGCAAAGGTTTCTTCAAAATGAGTCCGTAGCTCCTGGTGCTGCCGGGACAGATCGCTCATCAATCCACCGATGGAGGCAGCAAGCCGCATAGATTTCCTGCTACCTGGTCTGACATGAGTAAGATAGTTGGCCAACATGTCCTGCTGCACGGAGAGATCATTAAAATCCCCCAGATTGTTCTGCAGTTTTTTCAACTGCCGAATAAACTGTTGCACTCGTTGTTGGTCGTAGAGAGAAATAAAAAATTCAAGACTGTAGCGCAGTTTTTTGCACTCAATACGCAGACGATGCAGCTCACAGTCAGGGGTTCCTGGCTGTATTTTTCTGCCGTCATCTAATACCATTTGAAAACGCTTATGTACAATCTTCCCGGCCAATGTGGCGATGGAGATCCCCACATTTTTCCCAGCAGGATATGTATCATTGGATTCAAGCGCCTGGCCCCACTCAGTAAGGACTTTTATAAAGTGTGGCCTGCGCAGTGCATGGGTTAAACGTCTCTGTTCCTCTTTGCGTTTTGCCGCAATATCTTCAAAAAAATAGCCGAGCCCCTCCTGGAGATATACAGGGAGCCTCGCCTTATAGGCTTCCTCACTCAGCAAGTACACATCAAGATCACGCACCGGCCCTGTCATCTGACCTATGTCTCGAAACTCCTTTTTGAAGCGCCTCGACACCTCAGGGCTGAGTACGTTTTTGATAAGAGCTAAACCGGAACGGGTCCTTCGCACAGCCACGCGCAGGTCATGGAGAAACTCGGTGTCTGTATCGTCAAGTATCCCCTGTGTATTGACGTGTATATCTGCCAGAAGTGAACTGTATATACAGCGTAGTGCTTCACGGCTGCTCATCAGGGGATCAAGGGGAACATTGTAGGCGGAACGGTAGTCCAGAGGAGTTCGGCCACTGCCTTCCAGAAGATGGTGGAAGGTGTCCACCGGTCCGTTTTGCTCGATACCACCGACATCTCGAATACAGGAAGCCACCTGCTTGAATTTTTTTGTGTACCCGCGCACCTCCCTTTGGTGAACAGTCAGGAGCTGCTTGTCGTTGTGGCAACTGTTTGACTGCTGGATTTCAAGTATGCAGACAATCTTTTTATCATTATTGAGAATCTGCAGCTCAACGGATAGCAGATCTTCTGTAGCGAGTTCAATCAAAGCCCGGATATCAAGGGGGCCCTGCAGGGCATCGCGCAATGGTGAATCCGGAAACTGCCAGAATGTAGCATAACTTTTTCGACGGCTGGTAAGACTCTTTAGAGTTCTTCCCTTCAAATTTTGCAAAATCCATTGTGATCCTTCATGGAACAGCAGCTTTTTTTTTCGATAGAGCCGCCAGTCCATGGTATCAAACCATTTTCGCCTGGTTTTCTTCGCCAAACCTTGATTCATGGCAAAGGTCTGGACAAGGGATGTTTGAAATTTCTCAAATGTACAAGGAGGTGGAAGAATCCAATCCTGTCTCTGCAACGGGAGCATAATCATTTCCTTTACAGCAGGTGAACGTTTGGTGCCACTAGCATGGGTTCGCCATTGGCAATCTTGGCAGTTCCTACGAAGATATTTCCATCTTCAGTAAAGGAAGTCAATGCTTGTGAAAAAAAGAGGTGTTGAGCCTGATCATATCACTTTATGTAATTCAGTTCAAAAATTCCCCTTTTGGAAGTTGACATAAGCTATCACCTGAACTAATTCATGATATATGGAAATTCACTACAGGCTCCCCACTATTAACATCCATGAGGACTCGCGCATTTAGTCTTTTCGCCGAGTGATCCAGCAAAAAATGAAAGAACTTCCATCCACCTATGCCGGTCGAATTCTCACAGGTCTCTATAGCCGGGCCCTACAGGAAAGGACATCTTCTGTTATCCAGGCATCCCAGGCCTTTGATAGTTACAGCTTTCCAGTGATGCCCTATATCACCGCCTGGAACCAGGAAGACAACACCATCTGGTATGAATTTGTGGGCCGGCAGCTTATGGATCTGCTGGACACCACCCCTGCTAATATGTCCAAAGCGTTCAGAGACGCCATTCAGGATCAGCGCATATTCCACTATACCGGTCTGGAGCAATCAGAAATCGAAGAAGAGGTCATAACGCGGCGTCAACTCGATGACAAACGTCATAATCTACGAGAAACTGTCCAGAAAAACAAGAAGGTCGAAGCTGTATACCAGGTTGCCCTGCCCTCCGGCAATACCATATGGCTTAAGGATCGGGGCAAGGTGGAACTCTTTCCCGATGACAACATTACCTTGACTCTGGGGTGCCTCACCGATGTGACAAAGGAAATGGAACAGAAATTATTTCTGGAACAGATCGGGTATTTTGACGACCTCACAGGCCTTCCCAAAAGGAATATACTGGAAAAACTCTTTGAAATTCGAACAGGTGAAAGACAAAGGGGCTATATCAAAGAATTCTCTGTTCTCATGATAGATATTGATAATTTTAAATCCGTAAATGACACCTATGGCCACCAGGCCGGGGATTTTGTCCTCAAAGAGATGGCATCCCTCATAAGCTCATTAAAACGAAAGGAAGAAACTATCGGCCGCTATGGCGGAGAAGAATTTTACGGAATATGCCGGGGCCCCCTGCAAAGCGGTATGGAATTAGCGGAACGAATACGCCGCAATATCGAAAATCACGTATTTGCTCACAACGGTACAGATATTTGCATCACCATATCCGCAGGAATTGCTTCCACCGAGGATATGGATCGGAGCTCTAAGGATACGCTACTTGCCCTTGCTGACAAACGATTGTATCAGGCGAAACACCAGGGAAGAAATAGAGTAATCGGGAAAGAATAGGAGTGCCTTTAAATCTGTTTCCGCTTTACTCCCAGGCAGTACGGACTATCCAGCTGGTACACACACACCTTACGACTTCGCGGAAACTCCCTTTTGGCAATGGCTTTGAGCTGTTTTGTCAGATCAGCCTTTGCCACCTGATAGGTATTTTCCTCATAGCCTCGCTCCTGTATAGAAAGTGTGTCCTCGTCGATTTTGATGATGGTGATACCGCGATTGCGCTTGTAGGTTAATATCTCCACCCCCTGTGGCGGTTCGAGTTTGTCGACAATCTGCCCCACCCGTTTTATTGCAGATTGAATATTAATCAGAGCCATTACGGGAATCCTCTCTCATCACCTCAGGAGTTAATCTGTCCAATTCGCCGGAAGTATTCTTCCCGGCATCCATTTTCGATATCGAGGAGGTTTTGAAAGGCCAGGTTAAAATCATCTTCTGCCACAGTAAACAGACCGTGCCCCCAGACAATGGCTCCCCTTTTTTCTCTCACAGCTGGAGGGAGGGTGTTGCAGAGACCGGTTGGGCCGGTTCCCACCTCGCCGGGCACTATGGGAATGTCCCCGATGGCTCGCTCCCGGGAACATTTGACATGGCATTTTCCACGGTTTTCGCAGTCTGTCTCATCACAATCCATGGAGAGAATAACAGAGAATTTCGGGTGACCGTGGAGAATTGCGCGGTTGGCAGTATTCAAAAAAATCTCATTATGGGCAACAAGCTCACTGGAGGCAGTGATTCCGGCACAGGATGAACCGTCCAGAGGACAGGGATCGATACATCCGCCTAGTTCGTCAAGGGAGCTGCCGGTCTGACTGATAAACACGGTATCCTTGAAGCGGTAAGAGATATTTCCGAAGTAGGAATCCACAAGCCCGTATTTGACAGTCTGTTCCCCTGCCTGAATCAGGGCTGCATACACCTGGTCTTCACTGCTGAACGGTCCTGCATGGAGGAGTGGCGGCTCTGTCATTGCTTCTGGCAGAAAGAAGACGGCTTTTTCAAAAGCGGCTCGCTGTGTTTCATCAACAGTTCCCTTTTTACTGTCAGCAAGAAACCTGGAAAAAAAGAGAACAAAGCCTGCAAAACAGACTGAGCTGAAGGTCACAAAAGCCTGCTCCGGGCTGACGGTGCCAAATGTGGTGACATGGAGTGTTTGACCGTCGGATGTTATAACTGATTTACGTTTCAGCAATCTGCTAAGAATAAATTCTGCTGTAAAGGAGTGGATAACGGGCAGATCATGGAGAAATGTTCTGGTTTCACAATCTTCAGGAGTAATGGACTCGGGATACCTGACGGCCAGGTATTTGAGGATTGTTCGGTAGGGTTCAGCCGGTTCTGCATGGATAAGGGAATTGACGTCCATCTTATCCATGACCTGCAGAAGAGTGGGAATAGCAGGATCGTCCCTGTTCCAGGCAATATCCTCATCAAGCCCGCAGACAAGAGAGTTCTCGGCAAGCCCTGCCTCCTGCAGCTTAGTTGTATATTTCCTGATCAGCGCTTCCATACGAGACCGAGTTCCTCACTTTTTTCCTCTGTGGGCTGTCCATTTTCATCCAACCCCCGGATACGATAATAGGCTGCACGGGCCTTCACAAACTCAGAACGGTCAAGTGGTGCAATTTCAATACCATGGCCACTGCTTCCAGGTTCCTTGAAAAACCGCTCTGGCAGATCGTCGTCGTCCATGTTGAACCCATTGAGTGAGTTCATTATTCGCTCCTGATAATAGATGCGCTCTCCTGCTTTCAACAACTCCTGGGCAGTTGTCACTATACCGGTCACAGCCGTGTAGGCCCTGGCAAACTCTTCAAGGCCTGCACCAAAGAAGATGAATTTGCAAGCGGTGAGGGAATCCACAACCGCGTTCTGATCTTCAGCAATCTTAATGATCCGCGCCTTACCACTATATGAAAACCGATCTGTGGCAACGGGTTTACGAAGTATTTCGTGACTAATGGGATAAGCCCGAAGGTGGCAGCCACCTCTAGTCGATACGGCATAGGCAAGTGACATGCCATATGCCCCGCGGGGATCGTAGGCAGGCAGCTCAAGCCCCTTGACGCTCATGGATGCCTCGATACGGTTATGACTTGCGGCATAGGCAGCAGAGCCTTTCCCAAGCTCCCGGCCAAGGACTGTTGAGGCCGTTCCAATCTGCTCCAGAAGACTCAGTAATTCACCAGAGATATCCTTAACACCGGCAATCTCGCAGTAACAGGAAAGGGTTGCACCGGTTGAAATGGTATCCATTCCGAAGTGGTTACACAGGCGGTTTGCCTCCATGACCAGCTCCATATCCGTATTCCCGATCAGGGCGGTAAAATGGGACATGGTCTCAAACTCAGGCATTGCCTCCCCTTCCCGCCTGCTTTTCCGGGCTATTTTTTTGCAGCGGATATGACAGCCCATACATCCGTATTTACCAGGGTCATACTTTTTCTTATAGGCAAAAGCGTTCAGTTCACTGGCTCGACCAAAGTGGGTTTTCCGAAAGTTGTTGGTGGGCATCATCCGCCTGGAATCCATCAGATCGTATATTGAACCGGTTCCAAAACAGGATAAGCCGTGCGGCCCCATAAGAATCGGTGAAGCTGAAGTAAGGCGGATAATTTCTTCCCGCGCCGCCAGCAGTTCCTCTTTATCGGCTACCTCTACCTTGCCGGTCCCATGAACTGTCAGATATTTGAGATTTTTTCCCCCAAAACAGAGACCGATCCCCATCCGCCCTGCACTGTGATGCTTGTCCACCATAAGAGAGGAAAAGGCAACACCGTTTTCAGCGGCCGGACCGATGGCTGCCACCGACCGGCTACCATCACTGAACTGTTCAAAGAGCTCTGAGCTTGTTTTTCCATGCAGAGAAGCAGCATCAACGATCCGAATAGAGTCATTTTCAATAACTATGCCACAGGGGGTCGCAGACTGCCCTCGGATAATGATGCCGTCCCAGCCAGCCCGTTTGAGTTGGAACCCGAGCCGTCCTCCAACCGATGTATCAGCCACTGTTCCGGTTAAAGGTGAACGGGACATAACCGTGGTTCGGCCCGATGTGGGAGCTGCAGTGCCAACCAGCGGGCCGGTGAGAATGCAGACAGGCATGGCCGGATGGTCCCAGGAAAGGGTCATATGAGGGCGTAAAAAGTATCCCGCAAGCCCCTTGCCGCCAATAAAACTCCGGTATATTTCAGGGTCTGGAGTTAGTATATCAATTGCCCCGGTGGAAAGATCAATAAGGGCAATTTTTCCGCACCAGCCGCTAAGAGAAGTGGTCATAACTATTTTAAATAAAGGATTTTAGTATTGGTAGCTAAGAAATGCATAACGAATATGCTGGTAGGAAACTGGGGACATGACCTAATTCGTCTTTGTTTTTTGAATTGGGATCGTGTCCCCCGATTCCGATAAATATTGTGTCGTTCAATTGCATGGTGAATAGTTACTTAACTTTTTTGTTAACGTACTTCCTTCAATGAACCGGTTGCATATTTATGGATTAAGCTTCCTATCAAGGTCTGGTAAGGTAATCCTTCTTTTGCAGCCTGTAACTTGATGGATTCAAGGTCATTCTCTGAGATGCGAATATTGATATTCTTATTCTTTCGCATTGTTACCTGGGCAACAACAACCAACAAACCCGAAACCGGACCTTTTTCCATTCTCCCGGACTCGTACTTGTCTAATATTTCCTGCTCATAAGCATCAAGATTATTTTTTGTTTTTTTCTCAGTCATTTTCCTCACCTCGCAATCGTTTCTGTTCTTGCGACTTGGGATGATTGTTTTCAGGAAATAATGCTCCCCATCAATAACATATGGCACCAAATGAGCATAATTACGAATTATAACGATCAAAGTTCGCTGATTGAGGTATTTTCCCTTATTCCAGTGCGGTGCATCATTGACAGCATAACCGTCAGCGATGGCTTGGACAACTTCATCAAAGGATATCCCTCGTTCCTTGATGAGTTGACGATTTTTTTCAGGATTCCATTTAAACTTACACATACTTCATGACAATGTGTACACATTGTCAATATGGGCAGTTACCAATAGAGGCTGTTGATTACTGTAATGATCAACAGCCCGGCCTTGGATATGAGTTCGCTGCAAACATAAGCACCATTATGAATAAGGAGGATTCTCTATCAACTCCGAGCGCTGATATAATTCTTGTTATCGCTGTCATGTATACGAAACGTGATCGTATTTATTGAAAAAAAGGTTGGGGCAGTAGTTTTTTTCAAACTAGAATAGAGCAAAATCAGTACATTCCTGACAGCCACGCCACAAGTTTATCACGAATGTAATCAGCAGACAGACGTTCCTGCTCAAGGCGGGAGGCCAGAAACCTGCCGGAGATCAAATCGTGATACAGTTTTTCCTCTTCAGGTGTAAGCGATGGCGGACAACTTTTTACCGGCTGAGGCTCCATAACCATCCGCTGTTCGTGATCAAGTACGGTCTGGACATCCATCATCAGGGGCTCTACCAGCACACCCTTCCTCCTTACATCGCTAAGAATTGACAACCCCCAGGTATCAATATCCCCCCAATAGGCAACCCGTTTGTTATGTAGCCACCCCGCATCCATCCAGCCGATATTCCTACCCCCTCCGACAACGGCTACGGTATTTTCCAGCTCGGGAAGTGCCAGCCCCGACTGCACATTTTCCACTACCAAAATGTTAGACCCGGGGAGCTCATAGCGACGGAGAGAGAAACTATCCATTTTCAGGAGGGGAATGTTGCCAAGTTGTTTGGTAGTCGTCGGACACAGGGGCCTTATGGTTAACCAGTCTTTCGGAACCGGTTGACATTGCAGCCACGAGACAAGACCGCCGCACCCGGCAACGTCACCCTTATGCAGTGTGTTGAGGATCTCCTCCACCAGCACCAGATGACTTTCAAGAAACTTGGTGTCGACACCAACCAGCGGAAGCGCCCTCAGATAAAGTCCCTTCCCCATACCGGGCAGCATTTGCGGAATCATTACGGCAAGCAGTTCGGCCTCATAGTGGTTGAGCCTTTCAACGGACTCCAACCGTTTAACCAGTGCAGTGTAGAGGTTGTGATCTATCTGCAGGAGTGGCATCATATTGTTCTCCCACTGTTTACTGCGGGAAAGGGCACTAGCACCTAAAAATAGGATCAGGTCACTGATGGACGAAAGGACAACAAAGCTTGGAATACGCTGTTCAGCCAGATTACGGAACGATTTACTGGTCCACTGAATAAAATCTTGGTACGGATAGCTTTTCCACTCTGCGATAAACTTGCTGAAATGGGTCATATCCCTCAGGGCAGCTGAACCGGAGGGAGGTTTCAGACCCAATCGAATGGGAAACGGTTTTACCCCTGTCAGCCTTGCCTTCAAGGTGGCTGTTTTTGTCCACTCACGCCTGCCAATGATCTCTTTTGCCTGATGCGGGAGGATACCCCATGCTCCTGGTGATTCTGTATTCATAATCCTGTCATGCCGACATGGGAGATCGTGGTGTTTCGCTAAAACTGACTCCCAGGCGGGTGGCCTCTTCACCCATGCTCTCTTCCCGTTCTTCTGCAAGTTTACGATCTATTTCAGACCAGGTAACCTCACAGAGACGACTGTCGTGCTTTTCTGGATCACGTTCAGCGATCAGCAGGGAACGGGCCGATTCCCTGGCCAGGTTCAGGTTTTTATAGGGAGTGATCATGTTAATATGAATATGTAGTTCCCTGAATACACGGAGTACTCGCCTGGACACAGCCTCGGCGGTATTGGAAAAGGCCTCATCAAGAAAAACCGTACAGTAGACAGGTCGGTCACAACCGTCCGGCGTCAGCACATAGGCCAGGCTCGCCGCAACAATGGTACCGGCAAAAGATTCTTTTTCACCACCGGATTTACCACTGGACGACTCCAGAACATCACGAACCTCACCAGTTTCACTGTCCAGCTCTTCGGCATAAAACGACATCTGGAACCGGGGGTCAAGAAGCCGTAAACTCTCAAGCGTTCCAGCCGTTGCTGGTGAACTCGCCTTATTGAGCGTCTCAATCACCTGGGCAAGCTGGTGGAAACGGGATTCATGGTCGTCACTGGTCACTTGGCTGAGTACCTTTCGCAACTGCCGTTCAAAGGAAATAACGTGGGGGAATTTCTCTTTTTTCGAACCAAGCCTCAAATAGCTACCAGCTTTGAACTCAGTCCGCTCAAGAACTTTATTTATGACATCGGTACGTTCCAGAACGTCTTCACGTTCCGATTCCAGCTTGGTCTTGATCCGAGCCAGTGACTGGGTGGTGTGTTTATTGAGCCGACTGGTAAACTGCTCCACCAGGTTCGGCAATCCCTCCTCCTCCAGTTGCTTGAGGTGGTGGAGATAATCGGGCAAGCTTACGATATCGCATGCCCATTCCACCGTATGAACCTGCCATTTTTCGTTCCCTTTAAAGGAGGACATAATACCGATGACAGATTTTTCAGCGCTGTTTTTCCTGTTGCGGCTCTTTTCCAGCAGGCGGTCCAGTTTTTTATCAAGATCTGCTATTATTTCTCCCATCCGCTCAAGATCACTCCCACCCAACTCTCCGACACGCGCCTCAAGCTGTTTTCGTACTGCGGCGGACAAACCGGCTGCTGCCATTGACCGGGCCAGCTTGTGGTGTTTTTCCGCCTCCCTCAAAGAAGTGTTCAGACCTCCCTTGTCCAATGCAAGTTCCTGCTGTCGCTCTCGGATTTTTGCCAAATCCGCCTTGGCCTCCTCCCAGCGCTCCCTTGCCTTATCCAGATCACCTCCTGAGCTGAGTAGCCCTTCAAGGTCCTTCTCCAGACCTCTTGTCCTCTCTTGCCAGTAGGGTGCGTTGATATCATCCCAACCATAGTTCAGAATCTTTTTCCATTGCTCTTTCCGCTCGCTGCTTGCATCAAGTGTTTTTCTGGCATTCCCTTCTTCCTTCTGCTTCTTCGTCAGGGCCTTTTCGAGCCTTTTCCTGTCATATTCAAGAAGAGCCAGTCGGGACTTGTTGGAGAATCCCAGGGACCAGTGGCGCCTGGCATCCACTTTGTGCAGGTCCTTCTTTTCAAAACGACCTTTGTTCATATGGACAAGCCCCTGCTGCGTCATGGAAAAGGGTGTCCTGTCCAGCTCTTCGATGGTGGTAACGCACTGAAGTTCAAAACGGAACAGATGGTGTTTGAGCCATTCCTGATAAGGATGATCGCGCCAGACCAGTTTCTTCAAGTATCCGTTGTCCTTGAACTGAGGCAGCAAATCCCGACGAACACGGGACATATCCACAACCTGTACCCGAACATGGAGACCGGTATGGCGAGCATTCAGCCAGCGGGTCACCATGGAGTATTTTTCGTGGGGAACAGCCAGCGTCATCCGCAGACCGCCAAGGGCTCGTTCGATGGCACCCTGCCACTGCTTTTCTTCGTCATGCACGTCAATTAGCTCACCGATAAAGACACACCTGTCCTTTTGCAGATCAAGGGAACTCACCAGCTCATCACGGAGTTTCTGGTACCGGACAGGAATGTTGGAATCGGGCCGCAGCCTGATCTCTTCAATCTCTTCACCAGTATCCTTCAGAAGTTCCTGAACATGGTTGAACTGAGCACGGATTTCGGCAAACTGATCCTGACAGTCTTTTATAAGGTTTTCAGTATCGACAAGACCGCTCTCTGCACTGATCCGATTCTGATTGAATATTGTCTCTTCCAATTGCGGATTGAGTGCAAGAGTGTTTGCTGTCTCCTGGTATGCAGACGAGTCTCGGATCACTTTCTGCAACTGCTGCTTGCAGTGCTTAATCTCCTTCAGCAGTGACTCGATCCTGTCCCCGCCGAAGTGGAGATATTCTTCATGTCTGCGCTCAACAAGAGTGGCTCTATCCGATCCCTCTTTTGCAGCCTGTTTCACCAGGTATTCCAGTTTTTCCAGTTCACCCTGGATCGCTTCGATGCGTTCATTCCATAGCTGCACGGAAACTTCACCGATATAGACAGGCAGCCCTGCTCTCTCCGCTGAAAGTGTGGTTAGCTTTTCCGTACTCTTTTTTATTGCAACGTCGAGTTTCGGCAACCGTTCCAAATGTTCTTTCTGCGCCCTTGCATCAACCAGTTGGGAGTGAATGGCCACCAGATCATCAAACTCCGCAACCGCCTTTCTGGCATCCTCCTTCACCCGACTCGGCTCCAGGACCAGATCCCTGATCAATTTGGTCAGGTCATCAATTTTTTTCAATCCCAAAGCGCGGGAAAGGAGGAAAGGGGCATTTTTGTTATCCATTTGGAGGAGCCGACGATAGAGCTCCTGGTAGTTGGAAAAATTGTCGTCGCAGCAGGTGATGGCCGGATCATCCCGCAGCCACTGCTTTAGGCCGCGCACATTCCCCTGCCCAAAGCCATCGAGGAGTTCCTTCAGCCTGAGATCTCTCCTGGCAACGATATAAAGCCGTTTGACATCGGCAAGATTATTAGTCGACTGGGTCGTCCAAAACAAAGCGGCCAGAGTAATGGCTGAGCTGTCATCACCACGATAGCAGGCTCTGAGCCCGGTGAGTACAGCTGACTCCCGTTTGCTCCTTACCCGGGTTCCGGCTCCGTCGTGGCTTGAACCAAAGCTGCCCCGCATGTAAGACAACAGGGTGCGATCGCTACGGTCCCCCTGGGCTGCAGCGACATTGAACGTCGCCTTGCCCGCAGGAAGCAGCAGAGCCATAAGGCCGTCAACAAGGGTGGATTTACCCGAGCCATTATCACCGGTGATAAGGGTTCCTCCGGGATCTATCTTCGCAGTATGCAGCTCGTTAAATGATCCCCAGTTGAAAACAGAGAGCTCGGCCAACCGAATCTGGCCAACCTCGGATGGGAAATCCGCATGCATCTCGATCTCGTTTTTACCGGCCTTCCGGGTTGATTGTTTTCTCTTAGGCTGTCCCTTACTCATCATCTTCGCCACTCATGGACTGGCCCAAGTCATTGACTGTTGAAATGTTATTTTCCTCAGCCAGCCGCTTGTATTCACCGAGCATCTGCTCGAGAAATTCCGCGTTGACCACATAACGAATCACCGGAGTGATCTCATAACGGTCTTTACTCCCTCTGATTTTTTTGAGAATTTTTTTATTGACCATCCGTTCCAGAGCCGGCCCAAGTTTGCGCCGATCCGATTTGGAGCTGTTGGTCAATGGCAGAAAGGGGGAAAGATCCGAGGCGACACGCTCCTGGTCGATGACAATCAGCTGTTCACCGGCAGTTTCCCGATCCTGATAATGTTTACGCAGAACCAGCAGCAACAGGGTATCATACAGTGAGAGTGTTCTCCTGGTGATAAGGGACACCACCTCAGTCTCCGCAAAATCTTCCAACTCAGCCTCTTCTTCTTTCTGCATGACAGAGACAAAAGCCACACCGGTTTTTTCATCCAGTACCAGTTTCAGATAAACCTCTGCAAGATGGCGACGAATATCGTTCTGATGCCTGCAGAGAGAGCCAAAGAGTTTGGATTTAAGAGAGGCAAGCAGCACCCCCTGCCGAAGGAGATACACCAGGCTGCGGCGTGCCTCAGGTGCCATGGTGGAATTATCCTCCTGTGGAGAAACGGGGATAGGGGGAGAAGGAGCTTCTGAAGATGGCTGTTCATTGAAGCTGCTGCCTTGTGGTGTCACATAGGTATCCAGATCATCGGCAAGACTGACTGTTGACGGTGAAGCGTTATTGTGGGACGACTGCTTTATGCGCATGCGGTCAAAGAGCTCACTGCTTCCCCCTTGTCTCACGTCCATTGCGGTATGGACATCTCGTTCTTTTTTCATATCAAGGTCACCTCACAGCGTCAATGCATTAAGATCCTGTGGGAAGAGTATAGCACTAAGGAGAAATACGGGTATAGTTACCTCCAGAGGCTCGCCCTGTCTGTCGCGAATAACAAGTGGCTCCTTATCCGCAAGTAGCGGTGCTCCCACAGCCTTGGCCACACGAATACAGGCAATCAGTTCCTCAAGCCCTGCGTCAATAGGTTGTTTTTCGGCAATGGAAGCGATAGACATTGGCCCATGCTTATTCAGGACACTGAGCATCCGATCGGCCACCTGTCTGACCCGCACATCATCAAGTCCCTGCAGCATCTGCAGACTTGGTTCCTTTGAGTTGACCTGTTCTTCAATGCCTGAGCCGTCCAGTTGTTCCTCAGGTGCTCTCAGGCGCATGGTGTCAGGAGAGCTTATTTCCGGTGTCCCCACTGGTAGATCCACCCCTGCAGCTGTCTGTAAATTGCACTCAGAGCGACCAAATCCCACCGCCAGCCGTTCAAGGCGGCTGAGCAGCTGGCCAACAGCCCTATTTTCCTGAGCGGAACCACTTTCAATATACGCGCGCAAACTCTCTTCTGTCCGCCCTCGAATATTGAGAACCCGGCCGCTTTCCCGGCTCAGTTCCCGCATGAGCTGACCAAGGTACTGCTGCTGACGACGACCAAGCTGATTAGCCACCGGGTGAGCCAGGATTTCTCTCAATTGTTCCCTGAACTCCTGTGACCTGTCCTGATCGCAAAGGAGTTGAAAAAAACTTTCAAAAGCACTCCCGGCGTCGGTCTGAGCCAGCCAATCTTCCTTTTCCATCACCGAGAGCAGGATGTCACCTTTAAGCCTGTTACCCTCGATGATCTGGATGCGAAGTTCTTGGTCAAGGCGGCGAATTTCATCCTCTACCCGACGGAAATCACCGGTCAGAACCGAGGCCAGCTGATAGACCTCCCGTATCCTCTCACGCTGCTCGGCTACGCTCAGTTCGGTGACGACTCCGCCCTGCAGCGAGTCTATCTCCCGCTGAATTTCGGATCTCTTCTGTTTCAGAAGACGAACCCTTTCATCGATATTGGGACTGAGCGCCACGACAAAATCCCGCACCGATTCCTGAACAATCCGCAGATGGGACGCTGTTGTGGTAGCGGAGGGATCATCCAGTCCCTGGCAAAACCGCAGTGCGACTTCACAGGCATCCGTCTTTGTTAAAATGTCATCCATCTCCCGCAACCACCCTGCCCGGATCCATTGGTTCAGATAAGTCCCGGCTCCGGTCTCGGTCTCCCAGATACCAAGATTACGGCAGCGATTTAGTTCTGCGTCAAGGGACACCCTTGCTCGGCTGAAAGAGATCTCACTCTCTTCTGCAAACAGATCAGCGAGAAATGCTACAATCTGTGGTGCGTTGACCGCCCGCAACAGCCGCCAGGTTGCGCTCTCTTGATAAAGACGACGATATTTTGCCTGTAACGTTTGAAAACTCAAGAATACTCCTGTTCCGCAGTTAAGATAACTGTTAGCAGGCAGCCGTTTGCATTGCAAATACGTTTACCTGCTGAACTTCTCCCTTGTTTTCCGGCTGATAAATTCAGCCCTTGATTGACCGTCAACAGGGCGATTATTACTCTTGCACCACCCAACCAGCCCTTCAACGTCTATGAGGATTTTTCCAGGGTGAACTCCCGCTCCGGTCAGATGCTCCATGCCTTTACGTACCACCTCCAGCCACTCATCATAAGTTGCATAAAACCCTGGAACACTTTACTTTTTCCCAGCTGGCCGACCTGGCCGACCTGGACGTGTATCTCGTCCTGTTATTTTTTCGACTATCGAATAAAACTGTGCCGCCCCAAAAGGCCGACCTGTTCTATTTTTCTCTTCCAGTACCGTATCCAAATCAGAGTCCACGGTCAAAAAAGCCTCCCAATCGGTTACTTCAGCAAGTAATGGACTCTTTTGCACAAGTACATCATGATCAACATGGCCACAATAAAACCCTGCACTTGACCAGGGATATTCCCAAGCCCGGCTAACTATTTTGGCCTTAACTGGATTTCTTTCAATATACCGAACCGCAGCAAGAAGGTATTGATCAGTACTAACGGGACATGAAGAGAAACGCCCCTGAAACAGAAAGCCCCGAACACCTTCCCGAAAATTAATCATACGTGTATAGAGGCGGTGAGCTTCACCAATCGCCCTGGCAAGACTATCTGAATGTTCGGGGATGGCGAGAAGATGAACATGGTTCGACATAAGGCAGTAGGAGAGGAATTTGACACCAAAACGATCTCCCTGTTCCCGGAGAAGCATGAGGTATTTCTCCTGATCATCCTTCTGAAGAAAAATATCCATGGAGCGTACCCCTTTTTGTACTACATGATGGGGGTATCCTGGAACAACGATTCGTTTCATTCTTGCCATAATGACAACAGTAAGCCATGACGTACGCTAAAGTCAACACGAAATAGTATCGTGTCCCTAGATTTTCCACTAGATTTCCCATCGTATTGGTAACCATGATTTGCATGGCAGCTGAGAACTCTTTATCAGGATTACCATGATACACTCTGAAATCCAAGCAAGGAGTCGCTGCTTAAAGAATGGGGATTCAAAAATTTCATGTATCTTTTTGGTTCATCCGGTTAATGAGTACCCCTGACGGTGCAGGTGGTAGAGCCGGA
>CAZIDU010000087.1:0-18386 GCA_964538055.1 uncultured Desulfocapsa sp. | reverse complement strand
CCAATACCTTTGTCTGTCGTTGCCTCTCCAATTGATCATTTTGCAAGAAGCTCAGCTTAGAGGGGTATATTGCAGGAAAACTCTTTGCTTCCATTGCAGAGGCAGTTCCCGGTGAACTGACACGGGAAAAATTCATCCATGCTATACAACGGATTGACAGCTTTGATCTTGGAGGAGTTATCCTTCATTTTGGCGACAAACCCAACCGGGGAATGACCACCATTGAGCTCAGCAGGATTTACCCGACCATTCAGAAGCTGGACACAAATGAATAAGCGGCAACCACCAGTCCTGCGGGTGAGCTAATGGTGGCATCACACAGACCATCCTTGGCCTCTGCACCCTTTCGAGCAGCATTGCTGGTGCTTCTGGCGCTTGCTCTTTTTATAGCGATATTCTGGAGCATCAATGAATATCAGACCCACCAGCAAAGTATCTCCAATATAGAACAAAACTACAAGGAACTCTATCAGGAAAGAGTACGGGAAGAGCTTGCTAATGTCATGGAGTTTATCGACCAGCAGCGTGCCCAGGCAGCGCTCCGTGTTGAGGATGAATTGCGAAGAAAAGTTCAATCTGCTTATACCATTGCGTCACACATCTACCAGACACACAAAGAGAGCATGAACAGCAGTCAGCTGCGTTCCATGGCGACAGAGACACTGCGTCCCATTCGCTGGGACAACGGTCGAGGCTACTATTTTGCGGGGAGGATCCGGGAGAGCAGGATTGATCTTTTTGCTGATGACCCACTCCTTGAAGGGCAGAATTCCATGGAAGTAAGAGGACAAAGCTACAAAAGTATTTACCAGGATATTTCCCGGATTATAGAGGACAAAGGGGCTGGTATATACCGTAAAAGAGCAAACGCAGAGCCGGCTTTCCCCGGCATGAGTTTCGTTAAATACTTCAAGCCCTTCGACTGGTACATAGGTGCTGGTACTTCCCGTGAGGTCACCAAGACAGCGCTCCAAGAGGAAATACTCACCACCGTACAAACTATGCGCCTGAGCGAAAATGGCCATATTCTCTGCTTTAACTCCGACGGAACACTCCTCAGCCATTCTAATAGTGCCCTCATCGGCAGATCAATCACCGATCTGGTAAATAAAGAGGGAGAGAGCTATGGAAAGATGATTCTGGAAACCGGACTCCAGAATGATCCCGGTGCCACTCTTCTTTACACATCCCCTGATACCTTCTCCGGCAAAGAACAACAGCGACTTTCTTTTATCAAGCGCTATCCCGACTGGGACTGGATCCTTGTTGTCGATATTTCCATGGCTGCCATGGAAAAGACCATCTTCAATGAAACACAAACTACCACCTCCACATCTATCAAGAATGGTTTTATCTTCCTCGGGCTTCTGCTGCTAGCTGTTCTCCTCTTGACAGGTATGGCTTATTACCACTCGGTAAAAACTAAACGCGGTATCAACCTGTTCACCACTTTTTTCAGAAAAGCTGCTCACACCCGGGTAAAAATCAGCAATACCGATTCAACATTTTCAGAATTTGAAAACCTGGCGGAACTTGCCAATACCATGGTGGATGATATTGTCCGGAAAGAACATCTTCTACGTCGTGACGAACTGCGTCTTGACACCCTGCTGCAACTCAGTGAAATGGAAGAGTACAGCATACGAGACAAGTATGATTTTGTCCTCCATCGGATCATTCAGATCACAGACAGCAGCAGGGGCTATATGGCCCTTGTCAACCAGGCTCAGACTCACTGCACATTATGCTCCCAGGTAAACATTCACACCGGCAGCATCGGAATCAGTCCAGATGAGGGCAATCCCCCACGCCTTCTCACTGAAAGTGGCCTTACCGGCAGTTGTGTGCTCCAGAAAAAAACATTTATTTTCAACTCACCCTCCGACGTCTGCAAATATACTCTTCACCCATACAGACAGAATGTGGAGCGTCGTATAGATACCCCTGTGTATGACAAACAGACTGCTGTTCTGGTGGCCGGAGTATGTAACAGCAGCAGAGAATATGACAATTCCGATATGCGTCAAATAACCATGCTTCTCGAGGGCATGTGGCTCCACATCCAGAAAACCTGCTCAGACAAGGAAATGGCTAGACTGGAGCGGCAGGTTATTGCCGCAGGTGAGGATGAACGGAGTAAAATTGGTCGTGATCTCCACGATGATCTTGGCTCGCACCTCAGCGGTGTGGAGCTGCTCAGCAAGGTACTGCAGCAAAAACTTGAAAAAGAAATCCCTGAACACGCCAGGCAACTTTCCATCATTCGCAACCTGATCAGGGATGCCATTGAAAAGACGCGCCGACTCTCACGTGGCCTCTACCCTGTGCATATTATAGAGCACGGCCTGGAAGCAGCCATCGAAGAATTAATCACTGAAATCAAGGAACGCTATTCCCTGCCCTGTACACTCACTTTTGATAATCGGGTCGAGCCCCTTGCAAATAGTATCACACCACATATATACTATATTGTACGGGAGGCCATTTTTAATGCGGCAAAACATGCTGAACCGAATATAATAGAAATTACAATCCTCCGCAGTAACGGCTCTTTAACCGTCACCGTTGTCGATGATGGTTCAGGGATACCGGAACAGGGAAAGAGAAATGGCCTGGGCCTGCATACCATGCAATATCGGGCAAAGGCAATCGGAGCCGCCCTTGATATACAGGCCGGGGAAGAATGCGGTACGATTATAAGCCTTTCGGGAGCAGATGTCAGATGATATCAAAGATTCTCATTGTAGATGACCACCCTATTTTCCGCATGGGTATGAAGGAGCTGATCAACCAGGAAGAAGACTTCACGGTATGTGCCGTGGCTGAAGATATACGGGAGGCACGCAGGGCGTTTGCATCAGAGGCGCCCGATATGGCTATTATCGATGTTGCACTCGCCAAGGACAATGGCCTGGATCTGGTCAAAGAATTTAACTCCAGCCAGAAAAATTTTCCAATGCTGGTACTCTCCATGCACGACGAATCTGTCTGGGCAGAGCGGGCTATCCGAGCCGGGGCACGCGGATATGTGATGAAAAAAGAAGCATCGGAATCGGTTATTTCTGCACTTCGCAACATGCGTGAGGGGAAAATCCATGTCAGTAGCGCCATGGTTGCTCTCCTGCTCAACAAACTGCAGGTCGGGCCAGACAAAGAGAATATGGCAACCGAAGACAAACTTACCGACAGGGAACTTGAGGTTTTCCGGCTTATCGGCGCCGGTCTGTCAACCCGGGAAATTGCCAAGCAGATGGTGCTTGGCATTAAAACCATAGGCACCTATCGTGATCGCATCAAGCAAAAACTTGACCTCAAGAATGGCACGGAATTAACCCGTCGTGCAATTCTATGGACCGACAATGAAAACGTTCACACCCTGTAGTTACTGGTTCCGTAAAAAAGCTAATTTGCCAGCTGAAAGAGTAAAGCACTAAGGAGAAAACATTATGGCTCACAAAAGAGTAGATGTTAGAGTTCCAATCAGCGGTGAAGTGATTTTATCCGATGGAAATGGCTTACGCGTAGCAACCAGCGCCAAAGATATCAGTCCGGGCGGATTCGGTGTAGAGAATCCTTCCACACCTCTTGATCAATCCCATTACCAGGTTAAAATAACCACTGAAACAGGATCGCTCATTCAGCTTACCGCAACTTTTATTCACAAAAGCACTCAAAGTACGGGTTTTAAAACGTCAGAGATCGACACAAAAAACCTGCAGATTATTACCGATCTTATTGCAGAATTCCAAACCACAGAAGAGTTTATCAAACAGATAGACCAGCACGACCTGTTAGAACAGAACTTTATCGATGACGATGGCAATGAAATTTCAGTTACCTTCGATAGAGATACCGAAGAGTAACACACTCGCACGGTGTAGGGCGCCGCCCTACACGGGCTACTGTTTCAACCTACGGCAAAAAAGGGTCTCTCCCGATTTCTTTCTTCTCATTTTTACGATATACTAATTTTGTTTATGAGTACTGCTTCTTTTGGAAAAACTATTTCCCCTACAACGAGATACATTTTGACATGGCAAAAATCACAGCTACAATAAAAGACTTGATATTCTCGTTAGTCACAACCCGCAACCACTGCTTATTAAGGATGCAATAGTAATGGACAACTATTCAGGGTACTTTCTCTGTTCCGGCAACGGTGCAAACTCAGATTATTTTTCTGCAGCTGTTTCCATTCATCCAGGTGCCGCTTTGCGCTATACGAATGGCTCGAATAAAGATATTCTTCTTGCCGGAGGATTCCCTGCAATCCACCCTGATTCTGCCTTTCCCCTTTCGTCTACTCTACAGCTCAATGGTGATTTAGCAGACACAGATGACACCAGGATGACCGCCCTGGCCCGAGCTGAGTTCACCCGTTTCAACAGTCAGTCGTACAGATCATATACTCTTGAGCCTGACTCACGTCTCACTGTAATGGGAGCAAGTGCAGATTCTTTAAAAATTTTTATGGACACCTATGGTGGTGTCCTGCAGATAGACCCCATACTCAGCAAAGGCTATGACCCTGAATTGACCACGGCCCAAGAATTGCAGATAAGCCGCGTAAAAAATGACTTCAAGATCAGCTTCACCGTCAAGCAGCCTGTGGATCTGAACCGATGTACCTACTGCGGCGCCTGTGGTCCGGCATGTCCCGAACACTGTTTATCCGAACAGCTTTTTCTTGATTTTTCACACTGCACTTTTTGCAAGGAATGCCTGGCGGCCTGTCCCCATGGCGCCATTGATCTTTACGCTGTTGAAAGACGAGAGCTCACAACCCCGGCGATCCTTCTCCTTGACGGATGTAGTGTTGATCTCCCCGGGCAACGAAAGGATATTTACTCCGAAGACACCCTTCCAGCCTTATTTAAATCTATCTACCCTACTGAAGTAGATGAAGTTATAGGATGGGAGCCCAGCATCTGCCAATACAGTGCACGACTTGGGACAGGTTGCACAGCCTGCCTCCACGCCTGTCAGTTCGGGGCTGTCAAACAGGACAGGGAGGGTGTGCAGATAGACCACCTCGCCTGTGTTGAATGCGGTGCATGTCTCAGCAGCTGCCCCACGGGTGCACTCCAGTATAAACGTTTTGATGATGCTGCTTTTGTAGAGTATTTCAGAACCTCTCCTCTTG
Source organism: uncultured Desulfocapsa sp. (assembly GCA_964538055.1). GTDB lineage: Bacteria > Desulfobacterota > Desulfobulbia > Desulfobulbales > Desulfocapsaceae > Desulfocapsa. Next base: position 13,243 of record CAZIDU010000087.1, on the reverse strand, counting down.
CTCCCGGGACTACAGTAGTACTTGGCAATGAAGAGGAGCTGCACAAATACTGGTGGCACAGCACGGACAAAAAGCATGCACATGTCTTTTTTATGGAATATCCGGAAACTGCTGCCCTGCATATGATGCATTTCCTTCTCCTTTATGCCATGGGAGCAAAACAGATCCTCGTACTCGGGCAGGATGACAGTAATGGAGAATCCCAAATAGACCTGAGCAACACTCTGCTACAGAGCCTTTTTCAACAGAAGCAGCCTGTCCGCCTGACAAATACACATGATCTGAACACCATTCTTGACGAAACTGGAGACTGCGAATCATTAGCCCGTCTCTATCATGATTTTTCCTATGGTAACCGCAGACAAAAAGTGATCGATCTGATTAAGTTTCTACGGCAGGAAAGTAATGCTATGCCAGCAAAACTGGTAACAAAATATTTTGGAGAAATCATTTGTAATGAAGAAAAATGTACCCAGTGTATTGCCTGTGTAAATGAATGCCGTATGGAGGCTCTATTTGCCGATGGTACCAGCTATTCCCTGAAACACATTCCCGTGCAATGTGTACAATGCGGAATATGTGTTACGGTGTGTCCGGAACAGGCCCTGACGATACACCCGGGACTTGACCTGCAACCCGCCTTCTTCACTGAGAAAACCCTGTCTCAGGCAGAACCGGCCAAATGCAAGGGGTGTGGAAAAATATTTGGTACCCGCAAGTCACTTGAAAAGGTTATGGCTATCCTCTCCAGTAAAAACATGTGGGACGATGGAGACGATCTTCTCTCCTACTGCGACGCTTGCCGTGTTGTTAACCTCTACGAATCCAGCGAGAATGTATAATGGAAACAGACCTCACAGATCGTGATCTATGCCGGGTGCGACTTCGCTTTCTGGATCTCCTGAAATCTTTTTTTCAGGACGAACCGGATGCCGACCGCCTCAGCCGCTGGCGGGGAATTTTTGCAGCACTCGATAAGGAGCACATCAACCAGCATCTGGACAGCACCATCCATGAACTTGGAGAAACACTGGCTGTCAAAAGCCTTCAAGAGATCAAAGACGAACACCGCTCACTTTTTGTGGATCCCTATTCCAAACAGCTTCTTCCTCTCAATGCTGCCTATTATATTGATGGTAAAAGTTTCGGGCCAAGCCTTGCAAGTTTCCGTGAAATCCTGAAACAGGCTCAATTAGTCAAAGACAGCAGTTTCACCGACCCCGAAGACTCCCTCCCCATTATGCTTGATGCTTTAATCACCCTTATCGGTGAAGAAAAGAAAGGTGGCATAGAGACACGACACATACAGGATCAACTGATACAGCAATATCTAATACCAACGACAAAACGAATCAGCGAGCGCATCAGCACAAATACAGAGGCTGAATTTTATACTAAATGCATCAACTTTCTTGACGCCTACCTCGAACTTGAGGCGGGGCTTCTTGAGAGTGAACCGCAGACGATTCATTAGTCTTACAACCGTATTATTTCAACTAAGGCCTGCACTACGCGAGTGACGTAGCAAGGCAGCACCCCATAACTCTCTATGGAGGACAAACCGTATGAAGCAAACTGATGACAAAAGGCGCTCCTTTCTTAAACAAATTTTTGCAGGAACTGCGGTGGTTGCAGGATCTGCACTTGTTGGAAAAAAAGCAATAGCCAATGAAACAAAGATGGCAAAGGGTACGGACGAAGTTTTATATAAAAAGACCGATGCCTTCCAGAAGTATTACGACTCTCTGCGTTAAGCAAAAAAAGGAGAACCTGAAAATGGCCCAAAGAAAAATCCGCAGTTCCTCTTCCGTGGGGACAAAAACAAGCCGGGTAAGTCTGAATCCCAAGGTTGCCAGGCGTTCGTTCCTCAAGCTTTCTGCCGCAACAGCGGCACTCACCGGTGCTGTTATGACTACAAAAATGACAGCAAAGGCAGCAACACCAGCTGCCGTGAAAGCAGCCTATCCAGAGGCAAAAATGGTCAAATCCATCTGCACCCACTGTGCAGTTGGCTGCGGCATCAACGCAGAAGTTCGTAATGGTGTCTGGGTCAGACAGGAAGTAGCCCAGGATCATCCGGTCAGTCGTGGTGGCTACTGCTGTAAAGGAGCTTCTGCCATTGACATGGTAACCTCTGAAAAACGCCTCAAAAGCCCTATGAAACGGGTCAACGGCAAGTGGCAGAAGATCTCATGGGATACCGCCATGGGTGAAATTGCCGCAAAGCTGACCACTATCCGGGATACCGACGGCCCGGATGCCCTGCATCTCAACGGCAGCGCCAAAGTCTCCTCGGAGATGGCCTACCTGCAGCGAAAATTTGCAGCATTCTGGGGATCGAACAACGTCGACCACCAGGCAAGGATCTGACACTCTACAACGGTGGCAGGTGTCGCCAACACATGGGGTTACGGAGCAATGACCAACAGTCTCAATGATATGAGACATGCTAAATCAATGATTTTCATCGGATCTAACGCTGCTGAAGCGCATCCTGTTTCCATGCAGCATATTCTGCATGCCAAAGAGGTCAACAACGCGCCGATCATCGTGGTTGATCCGCGTTTTACCAAGCTCGCTGCCAAGGCAACGGATTTTGTACGTATTCGTCCGGGCACAGACTGTGTCTTTATCATGGGACTCATCAACGAGATCGTTCAGAAGGGATGGGAAGACAAGGAATTTATTCGTACACGTGTCTCCGGATATCCGGAAATGGTCAAAGTTGCAGCCCATTACACACCGGAAGAAGTTGAAAATGTAACCGGTATTCCCGCGGCTCAGACACGGCACGTCGCCAAAGTCCTTGCCACAAACCGGCCTACCTCACTGACATGGTGCATGGGCGGAACCCAGCATCACATCGGATCATCCATTACCCGCGCCTTCTGTATCCTGCAGCTGGTACTCGGTAACATGGGTAAGTCCGGCGGTGGAACCAATATTTTCCGTGGTCACGACAACGTGCAGGGTGCTACTGATATGGGCGTTCTGGCCGATACCCTTCCAGGCTATTACGGCCTCAGTGACGGTTCCTGGAAACACTGGTGCCGCGTCTGGGATGTTGATTATGATTTCATCGCCTCCAGATTCAAAGAAAAAAAATGGATGAATGCCAAGGGCTTCAGCCTTGCCCGCTGGTATGAAGGGGTTCTTGGTGAAGAAAAGATCGATCAATACACACCGATCAAAGCCATGATCCAATGGGGCTGCGGCTCAAATTCCAACTCCCAGTACAACCGAGTCGTCAAGGCCTACAACATGCTTGACCTCTTTGTTATCGTCGATCCTTTTCCAACCATGGCAGCAGCCACCTGCACCACGGATAATGTCTATCTTCTGCCATGTTCCAGCCAGTACGAGACCTCGGGTTCAGTGACCTCAACGTCACGACAGATCCAGTGGCGGGATAAAATCGTTGAACCAATCAACGACTGCAGAGACGATTATGCCATCATGAAGGATTTGGTGGAACGTCTCGGCTTTGCTGATGAATTTTACAAAAACATCAAAGAAATACCGGAAGACATCACCCGTGAGATCAACAAAGGGATGCTGACCATCGGCTACAACGGTCAGACGCCAGAACGGATCAAGAAACACATGGAAAACTGGCATACCTTTGATATCGAAACCCTCGAGGCAAAGGGTGGCCCATGCAACGGTGATTATTACGGAATGCCATGGCCATGCTGGACCGAAGAACATCCCGGTACGCCTATCCTCTATGATGTTTCTAAATCAGTTGCCAAAGGCGGTCTGCCGTTTAGAAACCGTTTTGGTGTTGAAAAGACCTATGACATGAGTGGACGCACAGAAAACCAGCTGGCTGCAGAAGGGATCTACAATCCCGGAAGCGAAGTCAAGGGCGGCTACCCTGAGTTCAAGGATGTTGTACCCGGAACCAACTGGAAGACCGACCTGTCTCAAAAGACCATCAAAGAAGCTATTAAACGTGGCATGGCACCTTTTGGCAATGCCAGGGCTCGTTGTATAGTCTGGAACTTCCCCGACCAGATCCCAATCCATAGGGAACCCCTCCATTCACCACGCCCGGATCTCATTGCCAGCTATCCGACCTACGAGGACAAACCCAACCACTTCAGGGTACACACACGCTACAAGAGTGAACAGAGTCTTGACATGGCGGCTAAATTTCCATTCGTTCTCACCACGGGCCGTATGGTTGAACACATGGGCGGTGGTGCAGAAACCAGAAGCAACAAGTACCTCTCTGAGTTACAGCCGGAGATGTATGCTGAGGTCAATCCCGTTACCGGAAACAATCTGGGAGTACGGGATGGTGAAATGATCTGGATCGAGTCACCGGAAGGCGGGAAGGTCAAGGTTAAGGCATTTTTCACCGAACGGGTTGATGAGAAGACCATTTTCATGCCATACCACTTTGGCGGAACCCTCATGGGTGAATCCATTGCTGGAAACTATCCCGAAGGCCATGCACCCTATGTGGTCGGCGATGCAGCCAATGTCTGCACCAACTATGGGTATGACATTGTTACCCAGATTCAGGCAACCAAAGACGGTCTGTGTAAGATCAGCCGAGCATAGGAGGAATACTAGATGGGACGCATGAAATTTTTATGTGACATAGAGCGTTGCATTGACTGCAGCGGTTGCGTGGTGGCCTGCAAAGAAGGCAATCACATACCAGTTGGTGTTAACAGACGTAGAGTCATAACCATTGGCCAGGGCAAGCCTGGTGAAAAATCAATATCCGTTGCCTGCATGCACTGTTCAGACGCACCATGCATTGCTGTTTGTCCTGTGGACTGTATCTACCAGCGTGATGACGGTATTGTTCTGCACGACAAAGACGCCTGCATCGGCTGCGGTTACTGTTTTATGGCCTGCCCTTTTGGAGCCCCGCAGTTTCCAAGCGGAGGGGTCTTTGGGGCCCGTGGTGCCATGGATAAGTGCACCTTCTGCGCTGGTGGCCCTGAAGAAACTTTCAGTGACAAAGAACAGAGGCTCTATGGCCAGAATCGTATCGCCGAGGGTAAAGTACCCCTCTGCGCCGGAATGTGTGCTACCAAGGCACTGATTGCAGGCGATGCCGATGAAGTGGCGGATGTATATCGAGAGCGTGTCTTTAAGCGTGGCTCAGGCGCCAATGCCTGGGGTTGGAACAAAGCCTACAAAAAGAAATAGTTGGAGATCTGCAGTATTCCACCTGCATCCTGACAGGCCATCACATATAGAGAGAACTCTTATGTGACGACCTGTCAGCACACATCTGGAATATTGGAAAACTATTACTAACTGTAACTATTCAGCGAGGCACGGTAGTACCCTAATTTCCGAGCTGTAACTGTTCAGAAGTGCCTCATCTTCGTTTATTTTGGCTTGCGCTGCATATGAAGTTATATGTGAGCAGGCTAAAATGGACGAAGATGAGGTGCTTATGAACAGTTACTACTAACAAATCATTACGAGGATGCTTATGAAGAAAATTATTCTTCCAGGCTGCATTCTATTTTTGGCAATGGCCGGACTGGCTTTTGCCCAATCATCGGGGCAGTCAGCGACTGCTGTTGGCCCGGAACCGTTACTCACGGCTACGTACCAGCAGCTCAATTCAACCTTTACAGGAGAGTGGCAGCAGTACGGTCAGCTTTTTACCAATTTACAGCAGTTCCTTATTCCAAGGCTGTTTCTTCTGGTAATAACCATTGTCCCTGTTATATTTTTCCTCCACTATGTCGCAATCGGTCCAATGATTTTTGACCATAGTGGCAAACAGGTCTACTGCTATACCCTTTTTGTGCGCATTGTTCACTGGTGTGCTGCTCTGTCGTTCACCCTGCTGGTGAGCACCGGTCTCTTGATTATATTTTCGTCACTGTTTGGAGGGGGGATAGTCGGTATCATGGCACGTAACGTTCACCTGCTCGCTGCTGTTGCCTTTGCAGGCTCAGCCCTTCTTATGTTTCTGGTCTGGATCAAAGATATGCTTCCCGCCCTTTATGATCTGAAGTGGATGGTAATTATGGGCGGCTACCTGAGTAAGGAAAAGAAACCGGTTCCGGCTGGAAAATTTAATGCGGGGCAGAAAATGTGGTTCTGGCTGGCAACTCTTGGTGGTGGTGTTATGGCTGTCACGGGTTATTTTCTGTATTCTTTTCCATCAAACATCGACACCCTGCGTCTTTCCGCCATCGTTCACAGCTTCCTCGGGGCTGCCATGGTGGCCATGTTTATTACCCACGTGTACATGTCCATGGCTGCAATCAAAGGTGCTCTTGGAAGTATGATCAGTGGTTATAAGGCCGAAGCAGAACTAAAAATACTCCATCCAAGGTTTAAGTACTAAAATGGGCTCTACCCGCACCCCAGAGTTATTTCTCTTCTCTCCATCTGTCTTCCTCCTGAACGTGGAAAGGCAGATGGGGTCTTTTTCCTAAAATATTCTCTCTCCTGAAAATCCCCCTCTTGTGTTGCCCAATATTTAGACAGTTTCCACCATACTGTTGTGCAAGAGTGTACAAAAACCAGACAACACCCACCCAGCCTCCCGGAATCCATAACGCGATAAAATTATTTTACAGTGTATATTCTACATGTTAGCATGCAATAACATTTCATAAATACAACATGGCACGACATATGCTTAGTAGAAGGCAGAGTCGATGATGACAAACAATGTTTTGAGTGGTCAAGACAAACAAAACCTACTAAGGAGAATCACCATGAAATTACAACGAAATATCGCAGCAGCAGCAATGGCCCTTTCACTTGTAGCAGGCGTAGCATTCGCCACAACCACAACAACTCCTGCCCCTGAGACAACAACCGATACAGGATACGGAATGATGAATGGCCAGGGTATGAAAAAGGGCCAGGGCATGATGGGGAATAATGGTCAGGACTGTTTCCGTAACAACGGCGGCCATGGTATGGGACAAAAAGGGATGAAGCAGGGCAGACGCGGCATGCATCATGGCGGCGCAATGATGAACCCTGAAATGCTTGAAAAATGGAATCAGTTTCTCGATGCCACCGTGGAATTACGTAAAGCTATCCATGACAAACAGTTTTCTTACAGAGAAGCAACCCGTAATCCTGCAATGACACAGGGTGAACTGCAGGCTCAGCAAAAAGAACTCTACACCATGCGTCAGGAAATGCAGACTAAGCGCCAGGCGGCCTTTGCTGTAAAAGAATAATATTGCAGACTGTAATATTCAGATAAACCCAAAAGGTGAAAGGTCGTGATTCTGAAATCACACGACTTTTCACCTTTTTTTATGCTACACTATACGATCAGATATAATAGAATCGTCGTAACTATTCACCATGCTATTGAACGGCACAATATTTATCCGGAATCGGGGGACACGAGCCCAATTCAAAAGACAAAAACGAATTGGGTCATATCCCCAGTTTCCTACCAGCGTATTTATTATGCAATTCCGACTCAAACTCAATTTCGGTGAATAGTTACGAATCGTCAAACATATCAATCTGTGATATGCTAAGAAATGTACAACAATTAAGGAACGAATGATAAATACCTTGAACATTGTTTCAGGCTGCACCTGATTCACAACTCCTCCGGAAGTGGGGCTTTAGCCCCGCCCAAAAACGTAAGCGGCAGGACTAACGTCCCGCTTCCGAGAACTTACTGCGTTCAATTTATTAAAACTCCATTCCTAACTCTCCTATGATTCCTACCACGAAACAGCCCTTTCAGTTTTCTAGACCTGCCCTGGTGCTTATTCTTGCCAGTTGTCTCCTGGCAGTTATCCTTGCAATAACCACTGTCCGTAACGAAAACCGTGAACAGCGCCTCCTCGAAAACTCCCTTCTTCAGCAGGGTTTAACCCTGATTCGCTCCTTTGAGGCAGGGGCCAGAACATCAATGATGCACCATATGAGCGGTACAAGTCCTCTGGAAACTCTGGTTGAAGAAACTGCCAAGGAAGGGAGTGTTGCCTATATCCGCATTATTCACGAAAACGGTGAAACCGTTGCCGAATCAGGTGATCTTCCTCCAACCATGGAAAGAGACGAAGTTCTGCGTATACTTGATGCAGAGACAGTCATTACCCGAACAATACAAGAGAAAAGTATATTTGAGCTGGCCCGAATTTTTGAACCTCTTCCACCACTCATGCCGGGACGCGGCAGGATGTTTGAGCCACCTCCGTCATCCAACCCTAAGCGCGGCAGGATGTATCAGCATATGCAGGAGATGCAGGAAGAGCAACAGAAAAAAGGTCGGCAACTCATCGTGGTGGGCCTTGGGACCAGTGACTTTGATGCTGCCAGGCAGGAGGATAAGAACAGAGCACTTTTCATGGGGGCACTCCTTTTTTTACTCGGAATTACAGGACTGTACTTCCTTTTTCTCTACCAGAGCATACGAGTTGGAAGGTCAACCCTTGCGAATATGCAGCTCTATACTGACAATGTGATCGAAAGTATGCCGACCGGCCTTATTACCTTGGACGGAAATGGTAATATTGTTTCCTGTAACAGCAAGGCCGAACAATTACTTTGCCGTCGTTTTTCAGATATGGAGGGAGTGAAGCCGAAGGAACTTTTTTCTTCTTTTACGGCTGAGCAGCAACAGAATAATGTACTTATGGAGCATGATGTCTTTTGTCGCAATCCCGCCGGAGATGACATTCCAGTTAAACTCTCAACCTCACCTCTCCTAGACCATAGTGGAGAGAAAACCGGATTGGTCATCATCCTTCGTGACATGCGGGATATCAGAAAGATTGAACAGCAGCTCGAACTCTCAAAACGTCTTGCATCACTTGGCAAAATGGCCGCCGGGGTGGCCCATGAAATTCGCAATCCACTGGGTACCCTACGTGGCTTTGCCCACTATTTTGGCAATGAAGCAGAAGCTGGCAGCGATGGAAAAAAATATGCGGAGCTGATGGTCTCCGAAGTGGATCGTCTTAATCAGACCATTTCCAGCCTCCTCCAGTTTGCAAGGGCACGAGAACCCCAACGCATACAGGTGAAAGCAGAAGAGTTATTTGACAAACTCAGCAGTCTTATGGTTTCTGATTTTTCAGCAGGCCAGATCAATTTCAAGCAAAAATATGATCCAGAACTGCTACTCTTTGGCGACCCGGACCTGCTTCTTCAGGTCTTACTGAACCTGCTCAAAAACAGCATCAGTGCAACAGAGAAGGGCGGTGAGGTCACCCTGACTGCTCGTCAGTATAATAGTGGTGTCTCCATTCAGGTGAAAGACACGGGGCAAGGCATGACGGCTGAAGAACAGGAAAAACTTTTTGATCCATTCTTTTCCACCCGCAAAGATGGAACCGGTCTTGGTCTTGCCGTGAGCCATCAGATCGTGGAGCAACACCATGGAAGTATCGAGGTGGAAAGCACACTCGGAAGAGGCACCGCCATGAAAATAATTCTTCCCGGAGAAACCGTTTGAGCAAAGAGAATAAAAAGCGAATTCTGCTGGTAGATGATGATACTGCCCATCGAACCATGCTGAAGGTGAACCTCTCCGGAGACGACTTTCATATTATGGAAGTTGATGATGGTGACCAGGTGATCCCATTTCTGGAGCAGGAACACAACGAAACTGACCTGATCCTTCTTGATATGAAAATGGCCCGTATGGATGGACTTGCCACACTGAAAGCTCTCAAGGAAACAGTGCATGCGACCATACCGGTGATTGTCCTCACCGCATTTTCATCCATTGAAACAGCTGTCAAAGCCATGCGTGAAGGGGCCTTTGACTATGTAGCAAAACCCATCGACATCACTGAGCTCCAAATGGTGATGGAAAAAGCACTTGGCTTTCAGGAACTGAAACAGGAAAATATCAGGCTCCAAAAACATCTCGATAAACGATTTTCATTTGGCAACATAATAGGCAGCAGCCCGGCCATGGAGGAACTTTTTGCAACCCTTGAGCTCGTTGCACCATCGGATGCCACCGTACTCATCACCGGTGAGTCGGGAACCGGAAAAGAACTGATTGCCAGCGCTTTGCATCAGCAGAGCAAACGAAAGCAGTTTCCCTTTATCAAGGTAAACTGTGCCGCATTGAATGAAAACCTTCTTGAAAGTGAGCTCTTTGGCCATGAAGCAGGAGCCTTTACAGGTGCCGTTGCCAGACGCAAGGGCCGTTTCGAACAGGCCGACAAGGGAACACTTTTTCTTGATGAAATCGGTGACATGAGCCTGCAGACCCAGGCCAAGATTTTAAGAGTGCTCCAGGAGGGAGAACTCGACAGACTAGGAGGAAGCGAGACCATCAAGGTCGATGTTCGCCTGCTTGCAGCAACCCACAGGAATTTACAATTGATGATCGAAGAAAGAACATTCAGACAGGATCTTTTTTTCAGACTTTCCGTGGTACCGCTGGAACTACCGCCTCTGCGTGAACGTGCCAGAGACATTCCGGAGCTTGCGACTCTTTTTCTTGAACGTTATGCGACAAAAAATAGGAAAGACATAAAAGGATTTTTCCCTGAAGTACTGCGTATTTTCATGTCACACCAATGGCCTGGAAATATTCGTGAGCTGGAAAACACAGTGGAGCGGGCCGTAATCCTCTGTCCCGGTGAGCAGATTACTGTGCGGGAATTACCACCACAGTTGCTCCCGGACGGCATACCAATTAGCCAGGCCCCCGATGCAGCACCCATTACTCTTCGTGACATGGAGCGGGAGATGATACGTGCGACTCTTGCCCAAAACGATGGCAACAGGAGCAAGACAGCCAAAATTTTAGGCGTTGCCCGCCAGACCCTTTTAAATAAACTCAAAGAGTACGATATTCTTTAAGATTACTGCACTCCCACAAGCTCTGATTGAAAATGACGATAGGCCAACAGTGTATCAGGCTGTAAGAAGAAACAGATTCTAAATTTTCCACACAAAACGCCCCGGCCTTTTAAAGACCGGAGCGTTCCCTCAAATCATGATAAACTGAGAATAAATAGCTGTTAATGTATCTCTTTAGCATGTGCCGCAGCCCACTTCAGATCTTTATCCTGATGACAGTGCAGACAGACAAAGTCTAAAGTAACACTGTCACCTGCGACAAACTTCCCGTCATCTGTAAACATTTTCGCATCGGCAGCGGTGGCTATTTTAAAGATATGGGTCCGGACATCTCCCTCATATTTTCCAGCCTTTGTCGCAGATTTTGATGCCCTCGGCATATGGCATTCGATACAGGCTACGCCAAATCCACCATGCAGAGATGTAGCATAGGACTTACCTGCATCTTCATGACACGATGCACACGAAACTCTGATACCCTCTTTGAATTTTGCCGATTTATGCTGATCATGGCATGTAATGCAGGTAACATCATTAGCTTCGTTATGTGGTCCGCGGAGCGATTCGTTAAACTGCTCATGGTGTTTGATAAAACCACCACTTGCTGGTATTTTATCCTTGTCCCCTCTGATATGGCAGCCGCCGCAAAGTAACATTTCTTTCTGAATCATCATTTTGTTAGCCTTGGCAAGCTCATTACTCTTTATATGATCGCCGGCAGGACCATGACATGCTTCACAATGTACCCCAGGCTGTGCCCAGGTTCCCACCAGCCCCTCCTTGCCATCCTGATGGCCTTCTTTCTGATAACCGGTGGTGTGACATTTACCGCAGTTGTAGGGTTTTTTCTCGCCCTTGTGATAAAAAGACCAGGTGCCGTCCTCAATGTTGAATTGGGTTTTCAGCTCTGAACCATCCTTTGCAGCTGTAATGATAAATCCGTTATTATCGATAAAACGGGCCTTCTTGTACTTTCCTCCAATGACGTATGAAATATCATCCCATGTATAACCCGGAGGCAAGGGGATAGGCCTGTTCCTCGCATCCTCTGCTCTCGATAATTTATACGAATGTCCGGAAACAATAAAATCGTTATATTGGCCGGGATGACACTTGAAACAAGTGTCAGACCCGACATACCCTCTTTCCGCAAAGGCATTCCCAGAAAAACCCAAAACAATAATTCCTGCTGCAAGCGCGGCTCGCTTCACTACTTTTTTCATACTTCCCCCCTCTGTTAATGGTTGTATTCCCAGATACAAAAACCCTCTACAATAGAACTGTATAAGTAAAAGAGGGGGGATTCCAGAGAAGGTTTCCTCACCGAATGGTGGAATTATGTGAAGAATACTTCACAACGTGGCACTACCTGTTTGTATTTATGAGGAAATATGTTTGGAGAGCAATTGCAGACAATCGACCATTTTTTCCCCTTCCGGGGTCAGGCGGTAGTTTTTTTCACGATCCTGGGAGACAAGATTGTTTATCTTAAGACTTTTCAGGTGAAAATTCACCTTGGTGTGATCGCTGATCCCCAGGGAACGGGTCAGATTCATAAATCGCATCTGTTTTTCTCTGGAAAGCGTTGCAAGAATTTCTCTTCTGATTCCGTTTGCAAGACAGGCCAGAGCATCATCCATAACGGGTTCTGATAACTGCCGGGAAAACTTTAATGCTTCAAGGTTACAACGTACGGCGACGAGTAGCTCATCGCGCCTGAATGGTTTACTAATATAATCGTCGGCACCATTTTTCATGGCCGTAACAGCATTTTCAACCGTTGAAAATGCCGTAATCATGATAATCCTGATATTTGGATAATCGTTTTTTAAAAGCGGCAAGAGAGCCATCCCCCCCATTCCAGGCATCATGTTATCCACAATAACTAGATGGGGCGGAGTCTTTCTTATGCTTTCAAGAGCAGCCTCAGCGGAATCACAGCCGCTCACTGTAAAATTATTATTCTCAAGAATTTCTACTATACCCTCTCTCAGATCCTGATCATCATCGATCACCAGGATTGTTTCAGTTGTCATAGCTTATCACCGGAAAAGAGAGCGTCATAACAGTTCCTCCATGTTCACTGCTCACAAGATCAATTTTTCCTCCATGCTGCTTAACTATATTATAGCACACGGACAATCCCAGACCAGTTCCTTTTCCTATTTCTTTGGTGGTATAAAAGGGATCAAAAACCTTAAAGAGATCCTTCTCAACAATACCGTGACCGGTATCTGAAATCAGCACCTCAACAGAATTCCTGACCACAGAGGTTTCAATTCTGATCCTATCCTCAACATCACAAGCATCCAGGCTGTTCATCAACAGATTGATAAAAACCTCTTCAAGCTTCCATGAAAGGCCCATTATGTCAGGAACTTTCCCTGGATTCAGACTAATAAAAGGTGTTGCAAAGAATTGAACATCACTGAGTAAAAACAATGACATA
>CAZIDU010000086.1:0-18590 GCA_964538055.1 uncultured Desulfocapsa sp. | reverse complement strand
TGGCCTATATACCCGTTTTCAGACTATAATGAGACTTGCTTCGGGAATTGCTGGAGACAATTGGATCTCCCGAGTTCCCGGGTTACCCCAGTAAATACATGATCTGGTCTAAGACCCCGGTGGTGTCCTGCTTGCTATCCATTGCGCTCTCAGGACTGTTGCCTTCCGACCAATCAACGCCGTCGGCTTTCCCTTTCAACTTACGAAAGTTTATCCAATAACCACAACTATACATTTTTCGGGGCTCAATGCAGACCCTGCATTCTTGATCCACCTGGCTTCGGACTCCCATCACTGGGCTGGCCCTCAGGTTTCACTACTGCCCTGCTGGTTAGGCTTTAGGCAGGTGGGACTTGTGAGTCTTTCGGTCACTCACCCACTGGGTAACATTTGCCAATTTCATCCCCGTAAAGGGAATCTCAAGGCACCGGATTTAGCTCGGCACGATAATTGACTTGTTGGGCTAATCTACGGTAAATGCCAGTCTTAAAAGAGTGTTTCCTGTTTCTTCATGTATCTTCTCTTCAAGGAATTTAAACCCGTAACGATCATAAAAGCCGCGACCTATCGAATTTTTCTTAAAGACCTCAACTTCCAGATGAGAATGCAAACTATTGGCTTTGTCTATCAGCATTTTGCCAAAGCCACGACCATGGTGACTTGGGTCAACGAAAACACCTCCAATCTCATTGCCTATTAAGGCCATAAATCCAACCACTTTTTCGCCATCAATTGCAACCCATGTGTCGGCGTTAGGGAGATATAAATTAGGGATGTTATAGCGTTCTTGTTCGAAAAATTGATTTGTCATAAAAGGGTGTGCAATTTTTGAAGCATTCTCCCATGCGGTTAGCAAGTCGTTTAAGTCACGATCCTGGTAATGTCTGATTTCTGCTTTCATTTTTAATCCTATTCTAATCTTTTCGGGTTTGGTCTGTATTTACTTCATAAGTGCCTCAGTTCTTGGATCAACCTTAATGACAGTCGTTTAAAAATGATTGAAAAAAAACGACAGTTATTAATTCTTTTCAAAATTACCGTAAATATCTATGGTTAAATCACGTTGTTTTACATACTCTCCTGGCGTTGCCCCAATACTATTTTTCAAATAGCGAATTAAATGTGGCTGATCGCTGAAGCCAAATTGATAAGCGATATCTGCCCAGTCGACTTCTCTTGCTTCACGGCGATGCAAATACTCTAATAATGTTTCAAGTCTGTTCATCGACTGACATTGTTTTAAAGTAAGCCCTGTGACACGTAAAAAACTTCTTTCGATGGTTCGCTGCGAGCAGTGTAATAACACTCCCATTTTGGAAATTGGCGTATCTGATAATAAGGGTAATGCACTCTGTGATAATCGACTGTGTCTATCTTGATGGCTAGCTTGTAACCAAGGCATTAATAATTCATCTATTATGTCACAACATATTTCAGGTTGCCGCCTCGCCTTAACCAATAGTTCTGTTTCGCTAAAACCCTCGGATTTAAGTAAGGTTTTGGCATCAACACCAATTATTTGATCCATAACAGGTTGCTTAGGAGTGATATTTAACGAGTACAGGGCGCCTATGTGAAATTTTATACCCAGAATCAAAAATGGTTGAGAATGATCCATTTGAAATGTTTGGCAATGAGGGAATATCCAATGGCTTCCATTCCCCTGTACAGAAAACATACCATGTTCATATTGATAACATTGCTCAGCTTCAGTAAGAATCAAATGCCCAGCAGGATCAGGATTTAATTTAGGGTACTTATGGCCGTGGTCGCCATGTTTTCTTTCTAAAAACCAATAGCATTCAACATACTTTGCCACATAAGAATTTTTAGGAGAATGCTTCCAGTTTCTCATTGAATCTATTGGGTTATTGGTAAGTTCTCAATTATCAAGCAGGCAACTCAATGCTTTCCTGCATTGAGGGGAAATCATATCTTTTATTACTTATATTTTCCTTACTATCTTGAGGTGTATTTTGGCAAGATCAAGTTGAGGGCGTTTTATAAATACGGAGATGTTTCTACATATCTTTACAGGAAAATGGAAATCACATATAAAATTGCCGGTGGAAATCTCTATCTTTTGAGCCTCTCGCCTCAACTTAAGATTTCTCCTATATAGACTATGAGTGTCCCGTATGATCCCACCTGATCAGCAAAACTGTCAGATCAAGTCTGAACAACTCCAGCTTAATACCCAATAAATTCGTTACAACAGAAACAGACAAAACACACTATCTGCAAAGCATAGTGTGTTTGCAAGCTTGATCTGGCAGCCTAGGCCCACCAGATGGATCGTTTCGCTGGATTTCCATTTTTCTCAAAAACATCACCGGACTCTTTCAGAACGGCATTCAGTTCTTCCACGGTGAAATCATAGCCTTCTGAGGCTGCCAGAACGATAAATTCCTCCCGTGTGGCTGGCACATCATATTTTGCACGTAAATGTTTATCTTCGCCACCGGCAATTAACAATTTTTCCACATCTGCTCTAGCCATTTTTTTCTCCTTAACTTGATGATTTTCCAGTTTCTAAAAACTCTATATTGATATTCTCTTCGTCTGCCTGACTCAATCGATAATACCCGGCTTTACTGAAGACCATTTTGTTCTCCAGCGCCTTTTCCTGTAACAAGCTTAGGGAAGGAGCGAGCTCATCCTCTTTGGCCTCTTCATTAATATGAATCAGCATTTCCTGTGATCTGTCGCTGAATAGGAGCAAAAAACCATTATGCTCCAGAAAAACCAGGTCCTCAAAGGCATGAGAAAGTCCCATTCCCGCAGACTCCACAATTTCCCTTACAGTACCCAATGATCTATTTTTCATACTTTTTTTCTCCGGTTGTTTCATATGCTAACTTTTGCATCCTTTCTGCGAGAGCGAGCATGTTGGGAATTTCTTCCTTGGCAGGAGCTATGATATTAAACGTGTCAACATCACAAATTTCCTGGTAACGGTCAAGGTCAAGAAGCCCGTCCTTTAAATCACCCATGGCACCGGGAAAAACCTCGTCCATCGACTCCACCAGGTCACCCATGGTATGGTTATAAGGTAGTGCGCCCCGCTGCATGAGGGCCGCCATTACAAACTTTTCAATGGCCATAGCAACGATGTTATAGAGGATTTCCGGAGTGAAAGCCTTTTTGTTCTTAGCATGGGCAGCAAGGGCCGTTCGTAAAAAAGCGTCTCCATCGTGGAGATAGATATCCCAATCATCGATGGCTTCAGGTTTACTTTTGATATCACCAAACCCTACCAAGGAAGGTGCTGGAGTATTTATATTTGTATCGTGCATGATCTTTATTCCTTTCTTCCGTTAACACTTGATGGATGTTTACACAGACAAATAAGTTCAGTGTCCTGCCAGTTTTGTTTTTTATAAAACTTGAGCCCAGGTTCATTCGATCTATCTGCCAGGAGTTGGAAACGAGAAACCTTCCTCTCTCCACCCCAAGCTTCCATTTTTTTGAAGAGTCCAGTGGCCACTCCCCTCCCACGCCAGTTCACGTCAACCACCACATCTTCTACGAGCAGGGAATACCCTCCCTCTGCTGTGGAGATCATGAGTTGCCCGGTACACATACCAATCACCCTGCTCTCTACTTCAGCAACTAGAATAATAGCACTATCATGATGAAGCATCATCTCCAGTCCTTGTCTCTGCCTACCTGCATCAAATTCAAAGTCTTCTTCGATGGAAAAAAGCAGTTGCAGCAGGTTCAGCAAGGTATCGCGGTCATCTCTTCTTGCCCTGCGGATACTTACTCTTTCCATAAGTTATCACCTCGCAGATTACAAATCCTCTGCTTTGCTGAGAGTGTATATATCCAACCATCTGGCGCCACATGTTGCACAAAACATAGCAACCTGCATCTGACCAGCTTTCATCTTTTTTAGTGGTGCACTTGCTTTTATTGCCTTAGAACCGCATTTGGGACACTCTTCTCAGCCTGACTCCAAATATGATTTAAATGTCATCGTTTCTCTCGTTTTTCTCATCACCGGATAGACCCTTCAGATTGGGACAGGTCACCACGTCATCACGACCGTCCCAGGCTCCAAGATATGGCGCAAGTCGCGCATCAGTAAATCCTTGTATCTTAAGGTCACCCACCTCAACAAGAGGTCTCTTTATCAGGATGGGATCGGCCACCATCATCTTCACAGCCTCGCTAAAAGAGAGGCGCTCAGGGATGATATCGCCATTTTTTATTACCGGAGCCGTGTAATTCATCATGCCCACCGGTTTTTTACCAGCCACAAATTCGAGAAGTTTTTCCCACTTCCAGGAGTAGCTGAGGATATTGACACAACTCAAGTTATGACCACCAGCCCGTAAGATAGCCTTCTGCTTCTCGCCATTAATACAGCCCGGTTTTTCAAAAAAGAGGATATCGGCCATGGTTTTCTCTCGCTGTTTGAGTCATTCAGGAAATAAGATATTCAACAGCAGGTTCACCATCTTCCAAGCCATCAAGGATGGTATCAATAACTTCGTCACTGTTAACTCCTTTAAACCACCAATTATCCGGCTGTATCACCATGACAGGTCCATTGTCACACTGTTTGAGACAGGTAGTAGCGCTCACGAGACAATCAAGACCACGATCCAAGGCCTCCTCTTCGATATATTGCAAAAGCCCATCAGTGCCTTTATGACAGATGCCCTTCTTGTCTCCGGCTACTCGAAACGACTGACAGACAAGAATCATCCTCTCTGGTATTGCCATGTTACTTCTCCTTTATTTCTTGCATTTCTTTTTTTTACCGCCACCGTAGAGCACATCAACGAAGCCTTCGATATTTTCCTCGGTAAGTATCACCTGGATCCCCAACTCAGCAAATTCCTTACGCGGTGCATCATCGGCATGGGTGGCCAGCAGGGCAAAACAATCATGGAGACACTCCTTGGCTAGATCCTGCCAGCGATCAGAGCCGCCACCACTCCCAGGAGTTTGCCGAGCCTTTAAAAGACAAGGCAACCCATCTTCTCTGGGGCCATAGATCAGCACCTGCGATGCCTGTCCCAGATGCATATCAACATCCATGCCGTTGGTACTCACCACCCCTATGTTTGGTCGTTCTGATGTCGGCTTTGGCATGCTAATATCCGTACAAGATGTGGGCATCCCCGGAGGTGGAAGCTCAGATGCCGAGGTATACACTGTTGTTGGTAGATGTACCGACGCCTTGGCAGACAATTGTTCTAGATCAAGGGGATCTTCCCCGTCAATTTCCATGGCTGAAGCGCCCAGTCCTGCCATTTTTTCTGCAATAGCTGAGACCTCACCATCATTTACTCCAGGTACCAGAGTGGTTCGAATCACCACTCTGATTCCGGCAGATTGCAAATCCTTTACAGCCTCAGCTTGATCACTGACAAGCATCTCGGCAGCCTTTGCCAGAGGTACGGTCTTCTTCCCCGGCCGAACCCAGGCGTACAGTTTCTTTGCGGACTCGACATTCACTGTATCAACCAGCAAGTTCACTTTTTCCAGGCCAAGACGGACCAGATCCGATGCCACCTCAACCTTACCAAGACCGAGACTAGTCAGCGAAAGTTCCGCACCCTGAATCTCTGGCTGGAGAAGCTCCAGACAGTCCAGAGTTGTCCTGGCCGAAGCCAGAGCATCTCCAGGACCGCAGATTTCAATGCTCTGAATAGTCTTTCCCCCCTGGCGCAGGGCCTTGACCCAGATCAAGGCTTCTGCCGGAACCAGAGCGGGCTTCGGGAATTCGTCCGAAGCCCCGCTCAGTCGGTGATTGACATTGGGAGCAATGGGGAGTTTGACGTCCAGTGACATCGAATGTATGTAAGTTTCGTCAAACATAACAGCCCTCCTTACAGGACCAGTTCAAACTTCTGTTCGGTAGCGTCACGATCCTGGCGATCCATAAGAACACCGAGAATCTTCTCGAGCAGACGCAGTCCCCCCTTATAGCCCACGGTTGGAAAATACTGGTGTCCCTGACGATCAAGGATAGGGAAACCCCAGCGAATAAGAGGGATATCCTCGTCTCTTGCGATATACTTGCCATAGGTATTGCACATCAGGAAATCCACCGGCTCATTTTTTATAAACTGATGAAGATGAAAGAGATCGCCCTTCGCCATAACATTGACCTCGCAGCCCATGTCCTTGGTAATCTCCCTGATACGTTTTTCAAACTTTTTACCTGGTGTACCGGTAACGATATGCACAGGACACATGTCGATGGAGACCAGGAACTCGGTCATGGCAATAAGCTGATCAGGATCGCCAGCCAAGGCTACTTTCTTTTTATACAGGTACTGGTGCATGTCGGATATCATATCCACCAACTGACCACGCTCCACCGAAATTTCCTCCGGTACACTGACACCAGCAACGGTTCGCAGAGCATCGATAAAACGGTCAGTGGCCTTGAGGCCAAAAGGCATATCCAGAACACTACAGGGTACCTTATGTTTCTTGTCGAGAAGACGGGCTGCAGCGGCCGAACACCATTCACCCAATGCCAGAGTACCGATGGAATCACCGGTTGATTTCAATTCTGCCACGGTGGTACCGCCCTCTGGAAACATCTTGTATTCACCAGATAGCGGGCCGTTGAGAACACCGGATGTATCCGGAAAGAGGACGCTCTTCACCCCCATTATATTGGTCAAGCGTTTGATTTCTTCCATATCGGCCGGTTCTACCCAACCTGGAATCACATTAATTTTTCCGTTCTTCGTGCCTGTTGGCTCGGCCATGTCGGCCATGGCCGTGACCATGTTGGAGAAACCAGTGACATGTGATCCCGAATAACTCGGGGTAGAGGCACTGATCACATATTTCCCATCAGGGATCTTCCCTTCTGTTTCCGCCTTTTTCTTGATCTGCGGCAAGTCGTCACCTATGGTCTCTGACAGACAGGTGGTATGAACGGCAATCACATCCGGATTGTAAACGCTGAATATATTGTTGATGGCCTGCAGCATATTGGACTGACCGCCGAATACTGAGGCTCCTTCAGTAAAGGAACTGGTGGTTGCAGAGATAGGCTCTTTATAATGCCTGGTCAAAGTACTTCTATGGTAGGCGCAGCATCCCTGTGAGCCATGGCTATGAGGCAGGCAGCCATGAATTCCCAAGGCCGCGTACATAGCGCCGATTGGCTGACAAGTCTTGGCCGGATTAATGGTCAAGGCCTTGCGCTCCGTTATTTCTTTAGGTGTATGTCGTAATAACATTTTGATGAACCTCGATTGTATAGGTGGTTAGGTTGAAGGCTGGGCGGACACCTTCAACCCTTCAGTCTTTTTTATTCCCAGCCATAAGTAGCTGACAGCTTTGGATCTTCTTGCCATGGCGCTTTCATATAGCTCCAGACCTTGGATCCTACCAGGCGATCAATCTCCTCATAAAAATTGATGGCGCCTTTGAAACCGGCATACGGGCCGCCGGAGTCATAGCTGTGGAGCTGCTTCATTGGTATACCAAGCTTCTGGATGGAGTACTTCTCCTTGATACCGGCACAGAAGATGTCTGGTTTCATGAGTTCCACCAGCTTCTCCGACTCATGCTGGTTAAGGTCATCGATGATGATGGTGTTTTTGTCCATGTCAGGTGCGAGACCATCATAATGTTTGAACTTGTAGCCTTCATCTTCCAGTGCCTTAATTTCCTCAGCACTTTTGCGTGATTTGTACCGGGTCTCATCCGCTTCCACCACAAGCTCTTCGATATTCCGGCTATCAGCATCCAACTTGATATTAGGGATGACCTGACGCCCCTCGTAATCGTCGCGATGGGCGAACTCGTAGCCAGCGGATATGGTTTTCATACCCATCTCATTAAAGAGATCCTGGTAATGATGGGCACGGGAGCCTCCGACAAATATCATGGCAGTCTTCCCATCGGTTCTGGTCACGACATCCTCACGAGCAGCCATAACCTCTGGCATCTCCTCGGCGATCACCTTTTCTACCTGGTCAATAAGCTCCTGCTCGCCGAAATACTGGGCAATCTTGCGTAAAGCCTTAGCGGTAGAGTCGGCGCCAATAAAGTTCACTTTGATCCACGGTATGCCATATTTAGTTTCCAACATATCGGCTACGTAATTAATGGATCGATGACACATAACAGCGTTTAAGTCGGCAGTATGGGCCGAGGCAAACTGGTCATAGGTTGAGTTTCCGGAAAAAGTCGAAATACAGGTGATGCCGCATTTCGCAAAGATCCGGTCAATCTCAAAACCATCGCCTCCAATGTTGTACTCGCCCAGGAGGTTGATCTTGTATTTGCCAGGTTTTACCTCGTCGTTTTCGCCGACGATGTGCCTAAACACCTGGTTATTTGCAATATGATGGCCGGCAGACTGGCTGACGCCCTTATAGCCTTCGCAGGAAAAGGCGTAGACATTACAGTCACCGAACTTCTCCTTCATATTCCTGGTCACGGTGTGGATATCATCACCGATAAGGCCCACCGGACAGGTGGCAAATACCGCAATGGATTTTGGGTGAAACAGGCCGTACGCCTCCTGGATGGCCGCCTCAAGCTTTTTTTCACCACCAAAGATAATATCCTGCTCCTGCATATCAGTGGAGAAACAGTAATTGATAAAGTTTTCGCCGTTCGGGCCTTCTGGTCCAGCATCGGTCTGATTGCGGCGAGTCAGCCAGGCGTAAAAGCTACAGCCGATAGGGCCATGTACCAGGTTGACTATGTCGCGGGTTGGCCCCATAATAACACCCTTGCAACCGGCATAGGTGCAACCACGCATGGTCATAATACCTGGGATTGTACGGACGTTAGCCGTCATTTCAGGCGTCTCGTTCTCAAGCGCCTCGTTAATCATTATTTGTTTGGCGCGTTTACGGGCTACCTTGGGCGGATATTTCTTCAATAATTCCGCTTTAATATCAGCAGGTTCCCACTGCACCATTTTTTTCTTGGTCGCTGTTGCCATTTGCATACTCCTTATAAATTGGCTTTTTGTCGATTGATGTTTAAAAAGCCTGAAATCAGGCGATGGCTTTTTCGCCTGTTTCACCGGTTCTTACCCGTACAGCGTCTGCTAACGGCACAACAAAAACCTTTCCATCACCAGGCATACCGGTTTGATTGGTGTTGATAATCGTATCCACCACACACCCCACCATACTGTCTTCAACCACGGCGGTAAGTATACGTTTAGGATAAAGTTTACCTTTTTCCCCGAGCAGGGCGGCTGCTTCCTCGTGGCCCTGTTCGACCCCTTCGAGGATCTCGGGGTTGATAAAGCCCTTACCACGACCATGGGCCTCGTGAGCAAAGAAGGCGTCTACTCCACAATCGGTGAGAGCCTGCTTCGTCTGGTTCATCATATTTATACGCACAACGGCGATCACCTCTTTCATGCCGGCACCCCCTCGGATGCAGCTGCGGTCTCCTTGACACCAGAACTGATTGTGTAGGATTCCTCTACGTCAGAGACAAAGATTTTGCCGTCACCAAAAGCACCCTTACCTGTGGTACGAGCCGTGTCCATTATGGTATCAATAACGAATTTTTTATCTGCTGCGTTCACCACACTCAAGAGCATAACCTTAGGGAGCTCATCATAGGTTACATCACCAATTTTGATGCCTCGCTGTTTACCACGCCCGGCAACGGAATATTTAGTAACTGCAGGAAAACCCGCATCCATAAGAGCCGCCAGGACAGCGTCTGCCTTCTCAGGTCGAACAATTGCACGAATCATTATCAACATAACTGTATCTCCACTTGGCCGGAAGGCGGTGTCGCCTGGCCGGTATATTCTTTTTATTTGTGTAATATATTTTTGCCGAATACTTGATGGTTTCGTAAAAAAGTTCCTCTGCGAGATACGAAATACGATTCCATCAATGCTTAAGCAGCCATTAAACCGTACTCCATGAGCAACTCTTCAAGAACCTCGATCTCCATCGGAGTAGGGATCACGAAATCCTGATTTCCGTCAATTGCTCTGGCAAGCTCACGATAAACTTCAGCCTGAGGGAGATCTGGATTCCACTCGATAACTGTCTTACGGTTAATCTCGGCCCGCTGTACGTCATTATGGCGAGGAACAAAGTGGATCATCTTGGTACCCAGTTTCGCAGCAAATTTCTCAATCATTTCTGCTTCATTGTCAACAGCGCGGGAGTTACATATCAGGCCACCCAAACGAACAGAACCGGAGGCTGCAAACTTAACGATACCCTTACTGATGTTATTGGCCGCATACATGGCCATCATCTCACCGGAAACAACGATATAAATTTCTTCTGCCTTACCATCACGGATTGGCATGGCAAATCCACCGCAAACAACGTCGCCAAGGACGTCATAGAAAGCATAATCTAGTGCCTCACTCTCTTCATAGGCACCGAGTGACTCCAGCATATTAATAGAAGTAATGATTCCACGACCAGCACAACCAACTCCTGGCTCAGGGCCACCAGACTCAACACACCAGGTGCCGCCGTAACCAAGTTTGCGGATATCGTCGAGTTCTACGTCTTCCCCTTCTTCACGCAGGGTATCGAGTACTGATTTCTGGGCCAGGCCGCCCAACAGAAGACGAGTTGAATCCGCCTTGGGGTCACATCCGACCACCATGATTTTACGATCCATTTCGACCAGACCTGCAACTATATTTTGTGTTGTTGTAGATTTACCGATTCCGCCTTTTCCGTAGATAGCAATTTTCCTCATCCTCAAACTCCTTTAAGTAGAATTTGGTGACTGGTTTTTTTTCATCTTCCAGTCATCATTAGTTTTTCGAGATACCTTTTTGTTAGGTAGCTCGTAGTGTCTTTGTTACACTGAAGCTATTACAAAGGATGTGCCAAAAATAATATTTTATTAAATAATATTATTATCAACCTGTTACACCTTATACAGTCGTGTTGATTCCCCTGACAGGGCTTCACCCTTTTGGTGGAATTAGTGACAATTTGGGTAAAGTTCTACAAAAAGGTATGGTTAGGTTTCGCGGAGAAATATTAATCAGGTGAAAAAATCATGCCGCCTCTCTGAAACAGCATCAGGCCCATTAGCTGTTCGCACTTTCGCTACAAGATCTGGAGATCCCCTTAGGTACAATTGCAAATGGTCACAATATTGCGTATCAAGCCTGTAAATATAACCTATCAACTCATATCTTTTGCAAGGTGATCTCATGACTCCCTCTACCTTCTCCTACAATCTCCTCAAATTTTCCCTGCAGATGTTTCAACGTCCCCCCCATGAACTCGAACCAGGCGCCTATGACACAGCACAGAATCAAGCCAGGGAAGAGTGCGCTCTGCAAAAAAAATACTGGAAAGCACGGAAGGACTGACTGTGGTGATACCTGAAAAATCCATTGAAGAAGCCATGGTCGCAATTGTTGCGCGCTATGAATCCCAGGAGGCCTTTGAAAAGGATCTTGCAGCCAACAATCTGACGCCCGCAACTCTTGCTCCCGCTCTTGAGGTGGATCTTATCGTGGAAGCAGCAATGACCTTAGTGGCACTGCGTGCCTCTCCACCTGATGAAGAACAGGTGGCTCAATACTTTGAAGCTGC
Source organism: uncultured Desulfocapsa sp. (assembly GCA_964538055.1). Lineage (GTDB taxonomy): Bacteria > Desulfobacterota > Desulfobulbia > Desulfobulbales > Desulfocapsaceae > Desulfocapsa. The sequence continues at coordinate 7,047 of CAZIDU010000086.1, read as the reverse complement.
CGAGAAAGAAAAACCCGAAGAGCGCAGTCTTCGCCATATACTCATAACGATCAATGAGCAGTTTCCTGAAAACCACAGAAAGATGGCCCTTGCCAGGATCAGTAAAATAAAGGAGAAAAGCTTGGTTCCTGATACTGATTTCAGTCAACTCGCCCAATACTACTCAGAATGTCCTTCCGCCCTGCAGGGTGGTACTCTTCCGTCAGTTATTCATAACAAAATCGATTCCAGGATAGGAGACGTACTGTTTAGTATGGAGGTGGGAGAAATCAGCGAAGTTGTAGAATCAGCCATGGGGTTCCATATCCTGTTCTGTGAAAAGATCAAAAGAGCTGAAAGAATGGACTTTGATACGATCAAGGCCGGCATCAGAAAGCAGCTCCATACAAGAAATCAAAACAAGGAGGTACAGCGCTGGCTTAAATCTCTCTGAGTCGAAAATAATGTGACTAAAACGGGTTCTGCCAGCAACCCAGGTTTTTTTTGACTGAAAGAACGGATAAGCTGAAGTCTATCTTCCCGGGGCTGGCTGGAAAGGATATGCCCCTGGCCTTGGACTTGCTGTTACGGATCGACACTTGGTCCTTGCAGCCGGACCAAGAACGAACTCTGCAGCCTCTGTTTCCGGTACGTATCGTGGCGGGGGGGGGGGACGCTAAAATTGAATCCAGTGTTGATTTGACTGTCACCCCTTCCTGAGGACTACCCTATACTGAAATTTGAACATAACTAATAGAGACAGCGACTTGCTCTCTCTTCGTATGATTCAAAGAGACTTAACTAATCTCGCCGTGCCAGAACCGATTGCCTTTTGAAAAATAATTTTTTTCTCTATCAACCTTTAGAAATTTTTGATTCTTTTGACTCCAGTTTTCAGCAGTTTTCCTTGATGCCAGACACCAATCCTCAAAAATTAACTATTACATTTTCGTTTCATTTGTTTTAACATTATTACTTTATTGTACTTTTACTCTCTTTTTTCTGCTACGGAACAACGATTTCGACATGGAACATTTATTGCTACCAATACTCCATACAAACAATCCTGAAAATCCCCTGACTGCTTTATTTTTTTCAGAGCTAACGAAAAGGACTACGATGACGCCCAATGACACAAACGCACCGATAAGCATGAGCCCACCTGCAACATGCCGCCTGGAAACCCTGAAGATAAGCGCCCTTTCAGAAACCTGCAAACTCATCGGAAGTGCCGTACATCTTGATACCACTCTCAGCAGAATCCTTAAAGTGCTTCACGATATCCTTCATATGGAGCGTGCCACCCTTGTTCTTCTTGACCCCAACAAGCAGCGACTATCCATCAAAGCCTCTTACGGCCTCAGCATAGAAGAAGAGCGCCGTGGTATTTACGGTCTATCCGAGGGCATCTGTGGCCAAATTTTCCAATCAGGATCACCCTGTGTTGTCCCAGACATCCTTAGCGAACCGCAGTTCCTCAATCGTACCGGCGCCAGAGGTGAGATAAAAAAAGAAAGCCTCTCTTTTCTTGGAGTGCCCATAAAGGTAGAGGGAACTCCTGCGGGGGTGCTTACCGTAGACCACCTCTTTGGACCAGACATTTCCTTTGAAGAAGATATGAGTTTTCTAGAAATACTGGCCACCCTTATCGGCCAGTTCCTGGTTCTCCACCATGCCATTACCCAAAAAGAAGAAAAACTCGTCGAAGAAAACAAATCCCTGAAAGCTGAACTGCACAGCCGTTTCAACCGGCATTACATTGTAGGCGACTCTGCAGCAATGCAGGAAATCTACTGGCTCATAGAAAAAATTGCCCCTAGCAGCGCCACCGTACTCCTTCTTGGCGAATCCGGTACTGGCAAAGAACTTGTGGCCCGTGCCCTCCATGAGGCCAGCACCAGAAAAGAGAAACCTTATATTAAAGTGAATTGCGCCGCACTTCCCGAAAACCTGCTGGAAAGTGAACTTTTCGGGCACGACAAAGGTGCCTTTACCGGCGCCACAACAGCCAAACAAGGTAGATTTGAATTGGCAGACGGCGGAACGATCTTCCTGGATGAAATCGGTGAACTGCCCATACTTCTCCAGGCCAAACTTCTACGGGTACTCCAGGAACAGCAGTTTGAGAGGATTGGCGGTACCCGTACCATCACCGTGTCTGTCCGGATTATCGCTGCCACCAATGTCAACCTGCAAGCCAATGTAGACCAGGGACTTTTCCGCAGTGACCTCTACTATCGGCTAAACGTCGTCCCCATCCATCTACCAGCACTTCGCAAAAGACGAGAGGATGTCCCATTGCTCATCGACCATTTCCTCAGCTCAAGTAACGAAAGAAACAACAAGGAGGTGAAGCTTGCAGACACCACCCTTGACTTCTTAAATGCCTATGACTGGCCCGGAAATGTTCGCGAATTGCAAAACCTTATTGAAAGGCTGGTGATACTTGCCGAAAACCAAATTATTTATCCGGCAAACATACAGGCACATATGGATGGCCCCTCCTCACCCCGCCCTTCGACAAGCCCCTCCCTCATAGAACCAACACCTAAAGAGTTTGCTGGTCACAGTTCCCTGGAGGCACTGGAACGACAGGAAATCAAAGCATCTCTGCGACGCAACGGCTGGGTACAGGCCCGGGCCGCACGGGAACTTGGCCTCACCCAACGTCAGATGGGCTATCGTATCAAGAAATTCAACCTGTCCAGACCCGCTTTCGCCAGAGCCGAATAATGGCTTCTTTTATCAGGTACACCATGACACAGTTTCTCATCATCTCCCTTTTCCTCTTCCCCTCTCTACTAATGGCTGAACCCTCAACACCTCTACGGGTTGCAGTGGCAGCAAATTTCATCAACGTCCTGGAAAACATTGCCCCCCCCCCTATTTGTCGCGGAATATAACATCGACATCCAACCGACATTCGGCTCTTCCGGAAAGTTATTCGCCCAGATGAAAAATGGGGCCCCCTATGATCTTTTTCTCTCGGCAGACCACAGTCGTCCTCAGCTTCTCCATGAATCCGGAATTTGTGAGAAACCTTTTCAGTATGCTTCCGGCTCAGTAGTATTGTGGAGCTGGGATGCTACAATCAATGGCGACAGTTGGCAGGAAGCACTTCTGGCAGGCAAGGGGAAGGTAGCTATTGCAAACCCGGAAACTGCCCCCTATGGAACAAACAGCCTTAAAGTCCTACAAAAGACAGGGTTAGCAGACACTGTCCTCTCCCGTCTAGTCTACGGTCAATCTATAGACCAAACATTTGTTTTTGTACAGACCGGCAATACACACTTTGGTTTTGTAGCCCTCTCCCAGGCCTTGTCCACGTATGGACAAAAGGGGAGATACTGGCACATTCCGGAAGCAGAATTAGTCGACCAGTGGGGTTGCGTAAATACAAAATCAAAAAATGCAGCTTCGGCACAACACCTTCTCTCCTTTTTGACAGGCGATACTGCTAGAAAAAGCTATCGCAATTTGGGATACAGGCACTGATGGACTACTTTCCTCTTCTTCTATCCTGTAAACTTGCAGGGATCAGCACCTTATTTCTGCTGATCATTTGCGCACCACTTGCCTATGCCCTGGTCTTTGTCCCTGTACGAGGCAAGCTTTTTATTGAATCTCTCATAGGCCTGCCACTTGTCTTGCCACCAACGGTTTTCGGTTTTTATCTCCTGCTAATTATGGGAGAACAAGGCATCTTTGGACGCTTCTACAAAATACTCTTTGACACTTCACTACTCTTCACCTTTTCAGGTATTGCCATTGCTGCCATACTTCACACTGTACCCTACGTTATCCAGCCACTCAAAGCCTCCTTTACCAGGATTGACCGTCGACTCCTTGAATCTGCTGCAGTTCTTGGCTGTTCAAACGTCTCCTGCTTCTTTCGAGTGGTACTCCCCAACTCACTGCCGGGTCTCGCCGCCGCAGCGATTCTCAGTTTTGCCCATATTATGGGTGAGTTTGGCGTGATCCTTATGATTGGCGGTTCCATTCCCAAAGAAACCAGAGTGGCATCCATTGCCATTTTTGAATACGTGGAAGCGATGCGATACCAGGAGGCGGGGCAACTCTCCTTGGCACTGCTGATTGTCAGTTATATGATCCTTCTTGCGGTTAACCTACTGGAGAAAAGAAATCATGCGTCTTGAAATATCCATCCTAAAAAAACTCTCACACTTCACCCTTGAGATGGAACTCTGCTGTCCGGCTGGAGAACTCTTAGCCCTTGTCGGTCCATCCGGATCCGGAAAGACCACCATTGCAAGAATTATTTCCGGCCTTGAACAGCCAGATTTTGGAACAATACGTCTTGGCGAGAACATTCTCTGTGACACAGAAAACGGAATACGAGTACCAACACGAAAAAGAAAACTGGGCTACGTTTTCCAGGAAGCCAGCCTCTTCCCTCACCTGCGGATTCGCGATAACGTGGCCTTTGCCTGCGACACGCCATCCAGAGTGGACAATCTAATGGATTTACTTGGTATCAGTCATCTGCAAGACAAAAAGCCTTCCCAGATCTCTGGGGGAGAGCAACAACGCGCAGCTCTTGCCCAGACATTAGCAGTAAACCCCGACCTTCTCCTTCTTGATGAACCATTTTCTGCACTCGACATAGAAACCAGACACTCTCTACAGCAAAAATTCCTGGAAATAAAAAAAGAGCTGCAAATCCCTATAATCATGGTTACTCATGACCTGCAGGAGGCCTCTCTCCTCAGCGATCAGATCATAGCAGTACGGAATGGAAAAAAGGACCACAAATGGCTGACACAGTTCCATGGGATACTGCTGCCCAGAACCAGCAAAGAACAGGAAAAGCTCTGCCCTAGACAGCTGGCCCATGCTTAGGGCTGTAACAGCTCAACTATTTCACGATCCGTCAAGGAACGCCCTCTGCTTGTAGCAAACGAGCGTACTCGCTGAGTAAGGCGAGTAAGGCTTGTCTCATCAAGGGATGGCAGCCCCAATCGACCAAGAGTTGCAGCAAGACTGCGTCGACCCGCCTGACGACCAATGAGCAAACTCCGAGAAGCCCCGACGACCACTGGATCAAAGGGTTCGTAGGTGGCAGGATCAGCCATAATGCCCTGTAGATGAAGACCAGTTTCACAGGAAAAAAGATTTTCGCCGATAATGGGACGTGATGGAGGAATCACCTGCCTGCTTTCTCGAGCCACCATTCTGCTCAAACCCGAAAGACCAGCCAGGTTATAAGACCCAGCTTTCATCTGCAGAGTAATAAAAGCAAGAACCTCCTCAAGACGACTATTGCCAGCCCGTTCACCGAGCCCAAGCAAGGTAACGTCTCCCCAGGTTGCCACACCCTCCAGGGCAGTGATGGTATTCGCTGTGGCCATCCCGAAATCATTATGACAGTGGACGCCCAATTCCATATTCAGCCCACCTAGGCCGTTTATTAATTTTTTGACAGTAGTGGGAGTACTGATACCCACCGTATCTGCAAGACGGAGGCGAAAAGCCCCAGCCTCTTCAGCAACCCTGGCAAGCTCCAGAACAAAAGCGGGCTCCGCACGACTCGCATCCTCGAGACCGACCGCAACACTAGAAACTCCAACCTCAAAAGCATGTCGGATAGACAACCGAAGCTGTTTCAAAGCCCACTCCCGACTCTTTCCAAGTTTTTTTTCAAGGTGCAAATCAGATGCCGGAATAGACAGAGAAAGACAACTGGGACGCAAAGAAGCCCCGAAATCAATATCTGTGCCCAGGCAACGGCACCATAGAGAAAACTGCTGCTGCGGATGACTATTCCGAGTGTATTCAGCTAAAATTTCAAGGTCATTATTCTCACTGCTGGATATCCCGATTTCAATCTCATCGACACCAACCTCGGCAAGACCACTGACTATCTGTTTTTTCAGACTGAGGTCAAAGTAGACACCAGGGGTCTGTTCACCCTCTCTTAACGTTGTATCAATAATCTTCATTGGGGTAGGTTGACGTTTTTCCATAACAACAGATAGTATAATAAAATAATCTTATAATCAGCCTCAGACATTGTTCCTGATCGGATGAACCTTGAAAGACGAGTACCTTTACAACAAAGAGATAATCAGATCCGCACGAGCTGTGACAGGATAATCCTATCCAAGTTACCTACACAGTTCATGCCAGTTTCTTCCAATCTTTCATTTTTTTTTAGGAAATATCTCTAATACGGTGGGTTTCAGGACCGACGTACGAAGTAATGTCCTAATTTAAAGAAGTGATTCAAACCTTGCGTCTCTTTTAGTGATTGCAGATGGTGCTCCTTTCTGATAACATCGTCGATTTTTAAATAAAGTACAGATTCTTCTTGAATGTTATAGCCTCGTGAGACTTCCCCTCCTACTAAGCTGTCTTCTGTGTCTCTGATTAATATATAACCGAACAGATTTTCAGGTGAATAGCCTGAGACTTTTTTTTACACACATCCCCTATGAAAATCATACAAACACTTCTCCTGCTTCTTTGTTGTTGTCTTTTATGGAGCTGCTCTTCAAGCAGACTTCTTTCAAGTAGTAGTGATGCATCCTTTGAAGAAAAGCCCATTGCACCAGTTCTTGTTGTAGGAATTTCTAGTGATGAAACAAAGCGCCACATCTATGAAAACACCTTCGTCGACAGTTTTAATTCATCGAACACAAAGGCTATTGCAAGCCATACTGTCAGTAAACAATCCATCGAACCCGATGAAGAGGCACTACGAGCAGTGATCAGAAAGACCGGTGCCAGTACCATACTGATTACTCACATGGTAAGTGCAGATGAAAAGGACTTCTACCAGCCCTCCAACCTGATCATTGGAACAAACAGTTATTCAAGAGGACTCTACGGCTACTATCCCCATATCTACCGCTCGGTGTATTCGTCGGGGAGTTATGTCAGTACAACCAAAGTTACACTTGAAACCAGTCTGTACGACGTGACCACAGAAAAACTCATATGGACTGCACGTTCCGTATCCATTGATCCCGTTATGACCAGGAAATACTATCAACAGTTGATAGATCTGTTTCTAGCAGACCTCAGGTCAAAGAAATTATTATAAACTTT
>CAZIDU010000085.1:0-19538 GCA_964538055.1 uncultured Desulfocapsa sp. | reverse complement strand
GGCCTGCTACTGCCAAGCTTTATTTGAATTTACAGAAAGAATGGTACACTAACGACCACGTCGCATACTTATCAAACCCCACACTCCCTTAGTTGGCAAAAAATGCTACATGATGCAACAAGTTGACCATAAACGACCCAAAATAACCAGAACGGAGACAAAGAGAAGTGAACAAACGTGGGATTTTGAATTCGTGAATATTTGATCTGCTCATCAATTCAAACCAGTAACAGACGAACAGGCATCAGACAAAGAATGGATTCAAAACAGATGATAAATACTGGATGGTAGTAGAAGTATTCCAACACCGATCAGTCAGGAAGTGCCTCACGTATCTCAAGAATACCATCAAGTCGATCAAAAAAAACATCAAGCAGTTTTGGATCAAAATGAGTCCCTGAGTTTTCTTTCATTACAGCCAATGCTTTATCTAGAGGCCAGGGCTCCTTATAGGGACGCGCAGACAGAAGCGCATCAAAGACATCGCTGATGGCAGCAATTCGAGCAGATATGGGAATAGCCTCGCCTTTCAGCCCCTGCGGGTACCCACTCCCATCCCACTTTTCATGATGAGATGCGGCAATAACACCTGCCATCCAGAAAATATCAGCCGGATAATCTCCAATAATCCTGGCCCCGATATCCGCATGACTTTTCATTATTTCCCATTCCTCTTTATCAAGTTTTCCGGGTTTAAGGAGTATCCGGTCAGGAACACCGATTTTTCCGACATCATGCATGGTACTTGAATAGAGAATCAGCTCACATGTTTTTTCATCCAGTCCGGCACCACGAGCAATAACCTCGGATACCCGACTCATTCGAATGACATGAGCTCCCGTTTCATTGTCACGAAATTCGCCGGCCATCCCAAGACGACGGACAATTTCCAGCTGCACTGAAAGGATCTCTTCGGTACGTTTAGCCACCTCACGCTCCAGAATGTCAGCACGAAGTATTTGCCGTTTATAAAAATAACGCGTTTCAAGCTGATTCCTGATACGAAGCAGGGCTTCCCAATGCTGAAAAGGTTTCGTTAAAAAATCCTTGGCACCGAATGCCAGTGCTTTTTGGCGAGTTTCTTGATCAAGTTGAGCGGTAAGCACAAGAATTGGTAAATAATAACCCGCAGGGAACTCTTTTGCCAGGACTTCCATAACCTCAAGACCACTCATATGAGGCATACGAATATCGAGCAGGATCAAATCAAACTCTTCTTCCATGCATAGAGAAAGCACCGTACGTGGATCTGTCGTGGACGTAAATTCATCATACCCCGCATCTTCAAGGATATTTTCCAGCAGGGCAATATTTGCTGTATTAGCGTCGACTATCAGAATATTTGATTTTTTTATTGCGGTATCCATGTTTCCTCTCAACCATGTAGACACTTCTCTATCTCCGACTCCAAACTCTCAATCTCAATAGGTTTTGTCAAATAAGATACAAACCCCATATCAAGACACGCCTGCATCGTGGCCGGCATGGCATCGGAACTCAATGCAATCACAGGAATTTTCGTCGTTTTCGGATTCATTTGCAACTCTGCAAAAGCCGCCTGACCAGTCATTCCCGGAAGGTGCAGATCCATAAAAATAAGATCCGGCCCCAGCATAACAGCTGCCTTGATTCCCTTTATGGCATTCTTTCTGACAACCAGTGACACCCCCGGCCATTGCTCGACAATATCACGCATCAGTTGAATATTACTAGGGTTAGCTTCTATATAGAGCAGGGTAGCCTTCTGCTCAAGACTGGTTTTACTTCCATCTGCTGTATCAGCGAAGCTTAATTTATTTTGTTCTGCAAGATCTTCTGTCATTGGAATTCTCACACTGAACACAGATCCTACCCCAACTTCACTTTTAACCTCAAGGGTGCCATGCATCAGTCCAACAAGCTCCTTAGTGATGGTCAGTCCTATTCCCGTTCCTTCAATACCCGAATCATCCTGGCCAAGCCGGGAAAAAGGTACAAACAGATCTTTCATTTTCTCACCCGAGATTCCGATGCCACTATCGACAACCTCGATGCATATCACCTTCCCCTTTATCTTTCCGATCACGGTCACAGAGCCGTCAGGGCGATTATATTTTATAGCATTGGACAATAAATTGAGTAAAATCTGTTTCAAGCGAGTCAGATGCAGCTTGCATATGAGGCAAATTGACGATATCTGCATCGAGGTTTATTGTTATCCCTGATTCCTCTGCAAGAGAAGTGACCAGAGTGACACAAGCATTTACTGCATCCGCCACAACAATCGGTTCCAGGTACAGGGTTAAATGACCAGAGTCAATTCGGGATAAATCAAGTATTCCATTGATAAGCTCAAGTAAATGGAGCCCGGCTGTATTTATCTGAATCACCTGCTGAGTTTGCCGTTCATCAAGTGTATGCTTTTTGTTGCTTCTCAAAAGAAGCTGGGAAAAGCCGTTAATTGCGTTCAAAGGAGTTCGCAGTTCATGGCTCATTCGCGATAAGAATTTAGATTTTGCAATATTGGAAGCCTCGGCTGCCTGTTGTGCCTCTCTTAATTTTGTTATATTTTCTTTAACAGCCACATAGTGGGTAATCTCGCCTTTTTCATTTTTCAATGGAGCAAGAACGACATTTTCATAATAGATTTCTTCGTTCTTTGACTTATTTATAAACTGACCATGCCAGACTTCTGCCCGCTGTAAAGTCTCCCACATGTCAGCAAATATTTCGGGAGAAGTGAGGCCACTGTTTAGTATTCTTGGATTCTTCCCCACCGCCTCTTCCCGTGTGTAGCCGGTAACTTCTTCGAATTGCTTATTTACATACTCAATATCTCCCTCAAGGTTTGTAATTACAATACTGTTTGGGTTCTGCTCAACCACAAGCTGTAGTTGTTCACGCTGCAAAACCTCTTCCTCAAGACGCCGGGTACGTTTTCGAACAAGTATTTCCAAATTTTTATTATTTTCCTCAAGCTTCTTTTCTGCATTTTTTTTCCCCGTTATATCCAGGCTATACTCAATCATATGGCGTAACTTTCCATCTCCATCAAAGATGGGATAACCATGAATTTCCACATATATCTGTTTGCCATGCTGATCGTAATGAATATGTTCCATAGTGACAGGCTGTTTTGTAGCCAGGACCTCTGCAACCGGACAGGGATGATCTTTTCCGTCACAGGGAGTTGTTCGCTTGTGAGTCAGGGCGTAACAGAACGAAGCATTATCAGGTCCCAGTCCGTATGCAGCCTTGTTAAGCATCTCAATTTTATAAGTCTCCACATCGAGTACATAGAACGGATGACTTAAAGAATCGATAACGGTTTTTAGAAAATCAGCCTGCTTACGCTGTTCTTCCTCCGCCTCTTGTCGAACAACAATCTGCTGCTGTAATTCCCCAGTACGTTCAAGTACTGCCTGTTCGAGATTTTCATGACTAGCTCGCAAAGCATCCTGAGTGGTTTTCCTCTCTCTAAGGATCTCTGAAATATTCCGAATAATCACCCAGCCACAAGCAACAATCAAAAAGAATACAACTATCCTGGCTATGATGAGACGTTGGATAAAAATGCCCCTTATACTCTCCTTAACCTGAGTCAGTTTTTGCATTTCCGCCTGAGCATCGAAATAAATGCTGTAGGAATTTTCCATGAGCCGAGCAAAAAATGGGGCAATCTGTTTGTAATATATAAGGAGCTCCTTATACTGCAGTCCTGTTGAAGCCTCCCTATCACCATACGTGACTGAAATCTCTACTAATTCCCTGTAATCCTTTGCATATTCTATAAGTTCGACAATCTTAGCCCGGATATCCAGGACCTCTATATTTATGCGATTGGGGTAATAATTTTGATAGGAAAATGTGCGCATCACATTCTCTTTACCACCAAAATTCACCTCATAAGTATGACTCATGCTGCCGCCGTATTCGATAACCTCGAGAATATCAGACAACTTTCCAATCTTTTGAGTGATGTTCTTAAAAACAAATTCAACTTCAGTGGTGTTACGACTAAAAAACAGATCCTGAAACAAGCCGAAGGTCTTGTAAGTTTTCATGAGAAAGATAACTCAGCTCAACTTTGACCAGTTCGTTTTCCGTAAGGTGCTGTAGAAAAGAAATTCTTCTTTGCATATATCCATGCACCAGAGAGATGATGACCATATTCAGAATAACTACAACGATCAAAAAGAACACCTGACGGATAATCGATTCTTTCATGATGGTTTATAATCCATAGCGTGAGAAGATTTCTTTGCCGATACTAGAAGCAGCAAGTTCAAGAAAAGCACGAGTAAGTTCGGGATTTTTGCTGCCTGCCAGTAGCCCAATAGCAAGTATTTTCTGCCCAACCTGGGTCGCAGGTAAACGAACTTCTTCCATATACAAGAAATTATCATTTCTATGTGCCACAGCCCGCCAGTTCAGAACAGCGTCGGCTTCCTCCCTTCGCAGACTCTGCTCCAACCCCTTGGGGTCGGTTGTCAGATAAAGGGCTTTTGCAAGAACATCTTGATAAATTTCCTGCTGCTGTAAAATAGAACGTGTTTCTTTTCCAACTGCACTAGCATTATCAGTTCCGATAACAATTTTCAAATCGGAACGAAGCAGTTGTCGCAACTCAGCATGGACATTTTTCGGATTGCCCTTGCGCACAAAGATAGCAATTTCCATATGACCAATATCAATGACTCTTGTCACCAATCCGTTTTTTTGCAAACTGTGTAAATAAGAAATACTCCCAGGAATAAACAGATCCCCAATCCTGTTTACCTCAACAGACTTTTTCAAATACCCGGAGCCCCCATAACTGATTTTCACTGAGCAGTTCTTTTCTTTTTCCAGGATTGCAGCAAGCTCCATAATTGGTTGGAGCATTGTTGCACCACAATAAATAAGCATTTCCTTTTTTTGAACAGAGTCTTTGAATGGATGTTCATTAGCATCGCAGCCACTGAGAACTAGCGGAAGGAACAGCAGGATAAAAAAATGTTTGAATTAAAAAAAAGACATTTTAACAACCCCTGAATTCAAGTGATAAGTGCATAACGAATACGCTGGTAGGAAGCTGGGGACATGACCCAATTCGTCTTTGTCTTTTGAATTAGGATCGTGTCCCCCTATTTCGGATAGATATTGTGCCGTTCAATAACATGGTGAATAGTTACCTATGAATTTGTATTTACTTCACGCCGAAAAAATGCAAAAAAACTCAAATCAGCATCTATTTATCCTCTCATCCTGGAAGGAAAATAGCAAGACAGAAACACTAGTTTGATTATCACTGCAATCCAGCTGATAGAGTTGATATATAGTTCTTTCCAGACCTGAGAAAGTGATCCTGGTAGTTTTCGACAAACCAGCCCCAGACGTCCCTCCGCAAGTGACAGAATGGGCGAGGACTTTTGACGGAGATGAGTTAAAATACGGATATTCCAACCTCCTGATCTCCGACAAAGCAGAATTTCAGTGGTAATCGTGAACAACAATGAATAATGCGGAGAACAAATAAGTAGACATTCAGGGGGCAGAACAATCACACATCCAGTTTATATCGTTTAATTTTTTTCAACAAGCCCTGCCGGGTGATATTTAAAAGCCTGGAAGCCTGGGTCTTATTTCCGGTTGCCTTTTTCATGGCCTTATGGATAAGTCGTTTTTCAAGGGCTTTCACCTGATCCGGCAGGGAGTAACCATCACTGGCAGCAATCGGTTCTCCAACATAATTCGTCCTGGAAAAGGCTAGTAATTCGCGGGAACAGGTTGCAACCTGCATAATAAGATCGTCTCGTGTGAGTGCCACCAGTCGTTCCACTTCTTTTAGCAACTGGCGAACATTTCCCGGCCAGGGGTACTCTTCAAGAAGTGCCAGCAAGTCAGGACTAAACCCAGCTATATTCTTCTTAAATTTAAGGTTGGTATCTTCAAGAAAAGAAAGGGCGAGGGGAAGAATATCCTCTCTTCTTTCCCGTAAAGGTGGGATTTCTATTTCCACCGAAAAAAGCCTGAAGAACAGATCCTCACGAAAGCCACCCTTTTCAACTTCTTTGGCCAAGTTGCGATTCGTGGCAGAGATAAGACGTACATCATAGGGAATTATGACGCTGCTACCAAGCCTTGACCTTTCCTGTTCCTGAATTGCCCTCAAAAATTTAGGTTGTACCATCAGTGGCATCTCCCCAATTTCATCAAGAAACAGAACACCTCCCTTCGCCTCTTCAAAACGTCCTTTTCGACTTCTGTCAGCGCCGGTAAAGGCACCCTTTTCATGACCGAAAAACTCACTTTCAACCAGTGCTTCTGGCAGACAGGCACAGTTAACCGGAACAAAGGGACGGCCATCTTTCCCGGCATTTCCATGGATCATCTTTGCTACAAGCTCTTTACCGGTGCCATTCTCTCCCTGAATTAAAACATTCACAGGAGTATCTCGAAGAACCATCACAAGATCAAGAACCTCTCGCATAACAGGACTCTCGGCGATAAAACGCCCATCGAGAACAGCATCGAATTCCAGACGAGTGACTTCACTGTCAAACTCCCGGGCGATGGTCGCAATTTTCTTCTTCAGCAGGATAGATTCAATGGAAATCGACATGTAACCAGCAATTTCCTCAAGCTCCTTTAGCTGCTCGCCATCAAAGGATTCACTCTCCATGCTGTTTAAAACCTGTATAACTCCAAGCACTTCATTGCTGGAAACATTATGTATGGGTGTACAAAGCGTATTACGGCTATGAAACCCTGTTTGCTCATCGGCCTCATGGTGATATCCATTTTTTGCCCGAAGATTATTCTCAATAACACTCTTCCCCCCGGCCATAACTCGACCGACAATACTTCCTTCCAGGGGAGCTTCAATCACGTTGGATTCAAGTCCTGTCCCATACATCGACAACAATGAGTCCGTATCGGGTTCCTTTAAGAAAATAGTGCAGCGCTCCACCTGCATCAACTTCGGAAGCAGACGAATGTAAAATGTTATTAATGAGTTATACTCATCAACTGACCAACTGCTACTCACATGAGTGAGGCGCTGTTGAAGCAACGAAAGTGTTTTTACCGATTCCATAATAGTTATATTCTCACTCTTACAAAGAAAACGAAAACTTCATTTACGACCGATAACTATATTTACACCTTTTCATTTTTTACGCAAATAAGATCTGATACGAAGGATAATCATACGTTTTTTGTCTCCCTTAACAGGAGGTACTGAAAACAACACACAAAAAAGTGACACGAATAATTACACACAGCAATTTCAAGGAAACGAAGTTGTCAGTATTCTGACACACACACACCAAGCCCCAAACAACAAACATCAAAAAAGCACGACAAAGCAATGAAATAATTAGAAATCGCGAAAGCATTAAGTTTCAGGTACAATTTTTGCTACTCTTATAAAAAAGTTCGCAATTACACATTATCCACAGACAGGATCACATAATGCCACAGATATCCGACAGCACTTTCTCAAAAACAGTATTGGTCACAGCTCCACCATCTGACAGTCAATTCGGGCACAACAGACAGCCACCTTCCCTAGTGGCCCAACAACTCCAGTCCGCAAAGCTCCTCAGCCACGAAGATGAAATCAGATATACAAAAACAATTCGGGATAATTTTTCCACCATCATCCAAAGTGTTAAAGAAATCGAATCCTCATCTTCTAAAATAACGCAACTACAGAAAACAGTCGAAGCCTGGGAGAAAAAAGATAACCCCATCAAGCCAGGAAAACGTCGACTCGATCATATAATCAATACCTTGCAGTCCACCTGTGATAAATACCCCCACGACGACGGAACGCATTACCTCTGTGAGCAATTCAAAATACTGGCCCATGAAATCGAAAAAGCAAAAGACATAATCATCACAGCCAACCTGCGGCTCGTATGCTCAATTGCCAAAAGGTATACTGACAGGGGACTCAGTCTGGCCGACCTTATCCAGGAAGGATGCATTGGCTTAATGCGGGCAGTTTTCCGCTTCGACCACAACACCGGAAGACGATTTTCCACCTATGCCTCCTGGTGGATACGACAGGCAATCACCAGAGCTATACCGGAAAAGACCAGGACTATTAAACTTCCCGCCCACTTTCTTGTCTCTTGCAACCATTTCAACAAGACCTTCAGCGGATTGCGCAAGCAACTTGGCAGAAAACCAACAATGACGGAATTATCCCAAAACACCCATATGGACCATGACAAAATGCTCGCCATAATCGAGACTGGCATGGAACCGGCATCACTTGAAGCTCCCGTTGGTGCAAACAGTCAAAACCTGATGGGGCTCATTACAAACGACAAGGCCAGCCTCCCCGACGATATTGCCATAAACTCTGATCTCCATAAACAGGTAGAAACCATTCTTGAAACATTGAGTAGCAGAGAGGCTCAGGTACTACGCCTTCGTTTTGGACTTGGCGGAAGGTGCGAGTGCACCCTTGACGAGGTTGGCAAACAATTCAACGTCTCACGGGAACGAATTCGCCAGATTGAGCAGGAGGCATTGAAACGCCTCAGACATCCGACACGCAGCGACCACATGCGCTGCTTCCTTGAAAGTCATTAATACCTTGAGGGGTGTAAAAACTACGAGATAAGCGTAGACTTCGAAACAATCTTTAATTTCTTTCGCTATCAAGACAAGATATATAGGCCAAAGGTGTTTAAGCTGAAGGAAAGACAGCTTGATACCTTTTTACGACGCCATCAATTTTTCTGCAATGCAAGCTCTAAGAGCGTATCAATAAGCTTTGTGAAATCTAAGCCAAATTCACTTGCAGCTTGAGGCAGCAGACTTGTAGGGGTCATACCTGGGATAGTATTGGTCTCCAGCAGATACAGAGTCCCATCTGGAGAGAGCATCAGATCCGTTCTTGAATACCCTCGCAGCTGTAAAGCCCTGTGGGCCGCCACAGCATATTCCTTTGCCAGCACAGCAACACTCTCATCCACATCGGCCGGACAGATTTCCTTGGAAGCTCCTTTTTTATACTTGGCGGTATAGTCAAAAAACTGATATTCATCTCCGGGAATAATTTCTATCAGAGGAAGCGCTGTCAGATGCTCATTTCCCAGCACTCCAACGGTGATTTCCCTGCCACGTATAAACTGCTCCACCATCACATCGGAGTCATGCTCGTAGGCGATTTCAATTCCCCTTTGAAGCTCCTCAATATTCTCGGCCACGCTCATACCAAGACTGGATCCCTCACGAATCGGCTTAATAACCAGTGGGAAACTTAGGGTTTCAAGAAGTCGTTCTGGATTATCAGTACCTTCAGGTCGCGCCATCTCCCAGTCAGCGACGGGGAGGCCATGCAAACGATACAGAATTTTGGCCATATTTTTGTCCATTGCCAGGGCACTGCCAAGAACTCCTGACCCCTGGTAGGGAATACCGAGTAGATCGAGATACCCCTGAACTGTCCCATCCTCACCATAGGTTCCATGGAGAAGAATAAAGGCAACATCAATGTCAGCGGCATCCATAGCGAGCTGGCTCAGATCGGTCTTTGTATCATAACGACGCAAGTCATATTTATTACGATCTATGGCATTTTCAAAACCTGCTGCCCCTGCCAGAGACACCTCACGTTCTCCCGATGCCCCGCCTGCAAGGAGCGCCACACGAATCTTCTTTGTCACAATACATTCCTCAATTTTGAACCATCAACTATTTTGCTCAACACCAACTCTACTTTACCCCATGAACAATGGAAATTCCACAATCGCCAGCAATTCCTTACTGTTTTTTTTTCTGCTCCTGAGTAATATAATCTATAGAGGCTGAAGACACTGAAAGACTGAAGGTTGCCGTGATGCAATCCCTCCTTCAGCCTACACACCTTATCGGAAGGTAACTATTCACCATGCTATTGAACAGCACAATATTTATCCGGAAACTGGTGGACACGATCCCAATTAAAAAGACAAAGACGAATTGGGCCATGTCCCCAGTTTCCTACCAGCGTATTCGCTATGCAATTCCGACTCAAACTCAATAAATCATCATACAAGTTACATCGTAATAACAATAGAAATCAAAACAAGATCTCTTATTTTTCCCTACAACAGATGCACAGAAACAGGTACCAATGGACAATACTATTTTTCAGGAAATCAATGCTATCGTGGGTTCCAAGCACTGCAGCAGAGAAATTGAAGAACTGCACTGCTACTCCTACGACAACAGCAAACAGACGTTTCTTCCGGACGTGGTGGTTCACCCCGACACGGTGGAACAGGTGTCAGCCCTTGCAAAACTAGCGAACAGGTATCGTGTCCCAATTGTGGCCCGAGGTGCCGGCAGTGGAACAACCGGTGGTTCCCTCCCTGTGCAGGGCGGCATTGTACTCAGTTGTATGCGCCTCAATCGCATCCTTGAAATTGACACTGAAAACCAGATTGCCATCGTCGAACCAGGTGTCGTCACCGGAACCTTTCAACAGAGCCTGCAAAAACACAAGCTCATGTATGCCCCTGACCCTGCAAGCCTAAAATTCTGTACAATCGGGGGCAATGTTGCAGAATGCGCAGGAGGTCCGTCTGCTATCAAATATGGAGTAACCAAAGATTCCATCATAGGCCTTGAAGTCGTGCTCGCAAACGGCGAAATTCTTACCACCGGAACCCGTACAGAAAAGGGTGTCGTGGGCTACGACCTCACCCGTCTCTTTATTGGCTCGGAAGGCACCCTCGGCATTATCACTAAAATCATCACCAGACTCCTGCCCCTGCCCGAGCACAAAGAAACATTCCTCCTAAGCTCCACCTCCCTGCAACAGGCAACGGAATTTGTAGCCACACTCCTGCAACACAACATTCTCCCCTGTACTCTTGAATATATGGACAGAACTGCACTCCAGATTGTCTCGGACATCTTACCCTCCCCATTACAGGATGATATCCAAGCCATGCTTATCATTGAGATTGACGGTAGCAGAGACGGGGTACAGGAACAGTCTGAGCACCTAAAACGTTTAGTTGCAACGGAGAGCCATTGCACTTTGAAACAGGCTGCAACGGAGAATGAAATTCAGGAAATATGGAAAGCCAGACGCTCCATTTCTCCTGCAACCCAGAAACTCAGTCCATACAAAACCAGCGAGGACGTTGTTGTCCCGAGAAGCCTCATTCCTGAGCTGGTAACCTTCTGTGAAGACCTTGCAGAGAAACTCGAAATCTCCATACTCACCTTTGGCCACGCCGGTGACGGAAATATCCATATCAACATCATGGCTGCAAGCGACTCCCCAGCAGAAACTCAGAAATCCTTGAACGCTAAAGCCGCACTTTTCAAAAAAGTTCTCAGCATGGATGGCACCCTCTCGGGGGAACACGGAGTAGGGATAACCAAATCCCCCTATATCTCAATGGAGTTGAGCAAAACCAGCATCACCGTAATGCGTCAGCTGAAGCAACTGTTTGATAAAAACAATATTATGAATCCTGGGAAAATTTTCCCAGCTGTCGACCAGCACAGCACATCAACACCCATATGAAAAATCCATTGACAGACGCAAAAGTTTTTCTTATATAAAGAAGATTATTGTCGTGACTTTTTTTTATTGTAATGAAAATCTGGAACATCGTGTTTCTGGATTTCTCATAAATATTGTTGATAACGGAGCCCCAAATGATAGAAGTTGAAGTTCGTGGAGATCTCGAGTATGCCATCAGGCAACTGAAAAAGAAACTGCAGATCGATGGAATCAAAAGAGAACTGAAACGTCGTGAACACTACGAAAAACCAAGTGTAGAAAAACGTCGCAAACAGGCTGAAGCTCGTCGTAAACTCCGCAAGTTTAATCGTATCAGGCGCGACTGAGTTTACAACAGCATTGTTTCACTAACGCCCATTACATCAATATGTAACGGGCGTTTTATATTTTCCATCCTACTCAGTCATCGCCAGAAAATCCCTCCCACAAGAGTTCATTTCTGCAAAAGAGCTTTTTCTCCATTATTTGATCACCGAGAAACGCTTTGCAGAAAATACCATAGCCGCCTACGACGCTGACATTCATTTTTTCCTGCTCTTTCTGCTAACAAAAAAGAAATCCCTGCAGCAAATCACCTCCAAAACAATTCACAGTTTTCTGGAACAGTGCCGTGACAGAAAAATTTCGCATCGTAGTAATGCTAGAAGAATATCGGCATTAAAAAGTTTTTTTTCATACCTGCATGCCACAAATCTACTCCCAAGCAACCCTTTCAGCAATATAACAAGCCCTAAAAGTAGCCCAGGCCTCCCCAAGGGATTATCCATCGAGCAGGTAAACCGTCTATTGAGCCCACCACCGATGTCGACGCCACTGCTGCAACGCAACTATGCCATGCTGCAACTCCTTTATTCTACCGGTTTACGGGTCACGGAACTGGTCACTTTGGCGCTTACCAGCTGCAATATGTCATCCTGTTTTATCCGGGTTCTTGGAAAAGGCGACAAGGAACGGCTCATTCCTTTTGGCATTCCCGCAAAAGAGGCCATTGAATCCTACCTCGACTCATCCCGTCCTTTAATCCTTAAAGGAAAACGCAGCAATATTCTTTTTGTCACTAATCGTGGCAAAGGGATGACACGCCTACGATTCTGGCAGATTATTAAAGAAGCTGCACGGGCTGCCGGGATCAGAGAAGAAGTCTCACCGCACAGCCTCCGCCATTCCTTTGCCACCCACCTGCTCTCACATGGTGCCGATCTGCGTTCCGTACAAATGATGCTTGGCCATTCCGACATCACCACCACCCAGATCTACACCCATGTGGATGAGGGAAGGCTCAAATCCATCCACCACAAGTTTCACCCTCGTGGCTGAGGATTCATTCGTCCCTGTCCATTAATGAGATTTTTTCTCTGAATCGAAGCGTAAAGAAAATTTTGACAAATAATGAAGCGTTTGGGAAAAAGACCATTCCCGGATAAGCTCTTAGTTGACAGTGGATAGCGGATAGTAGATAGTAAAGTATGAAAGTCATCACCACCCATATGAATGCGGACTTTGATGGCCTCGCCTCCATGATAGCAGTACAGAAACTCTATCCCGATGCGGTGATGGCCTTCCCTGGCTCCCAGGAGAAAAACGTCCGACGCTTCATCAGCGAAACGATCCAGCATCGCTATGATTTTGCTAAACTCAAACATATTGACCTGAATCAGGTAGACACCCTCATAGTAGTAGATACCAGACAAAAGGCTCGTATAGGTGCATTTGCAAAATGCCTTAGTAATCCGAGGCTGAACCTTCATCTTTACGACCATCACCCTGACACCGTCGATGACATGAAAGGCAGCCTTGAAGCAATTGCCCAAGTCGGGGCAACAGCAACGGTTATCTGCCAGATATTACAAGAAAAGAATATCCATATCAGCCGGGAAGAAGCCACCATTTTCGGACTTGGTATTTATGAGGATACCGGGTCTCTCACTCACCTAACCAGCACCCCCGAGGATCTCTTTGCCGTCGCTTGGCTGTTAAAAAGTGGCGCCCAGCTGGACATTATTTCGCAATTTCTCTCCTATGACCTCACTGCCCGCCAGGTCAATCTGATACATGAGCTAACCAAGACCGCGAAGAGCTATATGATTTCAAGTGTTAAGGTTGTTGTCACAAACCTCACTCTCGAAAAATATGAAGATGATTTTTCACTCATCGTTCGTCGCTTTATGGTGATGGAAAACCTCGACTGTCTCTTTGCTCTGGTCTGTATGGAAGGCCGTATCTACCTTATTGCAAGGTCCCGTATCATTGAAGTCAACACCGGAGCCATTGCCAGGGATTTCAACGGTGGCGGCCATGCCTCTGCAGCATCTGCAACCCTGCTGAATATGACCCTGATTGAGGCCCAGGAAAAACTGATTCGCAGCCTCCACAAACACATCAAACCGCAGGCCATTGCCAGGGAAATGCTCTCCCAACCTGTTATTTCAATTCCTGGAAATACTTCAATATTCGAAGCGAACACCCTTCTTACCCGCTACAATATCACCGTGCTACCGATCGTTACAGATACCAGTTCCGAGACAATGTCGTCATTACCAGCGCCAGAAAAAATTGTCGGAACCATCTCACGCAGAGTCGTTGAAAAGGCCATCCACCACAATCTCGGCTCTTTTCCGGTGAGTGATTATATGACGACAGACATCGAAGTACTTCCACTCAGTGCAACTCTTGCCGACATAGAGGAACTGATTATTGAGCGCAGACAACGTCTGATCCCCATTATCCATGAACAGCGCCTTGAGGGAGTTATCACAAGAACAGATCTCCTCAATATGCTGATCAATGACCCCGGCCACTTGCCCCAGGATCTCGGACGTGAGGACGACAGTACGACCCCGCAAAGAAATAAAAATGTTCTCCAACTCATGAGTGAAACCCTCGATCGGGACCTGATCATTCTCCTGAGAACAATAGGAGAAGTTGCCGATAGCTCTGAATTCCAGGCCTATGCAGTCGGTGGATTTGTTCGTGACCTGCTCCAAAAACAAAAGAACCTGGATCTTGATATTGTGGTGGAGGGTGACGGGATTATTTTTGCAAAACAGCTTGTTAAAAAGCTGGGCGGCCGTGTCCGAACCCACGATCGTTTTATCACCGCCAACATCACCCTCGCCAACGGATTCAAGATTGATGTGGCCACGGCAAGACTAGAATACTATGAATATCCGGCGGCACTTCCCACGGTTGAACTTTCATCCATCAAACTCGATCTCTATCGACGTGATTTCAGTATCAACGCCATGGCACTACAGCTTAACCCAGCCCAATTCGGGAGGCTAATCGACTTTTTCAGCTGTCAGAATGATCTCAAAGACAAATTGATAAAAGTGCTCCACAACCTCAGTTTCGTAGAAGACCCCAGCCGTATTTTACGAGCTGTACGTTTTGAAAAGCGAATGGATTTTAAGATTGCCAAACATACCGAACGGCTGATTCGCGGAGCGGTGAAGATGGATCTCTTCGGCCAGACAAACAATCCACGATTATTCACCGAGCTGCAACACATTTTTGCAGAAGAAAATCCCATTCTTGCCATCAGGCGACTAGCAGATTTTGAGCTATTCCAATTCCTCTGGCCAGACCTGCTACCAAACCTCAAAACCGACCGTCGCTTCCTGCATATCCTCAGACAGGCCCAGCAAGCCATCTCCTGGTTTCACCTTCTCTATCTTGATGAACCCATTGAACCCTGGCGTACTTATCTCCTTGCCATCATGGCCAGATCTCGCCCTAGACAGATTGAAACATTCTGTGAACGTTTTCAGATTCATGATCAGGTTTGCCGGGAGCTGATCATCCAGAAACTCACTGCCGACGAACTGGCCAACAAACTCTATGTCCGAATCCCCGAACAGAACAGTATTATCCGTCAAATGCTGGAGCCTCTTTCAAACGATGGTTTACTGTACCTGATGGCCATCGCCAGGAAAAAAGAAATTAAGAAGACAGTATCCCTCTATGTCACTTCGCTTCGAAGTATTCAACCATTACTGAATGGTGAAGATCTAAAGAAATTTGGTTATATTCCCGGACAGGAATTCAGAAAGATGTTTTCAGCTCTTACAGATGCGCGTTTGGATGGACTTCTTGAGAGTAGAGAAGATGAGAAAGAGTTCCTTTTGAATCACTTTCCCCAATAAATTTCAGATCTCAACAAGACTTTCTCTTGCTGTACCATTCTACCCAGTCCCCCTGAAAATATTAAAAAAGGTGTCTCCTCACAAAGCATCTTGACTCACCTATCATCCCGTTCTTTTTCCTTATAAAAACAAACAATCACTATCAAAAGCCACCCAGTATCCTGATGTCGTATGACAGTTATCCTACTATCCACACAACAAATAGTCATTCGGACTATATACAAAAGATTCAAAACCTGCTCCTATTAGGAACAATTACTACAAGTAGTCATTTCTAACCTTGGAGAAGAACCATGCGGAAAACTTTCGATATAATATCTAGTGTTTTATCCTGTACCATTTTCCTGTTTGCCACCAATGCTGTGGCGACGGTTTACACTATTGAAGACAGCTGGATCAACTGGCCTGGATACTCAAACTCATCATATGACACTCAAGATGAGATCAACAATCCCAGAGTCGATAAAATGCTGGTCACCGTAGAAAATAATTTACTCACAAAAATTGACATTCTCCTGCTTAGCGATACACGAATACTTTTTGACTCACTCTTTATCAATACTTCATGGGACAGTAGCAACAACAGCTCGTGGGATGACTGGAATTACTTTGTCCATGATGGCGGTACTGACAATGTTGACCATGTCACGGGAGATGTCCCTGATAACGGACTTTACAGAGTCCTAGACGGCTATAATTACACCACTGTAGATTCGGGAGGACGAGATGGAAATCCAGACGGTATTGACAAAGATTTCCTCAGCAGTATTAATAAAAAATACACATCTACATTTGTGACATCCTACACTTTTGCTAACGATGGCTATGAATCAATAATCAGCTATGATTTTTACAAAGGTTTTTCCATAGACAACGGTTTCTTTGTCGCCTATGCTCCCTATTGCGCAAATGATGTTATAGGTGGCGGCGTCGTCGCACCAGTACCGGAGCCAGCCACCATGCTGCTCTTTGGAGCGGGTCTTACCGGACTTGCGTGTTATAGAATGCGCAGCAGGATCTCAATTCCAGTAAAAACAGTAATGGAGTAATATGCAACATTAGTCCCGGTGGATTTCTCATGGTTTGCAACACCTGCCATAAGGTTGGCGACAGAATGCATGTTAAATTTTCGATTACTAAGGTTTTTAAACTGTCTGAAGTAGTCATTGTCCGGTCGGCAAATGATGGTAGATATGGTGTGGAATTTATGGAAATATCAGCACAATCAAAATCATTCCTTATACAGCTCACCGGGTCTGTACAACTCAATAATCCCTCGATATAACAGGTTTATTGATTCCAGAATGATACATAGCAAAGCCTGGTCTTCCAGAAAACTATGAGCAGTAAAATCACTATCAGGAGAAGTTTTTTCTCAATTTAGCACCCAACAAAACCAGCAGATACACAAGAGCCGCAATAACAATAATTACCGGCCCACTTGGTAAATCAAGGTTATAACTCACTCCAAGGCCCAGCACTACAAAGCTTGCACAGAGAAGAACTGCCAATAGCATCATCTGCCTGATATTTCCTGACATATTTCCTGCAACAGCAGCCGGTAGGGTAAGTAAAGCAATCACCATAACAATCCCGACTACTCGTACCAAGAGAACAATGGTAAGCGCTGCCAAGCACAATAGCAGCAAATACATCCAGCCGGTATGAACACCCCGCAACCGGGCAAATTCTTCGTCAAAACACACTGCCAGAAATTTATTATAAAACAGAGTGACGAGTCCCAATACAAGGACATCAAGTGCCAAGACAAAGATAAAGTCCTGTTTTGAGACGAGGAGGATATTCCCGAAAAGGTAACTCATGGGATCGACATACCCAGGAGTTTTCGCAATAAAAAGCAGTCCCGTCGCCATACCAACCGCCCAGAGAGCACCAATCACACTATCCTCACGCTCAGCAGCATAACGACTGACAAGCGCCAAAATGACTGCTGCAAGCAATGCCACCAAGACTGCCCCCTGCATGGGCCCAAACCAGGTAATGCCCACCGCCTTTTCCAGGTACAGACCAAAACCAATTCCACCAAGTACACAGTGAGCAATGGCCCCGGCAATATAACTGATGCGGCGGACAACAACAAAAGTCCCTATAATACCAAAGGGAATAGAGGCAAAGATTCCAGTAAGCAAGGCATAACGGAAAAACGGTAAATTGGGATCAGTGAGTGCTGCCAGAAACTCAATCATGCTGATGTCCCTCAACTCCACAACAGTGATCGTGGCGAATCATCTGCAGATCTCCACCATACATGTCACGAATAAGATCTCCCGTAAGGGCACTCGTTGGATGAATCACCACCTGTTTATTTACACATGCTATTCGCTTAAAAAAAGTGGATGCAAAACCAACCTCATGGGTCACCATAAGTATGGTCATACGTTTGTTCAACTCAGTCAGGAGATCAAAAAATTGCAACTCCGACTCATGATCAATATTGGCAGTGGGTTCATCAAGGATTAGAATGTTTCCTTCGGAGGCCAGGGCTCTGGCAATAAGTACGCGCTGTCGCTGTCCCCCGGAAATGGCAGAGAATGGTTGCGCAGCAATATCTGCAAGCCCTATAAGGTTTAGAGATTCCATTACCTGTTCCCTGTCTTCTCTGGTATACCATCCGGTCCATGAGTTACTCAAGCGCCCCATACACACCACCTCAAAGACCGAGATAGGAAACTGCGGATCATATCTGGCATACTGAGGAACGTAACCAATTCCCAACCGGGCAGCTTCCGGTTTTTCACCAAAGACACGTACATCACCGCTGTCTGGTTTCAAGAGTCCTACAATCAATTTTATAAGAGTTGATTTTCCGCCACCATTTGGGCCAACCACACAGATGGAATCAAGAGCTTGGATTTCCAAATTAACGTCGGTAAGTACAACCTGAGTATCATAGGAAAAAGAAAGATCACGAATGGAAATAGCACTGGTATTCATTTTTTCGACAGCCATTACTTGTGTTGACCAGTCAGAGCATCAGTAATTTTGCTAGCCATGATCCTTATATTCTCGACACTATTTTCTGCAAGAGGATCAAGATTAACAACCTTGCCACCAATGGCCGCTGCAATTTTTTCAGCACTTCTTTGGTCAAACTGGGGCTGAACGAAAATAACCTTAACTCCATCCGTTTGCGCCTTTCGAATAAGCGCAAAAAGCTGTTTCGGGGTGGGAGCTTTCCCTCCCGTTTCCACCGCAACCTGCTGCAAATGATAGTGATGGGCAAAATAGCCAAATGCTGGATGAAAGACAAAGAAAGAAGATCCCCGTAATGGATTTAGCTCTTCCATAATGACCCGATCAAGGTCGTCCAACTGAAGATTCAGTTTTACCAGATTCGTTTCATACTCTCTTTTATTCTCTGGATCTTCATGGACTAGGGCCATGGCAATAATCCCGGCCATACTCTTTAGATTTGGTGGAGACAGCCAGACATGAGGGTCAAGCACTTCCCTATGATTATGTTCCTGAGCAGCTCCTTCCATGTGAATTTTTTCTATATTCTTGCTGGTATCTATTATTTGCAGAGAGGGTGCTCCCGTTTGGAGACGCCGGCTTATTTCATGCTCAAATTCCATACCGGCAGTAAAGAACACTCTGGATCTGGAAAGGGCTTGAATTTGTCTGGGAGAGGGTTCAAAGGCATGGGGTTCCTGACCTTTAGCAATCAGTAGATGGATTACAAGGTGATCACCTCCAAGTTGTTCACAAAGCCACTTTTGAGGTGGAACGGAAACAAAAACTTCCAGTTTCCCGATATTTTCAGCATGCAACTGAGCGGGAAAACAAAATAAAAAGACAAACAGAAAAATCTGTAACCACCTATTACTCACAAAGATCCTCACTTTAGCTGATACTCACCTAAATCTTTAACCCAC
>CAZIDU010000084.1:0-20061 GCA_964538055.1 uncultured Desulfocapsa sp. | reverse complement strand
CCTGGCTACATGTAAAATGGTTCCTGGAAGATACTTTTCAACACCCTTTAATAGACTATGAGCAATCAGCCAGGGTTGTTTTCTGCAAATTTCTTCATAAACACCACAAGTTTTTCAACCCCTTCTCTGGGGAAGGCATTGTAGATAGAAGCACGGCAACCACCAATAGAGCGATGACCTTTTAAACCGTTCAACCCAACTTGTGCAGCTTCAGCTATAAATTTCATCTCAAGGTCAGCATTGGGCAAGTTGAAAGTGACATTCATTAAAGAGCGGGACGTCTTTTCAGCATGACCGCGGTAGTAATCTGTGCTGTCAATGCAATCGTAGAGGAGTCCTGCCTTTTCGATGTTAATTGCCTCAATGGCCTCGACCCCACCTTTCTTCTTCAGCCACTTCAAAACTTCCCCAACTGCATAAATAGGAAAACACGGAGGAGTGTTAAACATTGACCCTTTGTCGGCGTGGGTCTTGTATGTGAGCATGGTGGGAGTGTTATCGGGTGTTTTTTCGAGTAAATCGTCTCGTATTATGACAATGGTAACCCCTGCAGGACCCATATTTTTCTGAGCACCGGCAAAAATAATTCCAAATTGAGATACATCGATTTTCCTGGACAGTATATCTGAGGACATATCAGAAATCAGTATTTTATCGGTCTTGGGAAATGTGGGGAACTGGGTCCCGTAGATGGTGTTATTTGAAACAAAATAGAGGTATTCAGAAGCACTGTCCACACTGTATTCAGTGTCCGTTGGCACTCTATTGAAGGTTTGCTCTTCACTTGAGTAGGCGACCTGGATATCACCGAAAAGTCTGGCTTCTTTAATGGCTTTTTTTGACCATGTTCCGGTGTTGAGATAGGTTGCTTTTTTACCATTTCCAAGAAGATTCATGGGGATCATGAAAAACTGACTTGATGCGCCTCCCTGGAGGAAAAGGACCTTATAGTTATCCGGTATTCCCATAAGCTCACGGAGAAGGCTTTCGGTGGTGTCAGCAACTTCCATGAATTCCTTGGAACGATGACTCATTTCAATGAGACCAATGCCGGTATTTTTAAAATTAAGGACATCCTTTGAGGCCTGTTGAAGTACTTCCACTGGAAGAGTTGCTGGACCCGGACTGAAATTATAAACGCGATCAACCATCTTTTTTTGCTCCTTCTGGAAAAAAAATAATACCTGGATTCACTAAATTCTGTTATGAAAGAATATTCTAAAATTCCTATATTGTTTGGATTTAATCCAGGAAACGACAAAAAACAAACAGATAACAGTAGCTGGCAACTATTTAAGTAGTTGGTGTTACCATATTCCCGACTCTTCGTCACCTGTAGATTTTATGAAAAAAGATCGAATATTTTTTTTAATTCAACTTCTTCTTGGCTGCGCCTTATTTCTGGGGCTTCTCCTCGTTGCCATTGACTTCTATTCCCTGTCTGACAATAGTAATCATCATGTTTTATGGAAAGCATTACACAAGGTTTCCCTGACAGAGAGTATCTTGCTTGTTATCGTACTTGCTATTGCTAATTTTCTTTTTTTGAAATTCCGGAATCTGGTTTCTCAGGATAATCAACATGTTGATCTTCTGACCGGATTCGTTACTAGACATGCTTTTGGCGAAATTTTCGAACACGCTCTGTTGGACGCTAAACGTTCCCTGGAACCATTATCTGTCTTGATTGTTGATATAGATCACTTTAGAGGGGTGAACGAACTATACGGACATCAGGTCGGTGACGAATTGCTTTCCATGTTCAGCAAATCCATCCAAACAGTATTACGCGCATCTGATACAACCTGTCGGTGGGAAGGGGATCAGTTTCTTGTAATCCTGAAAGATTGTTCCACAAAAGATGGCTGTCGCATAGCTGAAAAGATGCTGGCAAGAATTCGTGGGCAAGTTCTTGGGCAAGGTGAAAGAAAAATTACAATAACGGCAAGCATGGGGATCGCTCAGATGATATCCGGTGACACCATCGAGACCATCGTTTCCCGTGCAGAAACCGGACTTCACAGTGCTCGGGATAATGGCCGCAATAGATGTGCCATAGGCTATGACTGGATTTTGATCAATTATGTGTGCGAACCGATCCTACTGCCGGCTTAATGCCTCATAAAGTACGATACCTGCCGTCATCGCAAGATTTAAGCTTCTGATATTCGGATTAGCCATTGGCAGAGTAAAACAACGATCTGAATAGAGTTCAAGAAGGTCCTTCGGTAAACCTTTTGTTTCCTTGCCAAAAACAAGATAGTCACCTGGTTTAAATGGTGCGTCCACATAGGATCTGTTTGTTTTGGTTGTAAGAAAATACAATCTGTTTTCATCTTGAGCTTTGAGGAAATCATCTAATGACTCCCAGTATCGGATATCAACAAATTTCCAGTAATCAAGTCCTGCGCGTTTGAGACGCTTGTTGTCCGTTGAAAATCCAAGCGGCCGTACCAGGTGAAGCACACTGTTGGTGGCACCGCATAACCTTGCGATAGACCCGGTATTAGGGGGGATTTCAGGTTCAACCAGTACTATATGAAATGATTCGGCGTCGTTCATGTTTTCTATGTTTTCATGCATGTTTATTTATATAATTAAATGAGACCATGGATGCTACCAGACTCTATCTGTTTTGTTTTAAAAACATACTGTAATTTATTAGAGCCCGAGAACCTTTCCGGGAGAGAGAAGAAAAAGTTGCATTTTTACTGGCAGGTACTAAATTGTAGCAATTCATTTACAACTATTTGAAAAATAAAAAAACTATTAGTTAATGGTGGTTCTATACTGACCAACCGTTAATTCTTTATCAGAGATATTTTGCTACGCATTGAGGAGTTTGAGGTAAGATGGCTTTAATAGTACAAAAATTTGGAGGAACATCGGTCGGCGACCCTGATAAAATCAAACAGGTGGCCAGGCGGGTACTCAAAAAGAAGAGCGAAGGAAACCAAATGGTGGTTGTCCTTTCCGCCATGTCAGGAGAGACAAATCGTCTCACTGATTTTGCCATGCAGATGCAGGAGATACCTGATAACAGAGAAATGGATGTTCTTCTTTCCTCAGGTGAACAGGTAACTATTTCTCTTTTTGCTATGGCAGTTAAGGCTTTTAGGGATGAGTGCATATCTTTTCTTGGCGATCAAGTAAAGATTCTGACAGATAGCTCGCATACAAAAGCTCGAATTGAGAACATTGACACAGAGAGAATCACAGCCGAGCTTAACAGCGGAAAGGTAGTGGTAGTTGCCGGATTTCAGGGTGTTGACGAGAATGGGAATATAACAACACTTGGACGCGGAGGCTCAGACACCACAGCCGTTGCTCTGGCAGCAGCAATCAAGGCAGATGCCTGTGAGATTTTCACCGATGTTGAGGGGGTTTACACCACTGACCCCAATATTTGTGCCAAGGCCAGAAAAATCGACAAAATTTCTTACGATGAAATGCTCGAGCTTGCAAGCCTTGGTGCCAAAGTACTCGATATCAGATCAGTCACGTTTGCAAAACAGTATAACGTCCCAATCCATGTTCGTTCAACATTCACAGAAACTGAAGGAACCTGGGTTGTAGAGGAGAATAAAGCAATGGAAGGAAGAATTGTTTCAGGTGTAACCTATAATAAAAATGAAGCCCGTATTACTATTTCAGGTGTTCCTGATCAACCGGGAATTGCCTCTAAGATTTTCACTCCCATTTCCGATGCTGATATTATCGTTGATATGATTATTCAGAATCAGGATACTGGGAATGGTCAAACAGATATGACTTTTACGGTTATTCGCAGTGACTACCAACGCACTTTGCAGTTGCTCGAACCTGTGGTCAAGAGAATTGGGGCAGTCGGTGGTGTCCATGGTTCCGATGCCATCACCAAAATATCCATTGTTGGTGTTGGTATGCGAAATCACTCTGGTATTGCATCGACAATGTTCAGTGTACTTTCCAAGGAGGGAATTAATATCTCCATGATTTCAACTTCTGAAATCAAGGTATCCTGTGTCGTCGAAGAAAAATATACCGAACTTGCAATTCGTGCCCTTCACGATGCCTTCGAACTTGATAAAGAAAATGTCCCGGAAGAAGAAAATCTCATATAATTGGTGGGCTTGATGACGAAATCTGTACAAATATACGACACAACCCTGCGTGATGGCACCCAGGCAGAAAATTTTAACCTTTCAGTGACCGATAAGATTCGTATCAGTCATAAACTTGATGAACTTGGAATAGATTTCATCGAGGGGGGCTGGCCTGGATCTAACCCACTGGCCGTTGAATTTTTCAAGAAAATGCAGAGTGAAACTCTCAAGCATGCTAAGCTAACAGCTTTTGGTTCCACGCGACTTTTTTCAAATCCATGTGAGGAAGATAAAAACCTCCAGGCCTTACTTGATGCCAAGACATCGGTAATCACCATCTTTGGTAAATCCTGGGATATTCATGTCTACGATGCTTTACGGATAGAACTCGAAGATAACCTTCTTATTATCGAAGAATCTCTTGCCTACTTGAAACCCCATGTGGAGCATCTTTTTTATGATGCTGAGCATTTCTTTGACGGTTTTAAGAAAAATCAGGACTACGCTCTGGCTTCTCTGGATAAGGCGATCATTGGCGGGGCCGAATGTCTCGTTCTATGTGATACAAACGGCGGGATGCTACCCCATGAGGTACAACCGATAATTCAAAGGGTGCAGCAGTTTGTAGGCGAACGAAGCAAGACGGTAACCCTTGGGATTCATGCCCATAATGACTCTGAAACAGCGGTGGCAAATTCTCTTCTGGCGTTAAGTCTTGGTGTTACACAGGTTCAGGGGACCATGAATGGCTATGGAGAGCGTTGTGGTAACGGCAATCTGACCTCAATTATCCCTGCCCTTGGGTTGAAAATGGGATATGAGTGTGAATCCATAAAAAATATTGATAAACTCTATGATGCCGCCATGCTTGTGGATGAACTAGCCAATCTGCCGCATAATAAATATCAACCCTACGTGGGGCGTTCAGCCTTCGCTCATAAGGGGGGGATTCATGTTTCAGCAGTGAAACGAAATCCCATGACTTACGAACATATTGCACCTGAAAAAGTAGGCAACATTAGAAGAATCCTTATTTCTGATCAGGCAGGAAAGTCCAATGTCCTGCATAAGGCCAAAAAATTCGGTATCGAGCTTGATCCGAATAGCCCCATTGCATCTTCCATTGTTTCTGAGCTAAAAGAGCTTGAAAATCAGGGCTTTCAGTATGAAGGTGCGGAGGCTTCCTTTGAACTGTTAATGAGACGGGCCATTGGTGTTCAGTCTAATTTTTTCACCTTAAAGGGGTTCAGGGCAATTAATTCGAAACGGAGTATGGATAAACCTCCGGAAACAGAAGCGACCATTAGGGTTGAAGTCGGAGGTCAAGAGGTTCACACTGCCGCCATGGGCGATGGTCCCGTTAATGCTCTCGATAAAGCAATGCGAAAAGGATTAACACAGTTTTATCCTGCTCTTGAAGAGATTGAACTGGTTGACTACAAGGTTCGTGTTCTTTCGGGTCAGCATGGGACAGGAGCAAAGGTCAGGGTTCTTATAGAATCAAAGGATCAAAATGAACAATGGGGAACGGTGGGGGTTTCGGTGAATATAATAGAAGCATCATGGCAAGCCCTTGTTGACTCCCTAACCTATAAATTGATGCGTGATGAACAGCGTAACGCAAAGAAAAGTTAAGAGCATCAATTCTAAAAAAGAGGGGGCAGGGAAGGAGCTGTTTGTGCTTTTTTGCTGTACCCTCTTGCTTTTATTCCAGCTATGTATTCTTTTTGATTTTCCTCAGAACGTTTCCCAGGATAAGGCCGAACTCCGGATAACACCGGGTCATAAACTTATACTTGATGGTACGGCGCAACAGGTGGCTTTGGAAATAGATGCCCCCCACGTGCAAACCGTTAAAAACCATTGCTTTGCACCCTTTTTCTTTCTTCCTATTGCCATTAACTATTGTGATAAATATTTACTTATGTCGGTAAAGGGTATCGGTCCCGGTCTTGCGGAGAGAATACTCCAGACACGAAAACACATTGGTTCTTTTTCGTCACCGGAAGACCTACTCATGGTACAAGGCATAGGGCCAGTTAGATCACAGGAATTCACACCATCTTTTAGCTTTACTAAGAATCATGAGTGATACTTGCATCTTTCCACTTAAGGAACCGATTATTGTTCTCATCGGACCCACTGCCGTAGGAAAAACTGCACTTTCCATCCAGCTAGCCAAGGCATTTGATTGTGAAATAATCAGTGTCGATTCCATGCAGGTGTATCGCTATATGGATATTGGGACTGCCAAGATACGAAATGAGGAAATGGAGAACATACCGCATCATCTTATTGATGTGGTGGACCCGGATGAGCCTTTTGATGCAGGTATTTTTGAAGTAAAGGCAACACAAGCTATCCATAGCATTTTAAATAAGGGCAAAAGGGTTTTAATTACTGGTGGTACAGGATTGTATCTCACTGCCCTTGTAAATGGTTTATCCCCCGAACTGCCGTCCTTTACAGAGATCAGGAAGGATTTGGAACACCAGTTAAAAACAAAAGGGCATAAGGCTTTACATCAACAATTGGATTTAATTGACCATATTTCCGCAAGAAGAATCCATGAAAATGATAGCCATAGGGTTGTCAGGGCTCTTGAAATTTACCTGGGTACCGGGAAAACATGGGCAAGCTTACTGGAAGAACACAAGGAAGCAAAGAGTGTTCGGTTTGAAAACATACTGACAATTGGTCTGACGCGTGAACGCAGCGAACTTTACGGGCGCATTGAGCAAAGAAGCAGCCTAATGCTTGAAAATGGCTTCGAAGAAGAAGTTCGCGGACTACTCAATAAGGGATATGGGCAAAACCTTAAATCAATGCGATCAATTGGTTATAGTCATATGAGTAAATATATCAAGGGTGACTACGGCAGCGAGAGAATGCTCGAACTGCTCACCAGAGATACTAGAAGATACGCTAAAAGACAGTACACCTGGTTTAACAAAATTAAAAATATTCAATGGATGGAAACGAAGGATTCGGGCTTGGCAAAAACTTTGATTGATGCGTTCTTGTAGATTGGTTTTTCGGAATCCCGAGTGTATTTCCATGACTTTTTCATACCTTCGTGTCATTTTTTAATGTTTAGAAAGGCAACAAAGCAATGAGCAATAAAGAAGAAGAAAAACGGATTAGATTATCCAGTGGTGAGTACCTTGATCCGTTTATAGAAAATATCCTCTTGGGTCGTGGAGTTGTGGGGGGGGAAATCATAAAGACTTTCCTTGAGCCCAAACTCAAAGACCTTCCGGACCCTTTCCTGATGAAGGACATGAGCATTGCAGTACAGTTGGTTGAATCTGCGATCATAAATGGAAGCCAAATCCTGATTTGGGGGGATTATGACGTTGACGGAACAACGGCCACAGCTCTTCTCATTTTATTTTTCAAATCAATAGGAGTTAACGCTGACTACCACGTCCCCAATCGCCTTACCGACGGTTACGGCCTGCAAAAGGATGGATTACAAAAGGTGGCAGAGGAAGGGGAGGCGCAAGACACTCTTCTTATCACCGTGGACAATGGGATATCGGCGAACGAGGCGGTGGAGTACGCCAAAAGCCTTGGTTACAAGGTAATTGTGACCGATCACCATTTGCCGCCTGAAAATAGGATTCAGGCTGATGCAGTTATAAACCCAAGCCAGGAGACATGTGATTTTCCGGATAAAACTCTGGCAGGAGTGGGGGTCGCATTTTATCTGGCCATGGCAACCAGAGCACATCTTTCCAGGAACGGATACTTCACCGCGTCACTAAAAGAACCCAACCTAAAGCAATTATTGGACTTAGTTGCAGTGGGGACGGTTGCCGATATGGTTCCACTGAAGGAGATAAACCGGATCCTAGTTAAAGCAGGCATGGAAGTTCTTGCCAAACAGGGAAACGTTGGCTTGACCGCATTATGCAGGCGCAACAATCTTGACCCTGGTTTTATTCGCTCTGAAGATATTTCTTTTCAGCTTGCACCAAAAATCAATGCTGCCGGGAGACTTGGTCAGGCCGACAAGGCAGTCAGGTTGCTTATAACATTGGGGCGAAGCGAGGCGGCAGCCATTGCAAAGGACTTGACAGGGATGAATACAAAACGTAAGAACATCAACATATCGGACTTTGCTAAGGCAAAGGATGAAGTAAATGGTACGAAAAATAAGGATGTTTACTCAACGGTGGTTTCCGGTAGTTACCATGTTGGGGTTGCTGGTATTGTAGCCTCTAGCCTTGTTGGGGAGTACCAGAGACCGAGTATTGTTCTGTGTGATTGCGGCGGTGGAATCCTGAAAGGTTCAGGGCGGTCCATCCCGGGTGTGGACCTTCATCGTGCCCTTGATGAATGCAAGGAATTGCTACTAGGTTTTGGCGGCCACAAAATGGCAGGTGGGTTAAGCATGTCTCATGAAAATCTCAATAAATTCATAGGGATGTTCGACAGGGCAGTCAAGGAGCAAACCCTCGCGTGTGGGCACCAGGTGGCTGACCAGGTCGACGCTGATATGGAAATAGCCAAGTTGTTTACCAGGGGAATTCTCAGGCAACTCCATCTGATGGAGCCATTTGGCCAAGGTAATCCTCAGCCGATTTTTAGAGACTGTTTCACAAAGTTTGTGGAAGTAGCGCGTCTAGGAAAGGATAAAAGTCATCTTCGCGTAAGTTTTAAAAATGGAAGCAACGCTACGATAAAGGGAGTTGCATTTGGAATGGGTAACTTGATGGAAGATTGCCAAACAAAACAAGAGAGAGAAATTCTCTACACCCCAAGCGTTAATTTTTTCAAAGGGAAGCGGAGTTGGCAGGTAAGGGTGACAAATATTCGGTTTGGGCAGCAGTAACATACAGATATTACGCCACAATAAAATACTATACATAATATACATTATGCGACATTTGGTGATATTGGTTTTGTTGGACCCTGGAAGTCAACGTTTCTGGAGTTGTCGCACAGCGGCATTTGTTGATCGTGACGTTTGAGTTCTTTTTTTATTCCCATGGGCCTCTATATTGTTAAGCTTCACCTTTCCCTTGTTTGTAAAATTGATTAGTATTGCTCCAAAATTTAACAAAAATTCGTTCTTTACGGAATGTCCATCAACTTATTATCTGACATACCATGACATTAGCACTTTTTGATCTCGACAATACCTTGCTTAGCGGTGATAGCGATCACGAATGGGGGAATTTTTTAATTAAGAAAGGCCTCGTTAATGAGACAAGCTACAAAGCTGCCAACGACGCCTTTTACGCTCAGTACAAACAGGGAAAGCTTGATATATATGAGTACGCGGCCTTCAGTTTTGCTCCTTTAGTTGAGTACTCCATAGATGAACTTCAAGTATTGCATGAGGAATTTATGCGAACGGTTATACTGCCTTTGGTTGGGCAAAAAGCCGTTGACCTTGTTGCCTATCATCGTAACAAGGGTCACACCTTGCTCGTCATAACAGCTACAAACAGCTTTATTACAAGACCAATTGTTCAGCAGTTTGATATTCCGAACCTATTGGCCACTGAAGTCAGGGTTGTTGATGGGAGATTTGTAAGTGAGATCGATGGGATACCATGTTTCAACAGTGGTAAGGTTACCAGATTGAAGGAATGGCTTAGGGACAATAATGAGAGTTTGGATGGAAGTATCTTTTACAGTGATTCCATTAATGACCTCCCGCTGATGGAAGTTGTCGATACGGCTGTTGCTGTGGATCCGGATGAAAAATTAATGGTAATTGCGCAACAGAGAGGCTGGCAAATCGTTTCACTCCTGAATTAACTACTACTAAATGCTGTGTAAATACAGAGTCATGCTGTAAACGTTTAATTCTTTTCATTAAGTATTTGTGATCACCTTCACGTATGGCGGTCGCTGTGAGTTTATGTGACCTGTAACCACCACTGCGCTACAGGTTTTTTTACGGATTTCAACTTTCACTATATCACCGGCACGTACACTTGAGTCTAACAACGCCAGAGCTATTGATCTCATCCTGACCTCATTGTCACCCTCGTCGCTATATGAAAGCTTGTATGGAACACTTGTGCCGCTGGTGATGTGCCCTATCAGTTTCTTTTTGGAAAAAACCCTGTACCCTTTTCTGGCAATACCTTTGTCGATCATAGTTAGGGGCACGATTGTCTTTGGCAGAGCGTTCTCAAAAGCAAAATCTCTCTCTAAAATTTTTTTTCTTGCTATACGCTGTTGTGTGAGTGCTTCCTTACCTAAGAAGTCCCCTTTTGATTCTGAAAAGCTCACCCCAAATTTTGACAGCTTGGATGCAAATATTGGAATTTCATTCCCTTCACGGTCTGCGCCGAGCTCATGTCCATAGAGAGGTAAACCAGCTT
The DNA here is from genome assembly GCA_964538055.1 of uncultured Desulfocapsa sp. Taxonomy (GTDB): domain Bacteria; phylum Desulfobacterota; class Desulfobulbia; order Desulfobulbales; family Desulfocapsaceae; genus Desulfocapsa. The sequence continues at coordinate 9,632 of CAZIDU010000084.1, read as the reverse complement.
CAAGACGAAGGGTGTCTCTTGCTCCAAGCCCCACAGGCGTTGCTCCGTTTTCGATAAGTAATCTCCAGATTTTGCACGCATTTTCATTTTTTATGAAAAGTTCAAAACATAAGGGTTCCCCTGTGTAACCAGTCCTTGCTAGTAGAACCTCCTCGCCTTCAATAAATACAAAACCCAAACTGTTTCTTTTGGGTTTTGGAAGCTCACCGTCACTAATTGTTTTTCCAATAATTACTTCAGACAAGGGGCCCTGGAGGGAGAACATGGCAATCTTATTAGTCCTATCTGTCATGCTCACATCCGAGTACTCCTTCATGTACTCGGTGAGGTGCAGTATGTCTTTTTCCCTATTTGATGCATTGACAACCAGGAGATATTCATCCGTTTTAAATCTGTAAAGATAGGCATCGTCTATGGCTCCTCCTGTGTCGTTCTGTATTAAAGTGTACTGGCTCTCCCCCACCTCAAGAACGCTGGCATCGTTTGTCAGAACCCTTTGTAGAAAAGCCACGGTGTCAGATCCTTGAAAGAACAGTCTTCCCATGTGGCTCACGTCAAATATTCCGCAACTACTGCGAGTTGCCATATGTTCTGAAAGTATTCCATTGGGGTATTGGATGGGCATTTCCCATCCACCAAACTCTACAATTTTTGCATTCAATTTTTGATGTTCTTTGAAAAAAATTGTTCTTTGGGGTGTGCTCATTTACGGTAAACTCCAAGTATATAAAAGTAATTATTTTTTTCTTGATGGCAGGGCATCGGTGATCGAACCAAAAACACTTTCTGCTGCAAGTGCAAATGTCTCAGCAAGGGTCGGATGGGCATGGATAGTCTCGCTGATATTCTCTGCTGTAAGTTGCTGCTCTATGGCAAGTACTGCCTCATGTATAAGCTCTCCTGCATTGGCTCCGCATATACCGGCTCCTAGTATTCTACCGTTCTCATTGTCGAAGAGCGCCTTTGTTACCCCAGCAGAAACTCCAGTGCTAAGGGCCCTGCCGCTTGCCCCCCAGGGAAACTTTCCTTTAGAATAGTGTATGTTTCTTTCCTTTGCTTCTTTTTCTGTCAGTCCAACCCAGGCGACTTCGGGATTCGTGTAGGCAACTGCCGGGATGGCTTCAGGTCTAAAGGTAGCTTTTAGGCCGGCAATGTTTTCGGCGGCAACCTTCGCCTCATGGGTAGCCTTGTGGGCTAGCATGGGTTCGCCGACCACATCTCCGACCGCGTATATATTTGTAAGAGAGGTGCGTTGTCGATTGTCACATTTGACAAAACCATGGCTATTTAACAATATACCTATATTGTCTAAACCTATCCCTGAGATGTTAGGCCTTCTGCCAACGGCTACCAAAACAGCATCAAACTCGACAGTTTTCTTTGTCTTGTCTCCTTCTATGGTTGCAAGAAGAGCATCACCTGATTTCTCCAGGGTCGTTACTTTGCTTTTGGTCAAAATTCGATATTTGTTTTTGATATCTCTTAACAGGGGCTGAATAAGGTCCTTATCTGCAGGAGGAATTATGTGATCCAGCATCTCTACGATAGTTATTTCAGAACCTAGTGCATGATAGACCTGAGCCATCTCCATTCCAATCACACCGCCACCAATTATGAGGAGTTTTTGAGGAATAGTTTTTAGAGAAAGCGCGTCACTGGAATCCCAGATACATGGTGAATCTGGAAGTCCAGGCAAGACAAAAGGAGAAGAACCGGTTGCTATAACAGCATTTGAAAATTGAATTCTACTCTCGTTATCACCTGTCATAACGACAACGGTAGAGCTATCCTGAAATCTAGCTTCTCCAGTTATCCGTTTGATCTTTCGACCTTTACTCAATTTTTCGAGGCCATCTGTTAGTTGACCTACAACGGCATCTCTTTTTTCGCGCAGTGCTCCTATATCGAAAACCGGTTTTTCAAAATGGACGCCATACTCAGCAGCTTTTGATGCCAGTTCCAGCAATGACGTTCCATGTAATAATGTTTTAGAGGGAATGCAGCCCTCATTCAAACAGACGCCACCTAGATTTTTACGTTTTTCGATAAGGCATACTGTCAGTCCAAGATCAGCTGCTCTAAAGGCTGCTGTGTACCCTCCGGGACCTCCCCCGATAACTACAACATCGTAGTGTTCAATTTTGCTCATCAGTAACTCCATTTATCTAATTGCCAATTTATATAGTTCTTCAGCATTGTAGGAACTTCGAACATGTGGTCCTGCTGCCACACCTGAGAAACCAAGTTCGAGTGCATAGCTGCGAATTGTGTCAAATTCTTCAGGCGGAACATATCGCTGTACAACCAAATGATTCCCTGTTGGCTGCAGGTATTGACCGAGGGTTAACAGGTCACATCCTGTCTCCCGAATATCAGACATGGTCTCTTGAAGCTCTTTTTTGGTTTCCCCAAGTCCGAGCATAATGCCTGACTTGGTAATTATATGAGGATAGTACTTCTTTACTCTTTTGAGTAACTCAAGAGAGCGGCCATAGACAGCCTGGGGGCGAACCTCTGAATATAATCCAGCAACGGTTTCAACGTTATGGTTCAGTACCGATGGGCCGTGATCACATATCACCGCAAGGTCATCTTTATTGCCCTGCAGGTCGGGGATCAGGACTTCGACCAGGGTTTCGGGACAGTGGTGTCGAATGGCATTTATTGTTTGAGCGAAATGGGCAGCACCTCCATCTTCAAGATCATCACGAGTGACAGAAGTCAGGACAGCATAGCTCAGCTCCATGTCTTGTACAGCGGACGCTATTTGTTGAGGTTCAAGGGAGTTGAGGGGGATCGTTTTCGAGTGGCCGACGGCACAAAATCTGCAATTTCGAGTGCAGTTTTCCCCCATAAGCATAAAGGTTGCTGTTCCTTTTCCAAAACACTCAAACTGATTGGGACAGCGTGCCTCCTGGCAAACGGTATGAAGGCCACTGCAACTGATCTTTCGTCTTGTTTTTTCGTATCCCGGTCCAGTTGGAAGCCGTCGTTTGAGCCATTTTGGCTTTGCTTTACGTACCACAGGATGTGAATATTTCTTTTTGCCAGCGAAGGCCTCGGTTATTTTTTCAATCATAACGGTTTTGACCATGTCCATATTCAATGACTGCTGTAATTCACCTGCCATGGAACCCATTCCAACCCCTTTGAGACCGCAGGGATTTATCCAGGAGAAGGGTTTGAGATCAAGGTTTACATTCAGGGCCATCCCGTGATAGCTGATCCCATGTCTTACGGCTATCCCCACACTTCCGAGTTTTCTGTCAGATTTCCAGATCCCGTGGTTTCTTTGGTCTCGGTTTGCTTCAACGCCAAAATAACAGCTAACCTCAATCATGATCTGTTCGAGGGTGTGGATATATTCAGCAACACCTAAATGCATACGGCGTAAGTCAATGATTGGATAGCAGACGATCTGGCCCGGGCCGTGATAGGTGACTTCCCCACCCCGCTCTACCCTTACAATCTCAATCTTACGTTGCTGAAGAAAGTCTTTAGAAACTGTTACGTTTTCAGGTGAACCGTTACGGCCAAGAGTAAAAACAGGATGATGTTCCATGATTAAGCAAGCACCCTCCTGCCGGACACCCGTATGAAGTTCTTTGAGCAACTGCATCTGCCGCCTATGCCCTTGATCATAGGAGACGAGCCCTAGTTGAATTATCTGCAGAGTCATGTGCTTTGTGTTTATCCAACAAGACAGGGGTTGCGGGCAGCCTGTGTTTCGTCGAGACGGCGGAGTTTTGTCAGCATCGGTGCCTGACGCAGCCTTTCGCCGTTAACCCTTGCCTCCTCTGCAACATCTTTAAAAACAGCAATAAACTGATCGATGTCTTCTTTGTTTTCAGTTTCCGTGGGTTCTATCATTATGGCACCCGGTACCACTAGAGGAAAATAGATAGTTGGAGGATGATACCCGTGATCGATTAACCTTTTGGCCATATCCAGTGTACTTATTTTGTACTCTTGTTGCAGGGCATCTGAAAAAACACATTCATGCATACATGGTTTGTCATAAGCGAGCTTGAGGACATCACGTAATGATTCCCGTATATAATTGGCATTCAATACAGCAAGCTGACTGGCCTTTTTGAGATTCTCTCTCCCCATGGAAAGGATATAGCTGTGAGCCTTAACAAGGACCCCAAAATTGCCAAAGAATGCGTGGAGGCGACCAATTGAATCCTTATCGTTCTGTTCCAGGAGGTAATGGCCGTCATTTTTTATAACCCTAGGAAGCGGTAGAAAGCTTTTAAGTTTTTCAACTACACAGATGGGACCGGCACCGGGACCTCCACCGCCGTGGGGTGTGGAAAATGTCTTGTGGAGATTAAGGTGCATGGCATCTATTCCACAGCGTTTAAAATTCACAATGGTCATAACCGCGTTCATGTTAGCCCCATCACCATAGACAAGTCCGCCTTTTTCATGGACACGGGCAGTTATCTCAAGGATTGACTCTTCAAACAGGCCAAGGGTGTTTGGATTGGTCAACATAAGACCAACTGTGTCTTCGTCCATTAATTCCGCAACGGACTCCGGATCAAGGGTACCATCATCTTTTGATTTAACTGCAACCGGTGTGAATCCGCAAAGAGCTGCACTGGCAGGATTTGTTCCATGTGCGGTATCAGGGATCAGAATTTTTGTTCGCTTCTCACCCTTCTTTTTAAAATAAGCCGCAAAGGTAAGCATTCCGGCCATCTCACCCTGGGCTCCGGCTGAGGGTTGCAGGGAAACCGCATCCATTCCCGTGAGTCTGGCAAGTGCTGTCTGTAAGTCAAACATGAGCTGCAGACAGCCCTGGGAAAGTTCATCGGCCAGGAGTGGATGTGAGGCAGCTATTCCATGAATTGCGGCAATTTTCTCATTGATTTTCGGGTTGTACTTCATGGTACAGGAGCCGAGGGGATACATGCCCGTATCTACACCAAAATTCCAGGTGGAGAGTCGTGTGTAATGGCGTACAACATCTATTTCACTTAAATCAGGAAAATCTGGGCCCTTTCCAAGAAGATTGCTGTCGATTTTTCCGATTGCCTCGGGAACATCCTGGTCCGGCATGCTGAATGCTGTGCGGCCTTTTTTTCCTTTTTCCCACAATAATGGCTCATTTAAAATCAAACCATTTGTTCCTGGTCCCTGTGTCATGGGCGTACCTCATTAATAACTTCATCAAGGACTGTTTTGGATGTTGTCTCTGTGACGCAAAACAGATAAGCTCCTTCAAGTGCCGGATAAAGACGGCCAAGCTCCATACCTGCAATTATGCCCCTGTGGAGCAATTTTTCTCTGATACTGCCAAAATCAAATTTGAAATTCAGGACAAATTCATTAAATGTCGGGCCGCTAAACAGCTCTTCGGCACCAGCTTCCATGAGTCCCTTTTTAAGGTATTCTGCCTTGTCGTGATTGAGTTTTGCTACCTGACGAAGGCCGGTACTGCCGAGGCAGGCCATGTAGACTGCAGCAGTCAGGGCACAAAGCCCTTGGTTGGAGCAGATGTTTGAAGTAGCCTTTTCCCGACGTATATGTTGTTCTCTTGTGGAAAGAGTCAACACGTAGCCACGCTTTCCATCAAGGTCCACGGTTTCACCAACCAGTCGTCCGGGCAGGCTGCGCTGGTACTCTTTACGACAGGCAAACATGCCAAGTCCTGGCCCCCCAAAAGATTGTGACATGCCGAAGCTTTGCCCCTCTCCACAGACAATATCGGCTCCATTTGCCCCAGGGCTACCGAGTATCCCGTAGGCAAAGGGTTCCGAGAAGCAACTGACAAAAAGTGCATCGGCACCATGGATATCATTGGCGGCATTCCCTAAGTCTTCTATCACCCCAAAAAAATTAGGTGATTGCAGGGCTACTCCGGCAAGGCCATCGATTTGCTGCAATCCGGAAGTGTCGGTGCGCCCATCGGAGCCAGTTTCAAGCTCGATAATATTGAACTTCCCTGCCCTCAGGTAGCTTTTCACAACCTCACGGTAATGGGGATGGATGGCGGTGGATACGGCCACTGTTTGTTTCCTGCGCCCTATTCGCAATGTCATCAGTAATGCTTCGGCAAGTGCGGACGCTCCGTCATACATGGAGGCATTGGCCACCTCCATACCGAGTAATCGCGCGGTTAGTGTCTGGTATTCGAAGATCCCCTGTAATGTGCCCTGGGACATCTCAGGTTGGTAGGGGGTGTAGGCGGTAAGAAATTCAGAGCGTTTGATCAGACTGGGTACGATCTCGGGAATATAATGTGAATAGCTACCACCACCAAGAAGAACAGCTCGCGCAGAGGCTGCAGCATTGCGCTTGGCAAGGCCTTGGAAGGTCTCACTAAGTGCCCACTCCGTCAGGGGGCCTGGTAAGTCGACTTCATCTTGAAAACGACAGTTATCAGGAATATGACTAAAAAGATCGTCAAGATGAGTATGACCTGTGACCGCCAACATTTCACTAATCTCTTGTTCGGTGTGTGGTAGGTAACGCATGTTTAGCCCTGAAGAAATGCCAGATACTGATCCCGGCTCATAAGTTTGTCAAATTCTCCGGCAACAGTTGGCCGAATCTCCACAAGCCAGTTACTGTATGGGTCATTGTTGACCAGTTCCGGGGCATCTTCGAGGGCCTCATTTATAGCGATTATTTCGCCACTTAGTGGAATGTATGCCTCGGAGACAGCCTTAACGGACTCCAATGTGCCAAATTCGTCACCCTTTGCAAAGGTGTCTCCGACTTCAGGCATCTCCACAAAAACGATATCTCCCATCTGGTCCTGAGCGTAATCGCTAACCCCGATCCTGATAGTATCGCCGGTTTTTTGGGCCCATTCATGATCGTCACTGTAGGAACGATCAATGGGTAAATGCAGTTCACTTATCTCTTTCATTTCTTTCTCCCAGGGTAGTTATATATTTCACAGGAATGGCAAGGCCACCTTCATATTAAAACTTTTATAGACAACAAATGTTTCAACGGACTGGACACTGTCAATCTTAGATGCCTCTTCAGTATAAAATTCTAAAATTCCAAAACCTTTTTCCAGGAGCACGGTGAGTATTAAATCGAAACGCCCTGTAACCACAGCAACGGAGACAACACCTCGTAATTCACTGAATTCTTGCCCCTTTTTAACAAGATCCATATCCTTTACCCGAATGCCAATCATAACGATAGAATTATCCGGCAGGGCTTTCGGATCCACTAAAGCTGTAATGTCGAGCTGGCCGTCGTCACGAAGCCTCTTTACTCTGGAACGAACGGTTCCCTCAGCAATGCCTAGAGCTTCGGCTATTTTATTAAATGACATACGGCCATCTTTGAGCTTTTGGATTATGGCAATATCCGTGGTATCCATTGTGACAAATCTCCTTTTTAGTATTAGTTCAATTTTACATTGAGTTGACGTTTAAGTCAATTGAGTTAGCGCAAGTTGTTGTTACGCTCGTTATCCTGGCTCCCAATTGAACGTATCGACAATCGACACCGGGTGTTGCGATATTGCCCTCAGGTGTTTTGGGGATTGTTGTATTTGCAGCTTGAATTCATCCGGTGAAATTACTAACACTGGTGATGAACGGTAAGCCGGCATAAGTGCCTCGAAGGTCTCTCTTTGTTCGCTATCTGGTGGTACTTGTAACTTATCAAAATTAAAGCGCTCTCACGTTTTCTTGTTTATTGTGACAGGAATCAGAGAGTAAGGCACTAAAAGGAGAGCTGGCTGCAGCCATGCAGAGGCACCATAAAAACAGAGAATGTATATGAAGCCTAGAGATGTAAAAAACACCAAGGATGCCAGAAAAATTGTTGAAGAACGTGGGCTCAGCCATGTGAAAGTCGGGCTTTTCGATAACGATGGGGTAATGCGTGGAAAGTATATGAGCCGAGAGAATTTTTTTCATCCCTGGAGAACGGTTTTTCCTTTTGCGGTGTTGCCCACGTGCTGCCCTGCGTCGTGTAATAGACAAGGGTAAATCCATGGGCTTTGATGCCTTCGCTGCACTTGAATATGAATTTTTCATGTTCGAAGAGACTCCCGAGAGTATCCGAGAAAAAAACTACAGCAACCTCAAGCCAATGACGCCTGGCTGGTTTGGATATTCGATGATTCGTAACTCCACTCACGCCAGCCTTCATCAGCAAATTCTTACACTTGGCCAGGACATGGATTTCCCTCTGGAAGGCTTGCACACGGAAACCGGTCCCGGAGTACTCGAAGCTGCAATCGCCGTAGATTCTGCTATTAACGCTGCTGACAAAGCTGCCCTCTTTAAAACGTTTATGAAAGTACTGGCCCAGCAAAATGGCCTGATGGCAACTTTTATGGCAAAGTGGTCAAATGACTACCCGGGACAAAGTGGTCATATCCATCTGTCTCTGCGTCATAGTGAGGACTCTGCAAAGGGTTCAGGTTCTGCCTTTTATGACAGTAGCCAACAGCACAATATTAGCGCCATCCAGAGACAATTTGTCGCCGGACAGCAAAGGCTTATGCCACAACTCCTCTGCATGATTGCACCAACAATTAACAGCTATTCGAGAATGGTTCCGGGATTCTGGGCACCAACCGATGCCAGCTACGGTATCGATAACCGTACCACTGCTCTTCGCATTATTCCCGGAAGTGACAAATCCCAACGGGTGGAACATCGGCTGGGTTCGGCCGATGCCAATCCCTACCTTGCTCTGGCTGCAGCACTGGGATCAGGTCTGGTTGGCATAGAGCAACAGTGGGAACCGGAAAATGAGATCATAGGGAATGCCTATGATCAGCAATTCCCGCCACATCTGGCCCTTCCCGGTACCCTGATCGAAGCCGCCAGGGCTTTTAAAGAATCGGATGCTGCCCGGAGTTTATTTGGCGATACCTTCGTTGACCATTTTGCGGCAACACGTGAATGGGAAGAAAGAGAATTTCGCAAACATATAACCGACTGGGAACTCAGTCGTTATTTTGAAATCATATAGAAATACTGTTTAAGGTGCTGTTATGAAACACGGAATAGAAACAATTAGCCCCATTGACAACTCTGTCTATGTTCAAAGAGAGTTTGCCTCTTCCGAAAATATAGACAAGGTTATTGAGCTTTCCCGTAGCGTTCAGATGCAATGGAAGGCCAGACCTCTTTCAGAGCGTAAAGAATTATGCTCCAGAGCTGTTGATGCCTTTGTCGCCAACAAAACTGCCATTGCCGAAGAAATATGCTGGCAAATGGGACGACCCATTCGGTCTGCAGCAGGAGAAGTGGCTGGTATGGAGGAGCGCTCCCGGACGATGATTGATCTTGTGGATCAGGGGCTGGCCCCGGTGCAGCTCAGTGAGAAAGAAGGGTTTCAGCGCTGGATTCAACGTGAAGCAATCGGGATTGTTTTTGTTGTTGCTCCCTGGAACTACCCATACTTAACAGCCATAAATGCAATATTGCCTTCAATTCTTGCGGGCAATACGGTAATTTCGAAACACTCTGCCAGACACCACTCTGTGCTGAACGGTTCCATGAAGCCTTTCAGGCCGGTGGCCTACCCGAAGGTGTTTTTCAATATCTACACCTGTCACACCAGGATACAGAAAGGGTTATCAAAGGGGCCTCTTGCAAAATAGAAATCCAAAGAATACCGACATAACACGCTGAAAATAT
>CAZIDU010000083.1:19598-20270 GCA_964538055.1 uncultured Desulfocapsa sp. | reverse complement strand
GGCCCTGGCTACATGTAAAATGGTTCCTGGAAGATACTTTTCAACACCCTTTACTTGATGAAAAGCTTGCCGAATTGAAGAAAATACAGATTAAAATAGAAGAGTTATTAACTGCAAAAGATGCTGAGGAGCTACAAAAAACAAAAGATTTAAGTCTCATATACGCAAAAATGACTCCTGATCGTGCTGCCCTGGCTCTGGCCACACTTGATGAACAGCTTGCAGCAGATCTTTTGGCTGGTATGAAAGTTAAATCTGCGGCAAAAATACTTGACCGTATGGATAAGAGCAAAGCCTCACAACTCAGTACAATATTCACGACCATTAAGGTGGAGTAAAAAAAGAATGGAAACAGTTCTTCTTAGTCCCAATAAGGCAACACCAAATACTGCCTCACAGCAAAGTGGCGTCGCCATAGAGGGTGAAGACAGCGGTGGATTTTCTCCTGCCATGGATGAAGCAATATCCTCCCTTGATAAGGGCAATGAGCAAAATGACAGTTTCGCTGGTGACAATGCAGATAAGAGTACTGATACCTTCCCCAATGATGACAGTGTAAATCCCGAGTCAATTAGCAGCGCCAACACATTAATAAATACAGATGATACTACAATGGCTTCTGTAGGCAGCGCCAACACATTAATTAGTACAGATGATACTACAATTGCATCT
>CAZIDU010000083.1:0-19498 GCA_964538055.1 uncultured Desulfocapsa sp. | reverse complement strand
ATAGTCAGCCCCAACACTTTAATTAGTACAAATGATACTACAATTGCTTCTATAGTCAGCCCCAACACTTTAATTAGTACAAATGATACTACAATTGCTTCTATAGAAAAGCGTTTTGCAGCAGTTCCTCATAACAACATATTACAAGTACAGGTACCACATCAGGCCTCCAACAGTTTTACAATTGAAGGAATGACCACAACAGCAATCAGTCAGCAGGAATCCTCTCCTCCTGTGATTCCAGCAGGGACAGAAAACAATCTTCCTTCAACAACCAAGGCTGAAACACTGTTACTGCAACAAATTCAACAAATACTGGACCAGGGTAAAAATAATGGGTCGATCACTATTAACGGCAGCGCACTCTCAGCAGCTGATTCTCAAAGGGGGGGCGAAAATTTACAGAATTTATCCAATCCTTTACTTGCTGATTCCCAAAATAGTGCTATCCAGGCCAGACAGGTTGGAATAATTCCCCTATCTCCCGAGAACACAGTTCGTAACACACAAAATTCAGTAAAACTTGAAGGTGTTCAACAGGATGTAAACGAACAATTCTATAATGCAAAATTTGGTGAGTCAAAAGGACAGAATAGCGCGGGGTTCCAGCAAAGCAACAACGACCAGAAAGGAACCGAACAACAAAACAAATCAGAAGTAGACGTACAAAATACTCTCAACCAGACTAGCGGAAGTACTGTATCAGAAGGGAAACTAGGTGATTCCGCCTTCGGACAACAGCTCAGTACAAGTTCGGTAACGTCCCCCCCCCCGACCAGTATCGAAGGGAAATTGGCACCTGGTGTTCATCTCCCTGTCCCTGAGAAAGAAATACTAAACAACCTTATTCAACGCTTTAGCGTTAATCCAAGACTGCAAACTAGTAAACTGACCATGCGACTCCACCCTGTGGAACTCGGGGCACTGAAAATTGATATTTTAGTAAAGGGCGATTCCATAAAAACTAACATTGTTGCTCAAAGCCAACAGGTACTTGAAACGCTGGAAAAACAAATGCCACGTCTTCGTGCAGTTCTTCAAGAACAGGGCTTCACGGTTGATTCCTTTGTAATTTCCCTCGATAGCGATGGTGGAAACCAAAAAGAATTATTCCAGGAACAGTTTAGCTCCAGTCAGCAAGAATTCACATCGGGCAAATCATTGACTCAAGACAACGACTCCTTTGATATACTGTTGGACAGCCAAAAAGAAACGAACGAAACTCATGTGGGCACCTCCGGGGTCAATCTTCAGGCATAACACCCCCTGAGAACCTTCACCATTTAATCGGGAACAGATCAATGACTGATGTAGCTGATATTTTTGCAACTCCAACCGCTGCAAATCTCACACCGACATATACCAATAGTAGTAGCGAAGATATTATGGGAAAAGAAGATTTCCTCACTCTTCTTGTCGCCCAATTGCAGAACCAGGATCCCTTAAATCCAGACGATGCATCTGAGTTCACCTCTCAGCTTGCTGAGTTCAGTTCCCTGGAACAACTTCAAAACCTCAATGACTCAATGGCTGAATTATCAAGCACTCAAAAGCAATCCGATCGGTTTGCAACCATGGATCTCATTGGAAAAGAAGTTGTTTATGCTAATTCCGGTTTCACCTTTAATGGCGATCCTGTCAGTATTGGTTACCAGCTGGATGGAACAGCAGCTTCTGTCACAATGCATATCAAAGATGAAAATGGAGCAACGGTTACCACTCTGCATCCAACAGAAATGCGCCAGGGAAATCATTTTCTCCAATGGGATGGACTAGACCAGGAAGGTAACATTGTTCCCGAAGGGACATATAGTTTAGTTCTTGAAGCTAGCTCAGCCGAGGAAGGTTCAACAATTGCTGCCGCCCCTCTTGTTCAATCGGAAGTAACCGGCGTGGATTTCTCCAGTGAGACCGGAGAAGCCATCATTCAGACTCTGGCTGGTGCTGAGATTAGCAGCAATGCAATTATTGCCGTGTATCAGTCAGATAGAATATATACTCAAAATACAGTAATCGATGAAGAAGAATCAATTATAGATGAAATAGTAGATGAAGTAGTAGATGAAGTAGTAGAAGATATTGTAGATGATATCACCTCCGATGTTACAGGGACGTCAACATCACCGACCAACGAAGAATCTGCTTCCACGGATGAAGAACAGATCGCTCAGGATTCACTCCAGCACTTTTTAGCTGGATAATTTTTCTTCTAAAATCCATACCTTAAAGGGGAGATTCATCCATGGGAATAACCAGTGCACTGTACAGCGGCGTAAGTGGACTCAACACCAACTCACAGGCAATGAGCGTGATTGGTAGTAATCTTGCTAATACCAATACTGTCGGTTTTAAGGCGGCGCGTACTGTTTTTTCAGATCTTCTTTCCAGTAATATTTCCGGCTCTGGAGGGGCATCTCAAGTTGGGCGTGGTGTCACTGTTTCTAAAGTTGACAATGTTTTCAGCCAGGGAACCTTCGAAGCCACTGCTTCAAACACAGACGTAGCCATCGAGGGTGAAGGTTTTTTTCTGCTTAAAGAACCCGGTGACGACACCACCTATTACTCAAGGGCCGGTGCTTTTCGCTTTGACCAAGACGGCTTTCTAGTAAATCCGGAAGGTTTCCGTGTTCAGGGTAAACCCTTTGATGATGATGGCAATCTTATTGCCGGTGATCCAACGGATATTCAAGTTCCAAATGAGGGACTGGTCCCAGCCAAGGTAACAGATTTAATGACTTTTAACACCAATCTTGATGCCAGTGAGGTGGCACCTCCAGCTCTTCCTGCATTCGACATTAATCTTCCGGAGACCTACAACTATTCTGCATCTACCACCGTTTATGACACTCTTGGCACCTCGCACCTGGTTACCCTCTACTTTGTAAAAGATGCCGCAGTAAATTCATGGACCTGGCACTGGAGTGCTGAGGATACTCTGGGAACCGTGCAAGAAGGTGCCGGGGCTGTACCTATCACATTTGATACGGAAGGTGTTCTGACTGGAGGTGGAGACGGCCAGATTCCGGCCATCGATTGGCTCAACGGATCTGATCCCGCTGTCCCCATTGATCTCACCTTTGAAACAACCCAGTTTAATAGTGCTTCCACTGTTATTTCTCAGGATCAAAACGGCTTTGCTGCAGGAAATCTGACTAATGTGGGCATAAATGAAGAAGGAGTTGTTATTGCTTCCTACTCAAATGGTGAACAGGTAAATATTTCAACCCTGGTTTTGGGAAAATTCACCAACCCTGGCGGACTCCAAATGATCGGTTCCAATATGTATGTCGGAACAGAAGCCTCGGGACCCGCCAGATCTGGTATTCCAGGGCCTGAGCTTGGAAGTATATTCACCAATTCTCTGGAACAATCTACTGTGGATATGGGCCAGGAATTTGTCAAAATGATCACCACCCAGAGAGGGTTTCAGGCTAACTCAAAAATCATCACTACCGTTGATGAAATGTTAGGCGAATTGATTAACCTAAAGCGCTAATAATAATTCTGTCCTTTCGCATAGAGCACTTATTTTTTATTCAGTGCTCTATGCATTTTCATTCCATATCCCTCCTCACCCTGTCATTTTTTTGACAGTTCTTTGATTTTATCATTTTATTCCTTCCCATAAAACCAAAAACAATTGATAATTCAACAAGAAGCATCAACCACCTCCTCTCCCCATATAATTAGGAATATATTTTGCATTGTTTTTTAAATCACCAGAATATAAGATTAATCATACATTTCTAGACGTCATTTTCTGTAGCGGGGGATTTTAATTGGATATTGGAACAATTGTTGGCATGGTTGTAGCGATTGGCCTTATGCTTATGGCCATTCTTCAAGGTGGGCCACTTGGAATTTTCATCAATATTCCATCCGCTCTGATCGTTGGAGGAGGAACCATTGGAGTAGGGCTGGTTCACTACCCGTTAAGTGATATAATAGGTGCTGCGGCAATCGCCAAAAAAACACTCTTTAACAAAGATGAGTCACCGCATGCTTTAATAGTCCAGCTTATGGAATTCGCCAATAAAGCAAGGAAAGAAGGAATACTCTCACTCCAGGGAATGATGGATAACGTGGAAGATAAATTTCTTTTAAAAGCCATGCAGATGGCAGTTGATGGTCAGGAGCCTGAGACCCTGCGCTCCATGCTTAACACCGAAGTTGAATACCTTCAGGAACGCCACGAGAAGGGGAAGGCTATTTTTGTCTCTCTCGCAGGATATGCTCCTGCCATGGGTATGGTAGGTACTCTTATTGGACTTGTTCAGATGCTTATGAACATGAGCGATCCCGACTCCATTGGACCTGCTATGGCAGTAGCGCTGCTTACCACACTGTATGGTGCGGTTCTTGCCAATGTATTTTTCGCACCCATGGCTGGAAAGCTCGCAAATCGCTCTGCCTCTGAAACACTGATCAAACAACTCGTTATTGAAGGAATGCAATCTATCCTATCTGGGGAGAACCCACGAATAATGGAACAGAAGTTACACGCATTTATAGCCCCGAAACTTAGAGAATCAACGTTCAAGTAAAAGGGTATTACGACTATGGCCGATGATGACAACAAAGGAACCGCTGAAGAGGTAAAATGTCCCAAATGTCCAACATGTGTTGCTGGTGCGCCTGCCTGGATGACAACCTTTGCAGATCTGGTCACCCTGCTTCTCACTTTTTTTGTTCTTCTTCTTTCCATGGCAAACATGGAGGAGGTGAAATTTGCGGAAGCCTCAGCCTCTATAAGAAGTGCCTTTGGAGCACATTCATTACCGGCACCAAGTAAATTTTCCATACCCGTTATACCATCACCTCCCATCTCTAAATTTTCACCAATTCAGAATGAGATGGCTTCAAAAATTTACAAGCAGGTACAGTCTCAATTAAAATCTGATAAAATTCCTGAAGATGTTGAACTTATAAAAAGAGGAAATGATACCATTATTCTCCGTATTAATAATTCTATTCTCTTTAAAAAGGGTACAGCAACTGTCTCCCCAACTGCATACCCTACCTTACGCAGCCTGGCTGATATTATCAGACCGCTCCCCATGCGATTACGAATTGAAGGCCATACGGATAACACTCCAATTTCAAAACGTAAAATCAGTAATTGGAACCTCTCCGTCGAAAGAGCAGTCGCTGTAATGCGTTTTTTCAAAAAGAGTGACCTGCTTCCTCTTGACCGCATGGCAGCTATAGGCTATGGCTCTGATCGCCCCATAGTCCCGAATACTTCTGAAGAAAATATGGCAAAAAACAGAAGAGTCGATTTTGTTCTCCGTACCAATAGCAGCATAGGACCAAAAGCTAAAAGCAACTCACCCGGAGATTTCCCACTTTAAAGCACAAGGATATTATTATGGCAGATAAGGATAAAAATAAAAAAGAAGAAAACGAATCAAGTGAGGGGGGCAGTAAGAAGAAATTGATAATTATCATTACTGCGGCCGTTCTTCTCCTTTTAATCATTGGTGGAGCTGCATTTTTCTTTTTGAAACCTGACCAGGTTGTTGAAGAAGAAATTGACCCTGGTCTTGATGTACCCATTCCTGATTTAACCCAAAGCAGTGCCATTGGCCCAATGGTAGAAATAAAAGAATTTATCGTCAATATTATCAGTGAAGAGGATAGTCATTACGTTAAGGCTTCTCTCACCATTGAGCTCAACAGAGAAGAGGCCCTGGAAGAAGCCAACAAACGTATGCCCCAGATCAGGGATGCCATCCTGCTGCTGGTTGGCAATAAAACTTATGAAGAACTCCAGGATCTCCAGGGAAAGAAGCAACTCAAGGCTGAACTTATCAGTAGGGTGAATTCATTCCTGCAAACCGGCAAAATAAAGGCTATTTATTTCACTGACTTTGTTGTCCAATAAACCCAAGGAATCACAGTGGAACCGATCCTAAACAAAAAACAGATTGCTGAATTATTACTTGCCATCAAGAGCGGACAGGTCTCCACTGACCTGAAGGATGCCGACACCACTGCTGAGCGGACTGATGTTTTACCTCTGAACCTGTTCCAGATGTCAAGTAGTGCCGATAGCAAACAACGTATTCCCAATCTAGATATTATACTGGATAACTTTGCATATAACTTCGGTATTAGTCTTACCAATCATCTTCAGAGAAATGTCACTATCACCCGAACGGGGATTGAGACTTTTGAGTTCCAGGAATACCTTCTCTCCCAGAAAGATGCCGGGGCAATTGGTGTCCTGGGCCTGGATCCTCTGAAAAACGGGGCTCTGATGATACTCGATGCCCAGCTCTGTTTTTCTCTTGTTGAAATTATGCTTGGCGCCTCCACTGAAATGGAACCCATACAGCCTGATCGAAAACCCACCACCATTGAACTCAATGTCCTCAAATCCACCATGATTAAGGCCTGTTCTGATATAGATAAGTCCTTTAATCAGATAATCACACTGGCCTCTACCGTTGTCAAAGTAGAGTCGAATCCAAGGCTTGTCTCAATTGCTGAGGCAGATTCCGATGTATTGTCTGGACGATTCCAAATAAAAGTAGGGAATTTATCAGGAAGCTTTGACATTGTCTTTCCAGTGGCTACACTCGACCCTATCCGTGATCAGTTACGTGACCTTCTGACTGTTAAAACAGTCCATCAGTCCGGTTGGCAGAACTTACTTCTTGGAGAGCTTAAAAAAATGTCAACCACTGTTATTGCCCAATCTGGAACCATATCCATCCCGGTTCGCAAGATAATGAAATTTAAGAAAGGTGATATTATCGATATCGATTATGACCCAAATTCCCCACTC
The DNA here is from genome assembly GCA_964538055.1 of uncultured Desulfocapsa sp. Taxonomy (GTDB): domain Bacteria; phylum Desulfobacterota; class Desulfobulbia; order Desulfobulbales; family Desulfocapsaceae; genus Desulfocapsa. The sequence goes on along the minus strand of CAZIDU010000083.1, from coordinate 12,708 downwards.
AAAGTACTTGTTGAAGAAAATCATAAATTTTTCGCCAATCCAGGAATAATTAGTGGTAAGAAAGCTATCCATCTGACAGGCGTTTACGATCAAGGAGAATAATATGGCAGAAGAAAATATTCAGGATAGCTCAAAGCCTCAACCTGAAGAGATTAAAGAATTACTTGATGACGAGGGGATGGATTATCCCTCGTCCCCCAGTGAGGAGGATTCTCAGATTTCCTCCTCAACAACTCACAAACAATCGGAACGAGGACTCGAATTTTTGTATGATGTTCCCCTCCAGATATCAGTTGAGGTCGGCAGGAGTACAATACTTCTCAAAGATCTCTTGAAAATGGGAGAAGGTTATATCATCGAACTTGACAAACTTGCCGGTGAGCCTCTGGACCTTTATGTAAACTCCCGACTTATAGCAAAAGGCGAGGCGGTAATGGTGGGAGATAAATTTGGCATTCGACTCACCGATGTTGTGAGTACGGTTGATCGTATAGAGCAATTAGGCTAGGGGTACTGAAATGATAGAAAGTAGTGCTCCTTCAATGCTCTCTGCCGGATTCCGAATGCTATGGGGCCTATTTGTTGTTCTTGGTATCATTTTAATTATTTATGGCCTGATGAGAAAGCGATTCTCTTTTGCCCAGTCGAATGCAAAATCAAAGATCAAAGTCATAGAAATCCGGTATCTTATACCAAAAAAGGCTATCTGCCTTGTTGAGGTTGAAGGCCGAAAATTCCTTCTTGGCCTTGGTAATGACAACATCTCACTTCTCTCATCTCTCCAACCTGTTAAGAACGGTGAAAAACCCTCTTTTGATACAACCCTTGCCTCTGCAACTGAACAGCATGAAGAACACTCATCATAACCGAATCCCAGGTACATTGAGCCGATTTCTCTCTGCCACTTTGCCGTTTTGTGTTCTTTTTTTCCCCACTGTAAGCCATGCTGTAAGCATGCCAACCATCAGTTTTGGAGTGGAAAATGCTGCTACCCCGGAGCAGGTTTCCACAGGTTTACAGGTTCTCTTTCTACTCACCATCCTCTCCATCGCTCCTGCCATCCTCCTTATGACCACCTGTTTTACCCGTATTGTTATTGTTCTTGGTTTCGTTCGCCAAGCGATGGGAACCCAGAACATGCCGCCAACCCAGGTAATCATCGGACTGGCACTTTTTTTAAGTTTTTTCATTATGGCTCCAACCATAAACAAAATAAATGATGAAGCCTTACAGCCCTATCTGAACGAAGAAATCAATCAGAATGATGCTCTCAATAAAGCAGTAGAACCGATGCGTGATTTCATGTTTTCACAGGTGAAAGAATCAGAACTCAGTATGCTTTCTGACATCACCATGGATAATGAACCATTCGATAAAAATGATATCCCCACCATGACCCTTATTCCCGCATTTATGCTTTCAGAACTTAAGATGGCATTCAAAATGGGATTTATGATCTATGTACCCTTTCTCGTTATAGATATGATAGTGGCATCCATCCTTATGTCCATGGGTATGATGATGCTCCCCCCGGTAATCATCTCCATGCCCTTTAAACTGCTTCTTTTTGTATTAGTAGATGGTTGGGCATTGATTGTTGGTTCTCTCATTAAAAGCTTTCAGGGCTGATATGACCGATGAATTTGTAGTAGACATCTGCAGACGTGCCGTCCAGGTAACATTAATGATGTCTGGTCCAATGCTCCTGGCCGGAATGATAATAGGGCTCATCGTTTCGATTTTTCAGGCAACTACTCAGATAAATGAACAAACTCTTACATTCATCCCTAAAATAGTAGCAGTTTTTATTACTCTCCTTATTATGACCCCCTGGATGATTCACACCATGACAACCTTTACGATATCCATCTTCACCACCATCTCAACTTTCTAAGCCCCGGTGGATTTCCAGACAATCCCCATAAACGAATTTCAGATATTCCTTATCTGTCTTTCCAGAGTAGCAGGATTTATTGGTGCAGTCCCTGTTCTTCTTGCCGCACAGACACCTCCACAGCTGAAGGCAGGACTTGTTTTTATGACTGCTCTGCTTCTCTTTCCTGTAATGGAACCATCCATTCCTCCAGTTTCTTTTCAACCCGGAACTTTTCTGTTACTCATGCTCTCAGAAGTATTGCTTGGTTCCTTGATAGGACTGGTTGCACGAATGGTTTTTACCGCAGTGGAGTTTGGTGGAACAGTGATAGGGTATCAAATGGGTTTTGCAGCAGCCAATATTTTTGACCCTTCGGGCGAACGACAACTTGCCCTTATCTCGCAGTTTCAAAACGTTTTTGCAATTCTGATATTCCTGGCTATTGATGGGCATCATGTCTTTTTTCAGGTAGCCGCCCAATCCTATGAAATACTTCCTCCCGGTGTCTTTAATATTTCGGGTGATGCCATCCCCTATTTAATCACACTCTCATCCAGAATTTTCATATTAGGCATACAATTCAGTGCACCCGTGCTCGCTGTACTTCTCCTTTCGGGTTTAATTCTTGGTATTCTTGCACGAGTGTTCCCTCAACTCAATGTGTTTCTCCTCTCATTCCCCTTAAATATTGGCATTTCGTTTACAGTCATTGGTTTGACTCTTCCTCTGGTAACCATTCTTTTAAGACGGGAATTTGACGATCTTGGGGAACGATTTTTCACCATTATGCAGATGTTGAACTGATTGCCATCCTTCTGCCATCTTGTTTCAACCATGGCAAAGTACTTGCATCGCTTCTTCTTATCATAACTCATTAATTCAACTTACCAGCATATATGGCAGAAGAATCCTCCAGCGGTGGAGAAAAAACAGAAGCACCGTCGAATAAGCGCAGGGCTGACTTTAGAAAAAAAGGCCAGGTACCGCAGAGCAAAGAGGTGCAGACAGCTGCCTTGTTCACAGTGGTACTGCTTTTCTGGATGTTTTATATGCCTAACTTCTGGAACAGCCTTTCCGAATTTCTCGCCTCAATCTGGGGCAATCTTACTGCATATGACGGAAGCCCCAGTAGCACCTATAACTTAGCGATATTTCTTGTAAAGGATATGGCAATCCTTCTTTTGCCTCTATTTCTTCTTGTTACAATCATTGGAGTTTTCTCCAGTCTCTTTCAGATAGGATGGCTTTTCACCACCCAACCGCTATCACCGGATTTCACAAAACTTGATCCAATAAAGGGACTTGGCCGTATGTTTTCCATGAAAAGCCTGGTCGATCTGGTCAAATCTATCCTCAAAATCACCCTCATTGGCTGGGTAGCCTACGCAACGGTGCTGAACCACTTTGAAGAAGCCCTTATTCTTGTTGATACCAGCATTACCGAGACTGTCTTCTATCTCGGACGCGTTGCCACCCTTATCCTCGCCAAGGTTTGCGGTATACTTATCCTTATTGCTGCCATTGATTTTCTTTACACTCGTTATGAGATGGAGGAAAAGATGAAGATGACCAAACAGGAGGTAAAGGAAGAATTTAAAGAAATGGAAGGTGATCCCTATATTAAAAGTCAAATCAGGCAGATTCAACAAGAAATGGCACGTAGACGAATGATGGCCGAGGTCCCCGGCGCCGACGTGGTCGTCACCAACCCGACCCACTTTGCCGTTGCCATCAAATATGACTCACTTTCCATGGATTCCCCAGTCGTTATAGCCAAGGGCGCAGATCACGTTGCCATGCGTATTCGGGAAATTGCCAGAGAAAACAATGTCCCCCTGATCGAGAACCCTCCGGTGGCTCGTTTATTGCATAAACTTGATCTGGGTGCTGCGATCCCTGAAGAACTTTTCAAGGCCGTAGCTGAAATTCTCGCACACGTGTATTCATTAAAAAAATAATGTGATCGAATGGAACTGACTGGTCAGGGTAGCATATTAGAGAAATTGCATTGGAGAGCTATTCTTCAGCGTGCAGATATTATTGCCGCCCTCGGACTGGTAGGCATTCTGATGATCATGATCATCCCCCTGCCATCCCTGTTGCTCGATCTTTTCCTTTCAATGAACATCACCATTGCTCTACTTATCCTGATTATCAGTCTTTTCACGGTAAAGGCTATTGATTTTTCAATATTTCCTGCAGTTTTACTTGCGACAACTCTATTCAGACTCGCCCTTAACGTCGCCTCCACCCGCCTAATCCTCCTCAAGGGGCACGAGGGTCCATCGGCAGCAGGATCAGTCATCCAGTCCTTTGGACAGTTTGTTGTTGGAGGCAATTACGTGGTCGGGCTGGTTATCTTTATTATACTGGTACTGATCAATTTTATGGTTATTACCAAGGGTGCCGGACGGGTAGCAGAGGTTGCCGCCAGGTTCACACTCGATGCCATGCCCGGTAAACAGATGGCTATTGATGCTGACCTCAACGCTGGCCTGATCAACGAAAACGAAGCACGGGATCGCCGGGAAGAAATCAGCAATGAGGCCAGTTTTCATGGTTCCATGGATGGTGCCTCAAAATTTGTTAAAGGGGATGCCATTGCCGGTATCATCATAACTCTTGTCAACATTGGCGCGGGCTTTATCATCGGTGTCCTTCAAAAGGGAATGCCCATGGCTGAAGCTGCTGCAAACTATACCATCCTGACCGTTGGTGATGGACTTGTTGGTCAAATTCCTGCCCTCATCATTTCAACTGCCGCCGGTCTTCTCGTCACCCGCTCTTCCGGCGACAGTGACTTTGGCTCCGACCTTCAGGTTCAGTTCAGCAGATATGCCATCGCCTTTTGGGTGGTCTCCGGTATTCTTATGCTCCTTGCCCTTACCCCGGGCCTGCCATTTATACCCTTTCTCCTTCTTTCTTTAGCCTTGGGATTCACCGCTTATCAACTCGACAAGACAAAACGCTTAGAAGAAGAACAGGTGATCGAAGAAACTGCTCCGGCACCTCTTGTTAAAAAGGATGAAGATTACGAAGAACTCCTGAATGTAGACCTACTGCAACTTGAAGTGGGTTACGGCCTTATCCCATTTGTTGATGCCTCACAGGATGGTGAGCTTCTGGTTCGAATACAATCTATACGTCGCCAATTTGCCATGAATAATGGTTTTATTGTTCCTCCAGTCCATATTAAAGATAACCTGCAACTTGCTCCAAATCAGTATAGCCTTTCTTTAAAAGGTGTTGAAGTTGCTCAGTCTGAAATGCTTCCCGGTCATTTTATGGCCATGGACCCAGGTATGGTCACCGAAAAAATTAAAGGTGTTCCCACGGAAGAACCTGCCTTTGGTCTACCCGCGATATGGATAACTGAAGACAAAAAAGAGCGGGCTCAGATAGCCGGTTATACGGTGGTTGACTGTACAACCGTCATGGCCACCCATATTTCTGAAATCATCAAACAGCATGCAAGTGAACTAATAGGTAGGCAGGAAGTTCAAAACCTTCTCGACAATCTCGCCAAGAGCTATCCTAAATTAATCGAGGAACTGGTTCCTGCTGTTCTTTCCCTGGGAACCATTATGCGAATCCTTCAAAATCTTCTTTCTGAAGGCGTTTCAATCCGTGACCTACGTACTATTCTTGAGTCCATGGCCGACTGGGCTCCAGTCACCAAGGACACCGACATCCTCACCGAATATGTGCGCCATGCGCTCGCCAGAAGCATCAGCCAGGACATCGCTGTAAACAATGTCATCCCTCTTATCACCCTGGACAAAAATGTTGAAAATGAAATTTCAAAGTCCGTTCAACATAAAGAGACCGGGAGCTATCTTGCTATCGATCCCTCTAAAGCCCAGCTTATTCTGGATTCCATCGGAGAGGCCATTCCTCTCTTTGAAGGAGGTCAGCGCCCTACCCCTCTCGCTGCGCCACAGATTCGCCCTCATGTACGTAAACTTACAGAACGATATTTCCCCCAACTGGTAGTTATTTCACACAATGAGATACTTCCAAATATTAAAATAAGATCCATTGGCAGCGTGAACCTCAATGCAAGTTAAAGTATTCGAGTCCTCAGATATGGCTTCCGGCCTTAAAATGGTTAAGGCAGAACTTGGTCCCGATGCCCTTATTCTATCCACAAAAACCATTCGTTCTGGAAAGTTGGGACTCTTAGGTAAAAGTCGTATGGAAATCACAGCTGCAATCGACGACACATGGCCTCATAAGGGTGGTTCGTCGTTCACCGCTCCAGATACCAGGGGAAATGCTTTAGACTCAGAACGTGGAATGCTGCTTTCAAATCACAACAGGCCTATAGCGGATAATGGGCTGACATACAACTCTGCCTTACAATTGAATAGTTCTGCTCCAGAAAAAAACATCCCTGTTCCACCGGAAGAAAAGGTGACAAAAGTTGCAGAGCAGTCCCATCTGCAGGGTGAAGTTGACGAACTGAAGGACATGATCAAGATTCTTGGTCAGGAAATGCTTCGAATAAACCGACCTCAAGCAGTTGCCAAATCAGTAACCAAAGAAAACCACCCACCCGAGTTGGACACTCCTCTCCAGTCATTGCGACAACGCCTTATAAATTATGGTATCAGTGATAACACTGCACAACTCATCTCTGGATTGGCCAGAAAATCACTCACCCTTGAAGAGATCTCAGACCCTTTCAAGCAGCAACAATTCGTAGAGACAACCATCTATGACTTACTTCATGTAAGCCCCAACACTTCCACTGAAACAAAAAACCAACAACGTATTGCTCTCGTCGGCCCCACTGGAGTTGGAAAGACCACCACACTTGCCAAAATTGCCGCTAATTATCTCAGGAAACATTCAAACAAAGTCGGGTTTATCACCATCGATACCTATAGAATTGCAGCCGTTGAGCAGTTAAAGGTATATGGCGATATCATGAATATTCCAGTTGAAGTTGTACTTTCCCCAGAACAACTTGAACATGCTCTACTGAAATTACGAGACAAGGATCTTATTCTTATCGACACAGCTGGTAGAAGCCCACAGGACAGCCTCTGCATTGAGGAACTTGCCTCTTTTTTTCACCAGGACTTCTCCATTGAGAAGCACCTTGTTCTTTCTGGCACAACCCGTGAAAAAGAAATCTTTAATACCTTTGAACGGTTTTCCGTACTTGGCATTGACAATACGATTGTTACCAAAATTGATGAGTGCACAAGCCTTGGCCTCCTTCTTGATATTCAGGTTCAGGAACAAATCCCCTATTCCTACGTAACCAACGGCCAAAGAGTTCCTGAAGATATCATAGAAGCAGATAAAGAGATTTTGACTAAGCTGATTATGTCCCCCGGTGAAGGATTACCCAATGAATAATTTACGTTTTGCTGTGCAGGATCAAGCTAACACCCTGAGAACCATGGAAGGCATTTCAGACTCTGTTGTCACATCTGACCAACCTGAGTCAGCCACCAGAGTATATTCGATTACCAGCGGCAAGGGTGGTGTTGGCAAAACTGCAGTCGTTGCGAATACGGCAACAGCGATGGCAAAACTCGGCAAAAAAGTCCTTATACTCGACGCAGACCTTGGCCTTGCCAATATTGACGTGGTCTTTGGACTAGCCCCCAAATACAACCTCAATCATTTTTTCTCAGGAGATCAAAGCCTCGGTTCGATTCTTATTGAAGGTCCACACGGAATAAAAATACTTCCTGCAGGCTCCGGCGTTCAAAATTTCACCAGACTCGATTCCACCCAGAAACTGCGACTACTGGATGGGTTGGACCAGATGCACAATGATTTTGACTTTGTTCTCATCGATACAGAAGCTGGTATCTCCGAAAACGTTACCTATTTCAACACCGCCGCTCAGGAAATACTTGTTGTCACCACTCCTGACCCCACGGCCATCACAGATGCCTATGCCTTAATGAAACTTCTTTCAACACAGTATCATGAAAAACGATTCAACCTTGTCGTCAATCAAATACAGCATGAGAACGAGGCCCTTGATGTGTATCGTAAGCTCACCATGGTTTCCAATCGCTACCTTGATATATCCATAGATTTCCTTGGTTCCATACCGTCCGACAGACAAATGACCGATGCTATTCGGAAACAACGTGTAATAGTAGATCTTTTTCCATCATCAAAAATATCCACGGCTTTCACCAATCTTGCCCGAACAATCAGTTCAGAACAACCAGTATCGTCGCCAAAGGGCGGAGTGCAATTTTTCTGGAAACGATTACTGGATATTGGAGGAAAAGGTTAAGCCATGGCCTACATCCCACAACAGCTGCCCATAGACAGATCTGCACTCATAACGGATCACCTTTCACTTGTTGACATCATAGCAGGAAGAATGGTCACCCAGGTTCCTGCCTTTATGAATCGCGACGATATGAAGAGCGCAGGATTGATGGGCCTGATCGATGCGGCAAATAAATTTCAACCGGAAAAGAAAATTCTCTTTAAGACATTTGCTGAATATCGTATCCGTGGCGCGATTTTAGACGAAATGCGAAAGCTCGACTGGTTTTCACGCTCACTGAGAGAAAAACAGACCAACATTAACAGATGCATGATGGAGTTGGAGGGAAAGCTCGGCCGCTATCCAGAGGAACAGGAGATGGCAGACAGATTAGGACTTGAGCTTGAGGAGTATCAGAAATTGCTTGGGGAAGTCAGTCATCTTGGCTGTGTCAGTCTTAATGAAACGCTGGATCAGTCAGAAACGGGCAGATCATTCCAGGACGCCCTGGTAGACACCCATAAAAGTTCCTCACCCGTTAACATACTCGAGCAACATGAATTAACCCATATTATAGCTGAAATACTGCAACAACTCTCTGAAAAAGAACGCTTGGTTATCTCACTCTACTACTACGAGGAACTTACTCAAAAAGAGATCGCCGACATCCTTGAAGTTTCAGAAGGTCGAATTTCCCAACTGCATAGCCAGGCCCTGATTAAACTCAAAACAAAAGTTAAAAACTCAATTGATTAAGTGATTAAGAAAACCACACAACCAAGAGAACAAAATGTTTGATTACAACTTACTCCTGACAGGTATAACACTTTTACTTTGCATAGTACTATTTTGGCGTTCCATCCTTTTACGAAAACGCCTTGGTGAGAGATCAAATTTTCTGCATATGCAGAATGCAAAATGCAAAGAGATAAATCAACTACTGGAAAGCAATGAAAACTTACACTCCGATGGGGAAGACTTCCTGGCCGCCCTCAGACTGGCAGAAGCTCAAATGGAACCACAGAACCCACGAACCCATTTTGTTCCCAAACCTAAGGAAACCCACCCCCCGGAACGCTATATATATGCAAAGAAAATGCATCAGTCAGGTATACAAAAAGAAGAAATTGCCTCTAGCCTTGGTATGTCAGGGAATGAAATTTCTCAAATCCTTAAGCTTGCGAACCTCTGCCATAATGTTGAAGACAAGCAAGACCTTCAAGGAAGCCTTAGGGCTGCATAGAGGCTAACACATATTGCGACTAAGCGAGGGAACGAAACTGCCTATAGCCCCACAACATCTCGTCAGTTAACCGTGACTCACACTGGAACAGGGGCTTCAGCCCCTGCCGATAACGAACAAAGTTAGCCTTTAATCTGCTGTATTTTTGCAGGAGCTAAAGAACAGGAAGTAAACAGCCGATAAAATAAGTGAAAACTAAAAAAACATAACCCAATCCCGCCTCTCGGAAAAACATTATGGTTTCAGGAAAATACAGTGCTCTCGCAGGAGCCATCTCCCGCGAACAACGACTGGCAAACATTGCTACAAATCTTGCCAATGTAAATACCGTTGGCTACAAAAAGTCACGGATGAGCTTCGAGTCTCTTTTACGTGGTGAACAGCAAATAGGCGACGCCAAAGGTATTAATTTCAGTCGAGTGCGGGAAAACTTCACAGAATTCACCGAAGGGCCAGTCAAGAGCACCGGCAATCCTCTGGATATGGCTATTCACCAGGATGGCTTTTTTAAAGTCCAGAGTAAGGATGGCTTCCGATACACCCGAAGAGGTGATTTTCACGTGGATCAGGGCGGTACCCTGCTTACAGGGAACAATATGCCGGTACTCGATGATGGAAACGCCCCAATCTTGATTCCAGACACTGATACTTCAAAAATTTCAGTAAACAGCCTTGGTGAAATATCTGTCCTGGCCATTGATGGCACTCGTGAGGTCGTCGGATCCATAGCCGTGTACACCATAAATGACACTAAACTTCTCAAAAGAGAATCGGACACTCTTTTCTCGCTGAAAGATGGGGGCCAGGAAATAATCACCGAGGAACCACTCATTAATATTGGCAGTCTTGAAATATCAAACGTGAACATGACTGAAGAAATGGCCTTAATGATCGAAAGTACCCGAACATTCGAAACCTATCAAAAGGTCATCAAGGCTTACTCAACTCTTGGCCAGAAACAGGACGAACTTGGAACAGTCGGATAATCCGATTTCAAAGCAAACAAGAATTAAAGGAACATCATGATACGATCACTCTGGACCGGCACCACCGGTATGAACGCTCAACAGTTGAATCTTGACGTCATTGCAAACAATCTTGCCAATGTTTCAACCACTGGTTTCAAAAAGAGCCGGGCAGACTTCCAGGACCTTATGTATCAAATCATGAAAGTTCCAGGCTCCCAGACTTCAGCTGATACCGAATCTCCAAGCGGTATTCAGGTGGGTTTGGGTGTTCGCCCTGCAGCAGTGCAGAAACTTTTCACCCAGGGAGATCTTATTCAGACTGGTAATGAACTTGATGTTGCCATAGAAGGCGCAGGTTTTTATCAGGTAGAGCTTCCAAACGGTGAAACAGCCTTTACACGAGCCGGAGCCTTTAAACGGGATGGCGATGGTCGTATGACGACCTCGGATGGCTATCCTATTTCACCTGGCATCACCATCCCAGATGGTTCCCGTCAGATTACTATCAGTGAAACAGGAGTGGTCAGTGCTATCATTGGAGACGAAACAACCAGTACTGAAATTGGTGAATTTGAGACCGTTACATTTACAAACGATGGCGGTTTGTTAGCCGTTGGCAGAAACCTTTTTCGGGATACCGAGGCTTCAGGGACTCCCCAAACTGGAATCCCTGGCGATGACGGATACGGACTCTTACTGCAGACTTTCATCGAAGGCTCCAATGTTAATATTGTAGAAGAAATGGCCTCCATGATAACCACCCAACGTGCCTACGAAATCAATTCCAAGACCATCCAGACCTCAGATGAAATGATGCAGACTACCAACCAGTTGGTATAATTATGAATAGATTATTTCTTTTTCTATCAGCATTCATCTTAACATTTCCTACTCTTGCTTCAGCACTGGAAATCACATTTTCTCCTGTTGCCGAAGTAACGGACTCCTTTATAATCCTTGGTGATGTTGCAAAATTCAATGAAGATTCTCCTCTTTCCATGGCGCTAGGCAGTAAACAAATAGCCCTGGCACCCAAAGCTGGTCAAAGCATTACACTCGACACAGAGCAGATTAAAGCAACCCTTCTTAACAATTTTCCAATCGACACCTTCCTTACATGGAATGGTCCAAAAAACACAGTCGTTAACCGTAGAGGTACTCCAATAGGCCCCGAACAGATTGAACAGGTAATTGCAAACTTCTTTGAGGAAAAAAGAGATGACCTGCCGGTGGCTGACTACTCCTTTATTACCAGGGAGCTTCCCCTTCCCTTTGTGATTCCATTTGGCGATCTGGAGATTGATGTCATCCCAGCAAACCCTAATGTTATCGGCAGCCGTAGATTCTCACTTGTGTATAAGGTTGATGGAAAGACCGTAAAAAACATTTCAATCCGAGGGAAACTTGAGGCGCTCGCCTCCGTTGCCATCCTCACACAAAACGTTAAAAGAGGGGCCATACTCCGTCCGGATATGGTGCAACTGCAAATCAAAGATCTCTCCGACCTCAGAGCGCCATGCACAGACCTTCGAGAAGTACTCGGAAAGAAACTTACCAGAAGTCTTCGATCCGGATCTGTTCTGGATATCAGCTCTATTGACTTTCCACCCGTTGTCCATAAAGGGCAACTCGTAAAAATACTTATCAACCGAAATGGCATGCATCTCACTGCCACCGGAATTTCATCAATGAACGGGAAACAGGATCAAATCATCCGAGTCATGAACAGCGGTTCACGTAAGATTATTTTTTGCAAAGTTACCGCCCCCGGCCTTGTGGAGGTCCAAATCTAACATGAAAAAACTACTCGTTTTATTCTGTACAGCATTTCTTCTTTGTTCCTGTGCCAGACCAGAAGATTCCGTTGTTGAAATACCGGAACCACTTGAGGAAATCCAGACACAGCGGGAAGCTGAAAGAACCGATGGTTCATTATGGCCAGGGGAGCAACACTCTCTCTTTGCTGACCACAAGGCGCGAACGGTCGGAGATGTCGTAACAATAACAATAGATGAAAATGCCAGTGCTTCTAAACAGGCTTCCACTTCCACTGACCGTTCATCAAGTATGACTGCTGGTATTCCACATCTCTTCGGTATTGAAAATTCTCCCTTTATTACCGATAATACAAACATTGATATTGCAAACCTGGTGGAAGCCAATTTTGCAAACAAATTTGAAGGCGCCGGCACAACCGTCAGGAAAGAAGACTTAGTAGCCTCTCTGACAGCCCAGGTTGTCGATGTATACTCCAACGGTAACCTTAAAATACGCGGTGGCAAAGAGGTACAGGTAAATAATGAGATCCAGGTTATATATATGGGCCTCTTGCAAAATAGAAATCCAAAGAATACCGACATAACACGCTGAAAAT
>CAZIDU010000082.1:0-20381 GCA_964538055.1 uncultured Desulfocapsa sp. | reverse complement strand
GGAAGCGGTTAAAAAAAGGACATGCAACTTTCTAACCGGACGCTACTGAAAAAAACTAAGGTAAACGTTAAAAAACTGTTATATTACATTATCAGTTGCAGGGACATGTAATGGATCCTGTGGTATAGCATACCATGAAGCTTCAACCTGGGTAAACCAGATTCTATAAATTATTAGCTCTTCGTCATCTTATGTCAAAAATTCGTGTCCTCCCTGAACAACTTGCCAACCGCATTGCCGCGGGTGAAGTCGTAGAACGTCCGGCCTCAGTTGTTAAAGAACTCATCGAAAACAGCCTGGATGCCGGAGCCACTAGAATCGAGATTGAAATTGAAGGCGGCGGTACACGTCTGATCCGGATCATTGACAATGGTGACGGTATGGATGAGGACGATGTCCTGCTCTGCCTGGAACGCCACGGCACTTCAAAAATTATCACCGATGAAGATCTTGAGGCCATTAACTCCCTGGGCTTTCGCGGTGAGGCTATCCCTTCCATTTCTTCAGTTTCACGGATGACTATCACATCCAGGGAACACTCTGCAGATTTTGGCACCACGGCACTTCTCAACTATGGAAAACTCTATAAAATCCATGAAACCGGGTCTGCACGTGGAACCATCATTGAGATCAGAAATCTTTTCGGTAATACTCCTGCCCGAAGGAAATTTCTTCGTACCAAACGAACAGAACTCGGACATATTGATGAGGTTGTAAAAAACTACGCCCTTGCGGCACCTCAAGTTGCCTTTATCCTTCGTATCGACGGCAGACAGACACTGCATTTGGATCTGAACCAGGACCTGGCCCAGCGTCTTGGCACTGTCTTACACTACAATGGCTCTTTTATTGAGATAGACCACTCCGAACCCGGCAGTTCCCTGCCCCGCCTTCACGGTTTTCTGGTACCACCGGATTCTCCCCTGAAAGGGTCTGCCCGGATAAAACTGCTGGTCAACGGCAGATCGGTTAAGGACAGAATGCTCACCCACGGCGTTGCTGAGGGCTTACGTGGATTTCTTATGAAAGGCCATAACCCCGTAGGACTTCTCCATCTGTACCTTGACCCGACTGATGTTGATGTCAATGTCCATCCAACGAAGCAGGAAGTACGCTTCAGACGCAGTCGTGATATTCATCAACTCATCGTTCAGGCAATTCAACGGGGCATGCAGGGCTATCAGCAAACCCTGAAGAGTTCTTTTTTCACCCCTCCAACTGCTGTGGCACCACATCCGGAATCGTCAAATGAGGCAAAGCCATATACAGCGCCTCCTGCTGTGCGACATCAGACCTTTATCAGAACCGAAAACCGTATAAAAAGCCAGGTGGCGGAGAAAAAACCGACCATTACCACGGCCACCGCAGAACCACTCTCACACCTCAAAGATCAACACACCACAACACCACAGGAAACCAGGACTTCTGAAGGAACAGTTCTCCCACAACAGGACAACCAGGAACATGGTCTGAAGATCATAGGTCAGTACGACAGCCTCTATATTTTCTGTCAATCCAGCGATGGCTTGGTGGTGATTGACCAGCATGCAGCGCACGAACGTTTACTCTTTGAAAAGTTGAAAAAACAGTTTCTTAAGGGAAATATCACCCGTCAGACACTCCTCTTCCCAGAAACCGTTGAACTCTCGGTTACGGATACTGCCAAGGTCGAACAGTACGGCGATGAAATTGACCAGATGGGCTTTACGATACGGGAATTCGGTGGCAACTCCTATGTTATCTCTGCAGTCCCAGCCCTTGGGAACCATATTGCTCCCGCTGAACTCTTCCTCGATGTTCTGGAACAGTTTGGCAGCTCTTCTGAAAATCAACGTAAAGGCTCACTCCTTGAAGATATCCTTGCCTCAATGGCCTGCAAGGCCGCCGTAAAAGCAGGAGACGAGTTGGCGACAGAAGAGATGGAGGCACTCCTTGAGAATATGGCACGGGCCGATCTTTTTTCCCACTGTCCCCACGGCAGACCTGTACTGAAACAGTTCGCAGCAACGGAGATAAAAAAATGGTTTCACCGCTCCTGATGCCACAACTGCCGCTTAAGAGAACACTGTTCTTGCTCACCCTTATTGCTCTGTTTTGCTGTGCTTGTGCCAAACAACCTGTCAGCCGCTTAATGGAAACCACCGCCTATTGCGGCTGTTCAAAATGCTGTTCCTGGGAACGCGGTTCCTGGACTTACCTGAAACTGGACTTCTGGAACCGCTATGTAAGTGCAGGCAAAGGTGAAGGGAGAGATTACACAGGACAGACAGCCAACGGCTCCTACCCGGAAGAGCCTGATGTGGGATTTTTCTCCATGGATAGTGTCCAGAGGCCATGGATGATCCCAACCAGGTTGATTCTATTTCCCTGGTATTTCCTCCCGGAAGATGGCACCATTGCAGCGGACACTAAATATTATCCCTTTGGAACCCGAATGTATATCCCCGGATGGGGATGGGGCGTGGTGGAGGATCGCGGAGGAGCCATCAAGGGGCCCGACAGAATCGATCTCTACTTTAACTCCCACTCAGATGCTTTGCAGTGGGGACGACGTAAGCTTCATGTAACAATCGAGAAGCCATAAACATCCAACAGTACTTCCATAAAAACACAAAAAAAGATGACCACACAACATATAAAAATAATCGGAGGCGGACTTGCTGGATGCGAAGCTGCATGGCAGGTCGCACAGCAGGGAATTGCGGTTCATCTCTACGAAATGAAGCCGCAGAAGTTCAGTCCGGCCCATAGCTCGTCATCTCTTGCAGAACTCGTCTGCAGCAATTCTCTTCGCTCCAATGCTCCCACTTCTGCCGTGGGCCTGCTAAAAGAAGAGATGCGGATACTTGGCTCTCTCCTTATTCAGATAGCCGATGAGACTTCGGTTCCTGCCGGCCAGGCCCTGGCAGTAAACCGGGAGGACTTTGCCGCTAAAGTGACTGAGAAAATAACAGAGCATCCTCTTATCACCATCCATCATGAGGAGCAAACAGAACTTGATCCAGACTCTGACACGCCAATCATTCTGGCCACGGGTCCCCTGACCTCGGAAGACATGGCTGAATCACTGGCACAGCTCACAGGAAGAGAGCGTCTTGCCTTCTACGATGCCATTGCCCCAATTGTCTCGGAAGAATCACTCAATATGGATATTATCTACTCCAAAGACCGCTGGCAGGATGGCCCCGGAGATTACCTCAACTGCCCCTTTGACAAGGAACAGTACCTTGCATTTATTGATGCATTGGGAAAGGGTGATACCGTACCACTCAAGGAATTTGAAGAGGAAAAATATTTTGAGGGCTGCCTGCCAATTGAAGTCATGCGCGCAAGGGGTGAGGACACGCTCCGTTACGGACCTATGAAACCGGTGGGACTACGAAATCCCAACACCGGGCATGATCCATATGCAGCAGTTCAGCTACGTATGGAAAACAGAGAAGGGACCACCTACAATCTGGTTGGTTTCCAGACAAAGCTCACCTATTCCGAGCAAAAACGAATTTTCAGAATGATCCCGGGAATGGAAAATGTTGAATTTATCCGACTTGGATCAATCCACCGCAACACCTTTGTCTGCGCTCCGGAGCTCCTTGAGCCAAGCCTGCAGTTAAAAATGTTTCCGAGAATCTATCTGGCAGGACAACTTTCTGGAGTGGAAGGCTACGTTGAATCAACTGCCATGGGCATGCTTGCCGGATTCAATGCGGCCCGTTCGCTCTTAGGTAAAACCGTTATCACGCCTCCACCTGAGACAGCACTTGGTGCCCTGATTGGTCATCTCACCCGGACTGATCCTGCCTGTTTCCAACCCTCAAATGTGAATTTTGGTCTCTTCCCCGCCTGGGAAAAGAAGGTCCCGAAGAAGCTGCGTGGAGGAAAACGCAATGAACAATCAATGGCAGCATTAGGTTTATGGCGGGAACAACTGGGATTAACGAAAGATTAACTCTTTTTTTTACGTAAGGCTTGTATCCTTGCAAGCACAGGTGGATGACTGTAGTGGAAGAAAACCATCGCCGGATGTGGTGTAAGGTTTGACAAATTTGCAACGGAAAGTTTCTTGAGCCCGCTAACCAATGCAGCTCCACGACTGGTGGAAACTACAGCATAGTGGTCTGCCTGATATTCATGCCTCCGGGAAAGAATGTTAACCGCAATTCCCAGAAGAAGATTGAACGGAGAAAAGATAAAAGAAAAAAAGATCAAGGCACCATAGATTGAGACATGCTCCATCTGAAAAGCCGCAAACAGGTTTTCATTCCCGATAAAAAGTGAAAGGAGGAAGAAGAGCAGACCTGTATGGCAGATGGATATTGCCATCATTTTGAATAAATGGTGATGCTTATAATGCCCCATTTCATGGGCAAGAACCGCGACAATCTCATCGTCATCAAGTTTTTCAAGAAGAGTATCGTAGAAGACAATTTTCCTGAATTTACCAAAGCCGGCAAAAAAAGCATTGAGTTTGGTGGATCTTTTTGAACCATCCATGGTGTAAATCCCCTGAACGCCAAAGGAAGCATTTCGGGCAAAGGCAAGTACTTTGTCCTTTAATGTTCCGTCTTCAAGGGGAATAAATTTGTTAAAAAGCGGCATGATCAGAACAGGTGCAAGAAATTGCAGAACAACACTGACAAGTATGAGACCTGCCCAGCAATAGATCCAGGCAAAATTGCCAGTAGTCTCAAAAAACCAGAGGATAAGGTAAAGAATCGGGACTCCGATAAGAATACTGAGCAAAAGTGCTTTTATAATATCACTGCAGAATGTCTTTATGGTGGTATTATTAAAGCCAAATCGTTCTTCTATAACAAAGGTTGAATAGACAGTAAAAGGAAGAGCAAGAATTGAACTGAGCAGAAGGAGAACAGCGATATAGAGTACGCCGCTAACAATTGCCCCCTGCTGAAAACTGCGAATAAAGAGATCAACCGAGTTGAAGCCTCCTGCCAGAAGAAAAACCAGTAAAACAAGTGTAGTGACAGTTGATTCAATCAGCCCGAACTGACTAGTTGCTCTGACATACTCCTGAGATTTACGATAGTTATCCGCGTCAATGACATCCTGAAACTCGCTTGGAACCGTATCTTCCAATGCCTTGGTATTAAGGTAGGAGAGCACCTGCTCCAGAATAAAATTGGAGACAAGAATTATAAGGATAAGAAGCAACCAGTTATTCATTTCCATTAACACCAACGACACTCTTATTATTGTTAAAGACAACTGGCAATTTCCCATATAACTGCAACCTGACAACATCATCCACTCGTTGAAGAGTGTTTATATTACCAGGAGCAGGCATCACCAAAAATATCTTTTTTTATACACAATCAGAATGTACAAAGAAAGTTTTTTAAAAAAAATATTCCTTGTGAAATCCAACAAAAAAAAGGCCGTTACAGTAAACACTGCAACGACCTTCTCTGTCATATAAGGACATTTTTTATTTCTTCTTATCCTTGCGGTCCGGACAGGTTCGTTTCAGCAGTTTATTAACGCTGATTCGCATCCGATCAATGGAATTGGCAAGCCCGCCAATCTCATCATTTGAATCGGTATGGATGGAATCACAGAGATTCTTTCCAATACTGATATCTTTGGCTGACTCTGACAGATGGATAATCGGTCCCACAACTGATCGATCAAGAAATACCCATATGCAGATGATTGTTACCAGCAGACAACCGATACCAACAAAGAAGATTTTCAAGGCAGATTGTTTCGCGTCAGCAAGTGTTTGGGATATGGAAATATAAATAATGGAAGTCCCCACGGTGGAATCCATCTTCCAGTTATAGCCATTTTCAGTGCCGTAAATATCGCGCTGATCAGCTGGTGCATCAGCAGGATCGCCATGACAGGTTAAACAAAAAGCCTTAGTTACCTTAATCGGCTTGGCTGTGTAGAAATATTTTTTTCCATCCTTGTCCATAACACCTTGTTGCTCAGTCGCTTCAGGATTGGATTCAAAATACTGAATTACTTTTTTCTCCTGTCCATTGGCTTTATTATCAGGCCAGAGAGGATCTAGAGTAGCCTGTTTAAAGATGTATCCTTCCAATGTTTCCTGGAAAATCTCGTATTCCATACGATTTACCACAAACCTGGACATGAGTTCTGGAATGAAAATATCACTATCATCAATCAGGTCTTTAATGAGAGGGTACTGTTCCTTGCCAAAAAACGTGGAACTAGCCTCAATATAATTGTAGATAATCTCGCCTTTACTCTTAGCCTCAGCAATGGCACTTTGACGACTGAGCATATAACTTGTATACCCAATGGCTATTGTTGCCAGTAAACTCAATACTGTAATAACAATGATAAACTTTACCCGTATCCCCATTTCTCTCTCCTTTGTACGTTCATCTTCACCTAACAAGTTACTGTCGTTACCTGCAGAATCTTGGAGAGTATAGCACCTCCTCTTTTAAATGAAAGCAAGAAATCGACAAAGTAGCTGTTTTACCGCAACTATTTAAGAAATTAACGAAAGTCTTTAGTTGCTCCATTCTATACCTGCACACGCCTTTCTCCTTGACAAACATGGCATAGCTCTACTAAAAATAGGTTAGGAGAAAGGAAAACCTTTAATTAGGAATAGTTACCATCTGTATAGGTAGTTTCTACGGGGAAAAACAATGATAAAGCGTTACACGATGATCGGTCTTGCTGGAGCTGTACTTTCAGCACAATTATTTTCAAGTGGTGCCTTTGCCGGACAAGCCACGGTCTCTCAGGAAGAGCTCATCAATGAAATCAACATGTTGAAAAACATTGTTATGGATCTCAACGAACGGCTTGCCGGTGCAGAGGAAATGCTGCAAATGTCTCTTGAGATGAAGGAACAACAGGACACACAAGTTCAGGAAGTTGTTGAAGTCATAGATGAACTTGACGAACGGCTTGGTGATGCGGAAAAGCACACAGTACTTGACAGGATCACCATGGGCGTAGAACTTGAAACCCGATTCAACTCCATTCATATGGACGTAGCAACCATGCCCGCAGCCACTCAGATAATGATAGGTCAGATGGCTGTTGCAGGCTCCCAATTCTCAGCTGCAGAAATGGCTCAACTACAGCAGATGATGAAACAACAGGGGATTGAAAAACAATCCATCGATAACAATGCTCTGTTTACCAGCCGTATACGCCTGGATCTTAAAGGGAAACCAACCAACAACCTTTCCTTTATCGGACGTCTTTCAGCAGCAAAGGTTTTTGGCGATTCCACCGGAGTCAAATGGTACAATGGCGGGCCCAATGCCGTCACCATGGATGGGAATGTCCACAGCACCGGCAGTGATTCAGCCCTTCGCGTAGAACGCGCTTTCTTCACCTATTTTGGAGATCTTGGCGACGCTTCCTATCATTTTTCTCTAGGAAGACGTCCAGCTCTTGGTGGTGCCCCTGCAGAGTTCTCAACATCCACTATGGTTGGCGGGTCTCCCATGGCCCACGGTATCAACTGGCAGTTTGATGGTGCCTCTCTTGGTTTCGGCCTTGCCGATGTAACAGGAATTCCCGGGGCAAACTTTAAACTGTGCTGGGGAGTCGGATTTGAATCCGGGATAGGATCAGGAAATTCCTATTCCATGTCCTACGACTCCGATATCGATGATATGCAGTTTGCAGGATGGATTGCCAATTTGTATGAAGATGAGACTATCAAAGTAACGAATATGTATGCTCATGCGGCCAACGTAACAGACGGTTTTTCCGGTCTGGTTGTAAGTCCATTCACCTTAACCGGACAGGACTTTAATGGCGATGGACAGTATGACCAGTTTAACATGAATGCAAATGATGGTGCCTATATCAGCCGTACCGAACCAACTGCCAATATCGGTTCCATCGATATCGTCACCCTGCTGGCCCAATCACAATTTGAACAGGTTGGCTTCTTTGTTGACTTTGCCCTGAGTCATGCAAGACCCTCCGGGATTTCTGCCAACCCAACCATGCAACTCCTTGGCACTGATGCTCTGCTGAATTCCAATGGCGAGCAAAATGACCGTACCGGTTACTCTGTCTGGGCTGGGCTCAAGACTGAACTCCCATGGCAGGCAACCATAGGACTTGAATACAACTGGGGATCTGAGTACTGGATCGGGTTCACTGGTGGTGAAGACAATCCAGCCGGTTCCAAGCTTGCTACCCGTGGAAGCGTTTACGAACTCTTCTACAACCACCCAATGGTTGGCAACAAACTTATCCTTTCCCTTGGAGCCCAATACTACGACTACGACTACTCCGGAAGTGGCAACCCCATGGGCGCCCCAGTTAAAATCGGTGACCTGAGTGCACTTGATGCTTTCTTGCCCGTCACTGAAAGTATGTGGAACTACTACATGAACCTTGTTTATCGCTGGTAAGTCCCTCCTGTTTACGATTTTCTCATCACCATACAAAGAAGGGCAGGCCGAAACTTTCGACCTGTCTTTTTTTTGTTAATCATCTCGTTTAATACTGTTTTTTCAACAAAATTCATAGCTGGAGATGTCCATGTTCTCTGCAAAAAGTGCGGCTCTTTTTTTCATTCCACTTCTTGGCTTTTTCTTTTTCTCAGCAAGCATTGTACATGCTTCTGAGCTCAGTCAATGTGCTCTCTGTCATACAGACCCTGACTTAATAGACGAGTTAACAGAAGAAGCCATTATCTATGGTGAGGACACCAAAGAAATTTCCTCCAAACAAATTGGGCTGGGATATGCAGTAAAGCAGGCACCTTTTGATCTCTATGAAAAAGTCCTGGTAAGCGAATCATTTCTCTCCTCCACCCATGGCCAGATTCCCTGTCAACTTTGTCACCTCGGAGATCCTGACAGCAGTGATCCGGAAATTGCCCATTCTGGAATGCTTAAAGACCCAAGCCTCAACAGTACCGAGACGTGTGGACAATGTCATGAAGACATAACCTCGGAGAGTGTTAATTCTCTCCATATGAATCCCACACCACTGTATACATCTCTTGGAAAACGATGCAGCAAGGAACAAATCGACACCCTGGAACAGGTAACTCTTCAAGACCAATGTCTCAGCTGCCACCAGGGAAGTTGTGGCTCATGCCATGTCAGCAGGCCCAAAATTTCAGGTGGTGGTCTGCGAGAAGGACATATCTTCAGTAAAAAGCCTGACTTTATTGACCAGTGCCTTCCCTGTCACACCTCCCCAACCGGCACTGACTTCATCGGTAAAAAGGGAAAAGGCGATGTCCATTATCGTAAGCATCAAATGACCTGCTCCAGCTGTCATTCCGGCCAGGAAATGCACGCATCCGCCGGCAAAGCGAAAGACAGATATCACTTTGAACAGCGCCCCCAATGTATCAACTGCCATGAGGACATCTCTAATGGCCCGATCCCCGAGCATGTCATCCACAAAAATGTTTCCTGCTATGTGTGTCATGCTGCACCTTACCAAAACTGCAGTTCCTGCCACATTGGAACAGATGAGGATGGTATTTCCTACTCCCAGTCCTCTCCCTCAACCCAAAACTTCAAAATCGGCCTGAATCCTGACAAGGACGGACCGCGCTATGTCCTTATGCGTGAAATCGGTATCCACAGAGATACTTTTAAAGACGATATTGGTAAGATGAAACGCTTTTCAGCCCTTCCCACCTATAAAAAGGCCACCCCACACACAATCCAGCGCCGAACCTGGCAGACCGCAGACTGTAATCATTGTCATGGAAACAAAGAAATATTTTTAACCCAGGATGCTATTCCTTTTGACACGATTGTTGCCAACAATCGTGTTCTGATTAAGAATGCGGATATCCCTGATAAAGTTCAGGCAAAACGCTCCTTCATTCTCTCTCCCACCCATCCAGATCCTGCTATGCGGGTTTCAGCCGCATGGTTACAGAAGCACCGTAAGGACAAAAATCTCATCATTTTAGACACCCGGACAAGGGCACAATATGAGAAGGGTCATATCCCAGGGGCGTATCATCTCTGTTTTTGTCTTTTCAGAACCGGAGCAGAAGCCACTCCCCCCTATATGATGCTATCACCTCAAAATCTAGCCAAAATTTTTAACGGAACGCGCCTTGGACTTTCCCCGAATAGCCGCGTAGTTCTCTACGATGATGGCCACAGTGGTCGCGGCATAGCTTTTCTGGCGTTACAAATGATTGGCCATCAAAAAATCTCCTTTCTTGATGGGAATCTCTCTTCATGGACACAGGCTGGCTTTAAACTGGCAAAAGGCAAGGCGCCCTTGGCAAAGGCAACAAACTCTCCCGTTAAAGCCACAACCCTTCTTGTGGACAACCATGACATTATCGCATCCATGGGGTCAGGGCAGGCGATCGTGGTTGATGTTCGCAATGCTGCGCAGCACAACGGCCATATGAAGCGCTCTGACATCACTAAAAAAGGCGGTGCTATTCCGGACTCTTTAAGTTTTCCATTGCAGACCATCATGGACAGTGAAGGAAAAGTCCATCTCGACGAACGTTTATCCTGGCTGCTTTCAACTGCTGGAATAAGCAAGTCCAAAGATAAAATGATCATTGTAACCTGTAATACAAATATGCTAGCGGCAGAACTGTATATGATACTGACCTATCTGGGATACGACAACGTCAGGATTCACGATGGCTCATGGGCAGAATGGTCCGCAGAATTCGAATAAACGATGACTGCAGAGTACCTCATAATTAGAGGTATAGACAGACATTGAAAAGCCCATATTTTCCAGGTTTTGGGGGCTCCCAGAAAATAAATGCAGATTTCGGAAGAGAAACTTTGGCACGATGTTTTTTCCCAACCCTCTTTTTACGATATATCAAAACACAAAAGCCCCTTTCCTGAATCAGGAAAGGGGCTTTTTTTACTCCATTTATACTACAAGGCTAATTCAAGTTACTCACAGGTTTTAGGTTTTTCAGCATCCAGGGCGTATTTACGAAAGAACTGATGTAGATGCTCCATCTGTGCAATAGAATATTTATAACTTTCAAATTCAGGCATCGCCTTTTTAAATTTCCTGAAGTCTTTGGAAAAATAACGATCCCATGCCTTCTTAGTACGATCGCCAGGAGAAATTATGGGAGCATCATTCTTCTTATGACACGAAAGACATTTACGGAAGATGTAACGTCCTTTGCCGGCAGAACCAGCATTCATATCAAATTTTTTCCCGGTGGATTTGCCTTTGCTGTTTTCGGTTTTCTTCACCGTTGTAGATGATCGTATTGTCGTCTTCTGGGGCATGGCCGCTACGGTGCTACTTCCAACGCCCCCCCCCTTATCGGCACTATCTATAAGGTAACGATGTATATTCTCAAGCTGTCTATCATTAATACCCACTGCAGAAAAGTCATGGTCCATCTCTTGTAACTTCCGATAATCATCGACAAAAAATGTCTCCCACGCCTCAGAGCTCCGCTCTTGAGGATCCAACGCTGTTAAGCCTTTTTCCTTGTGGCATGAACGACATGTCTGAATAGCATATTTCCCCCAGAGAGCATTGCCTCCCATGGGGTCAAAGGCAGCCTGAGTATCCTGTACCGCGACAAAAAGTAAACCAGCAACCATGGCTGACGCAAACATTTTCATACATCACTCCTCAGAAAAACGTTTTTATTCACAAATCCCAATAAATGGTTATTCTTTGCAATTTGGCAACACTAGGAACGATACATGACTAGAGACAAATTACCAAGTAATTTCACTCCATCTTCCTGCTATTCGTCACTTTTTACTTCCGGGAATTTTTCAACAAAGCCCCAGTAGGGATAATCCATCTCATATTCAGCTATCAATCCCGGGGTATGCTCCCTGCTGGCAACGAGCCAGAGTTTGTTTTTCCGTTTCTGATCAGTCGTTGAGCTGAGAGGATCCCAGTCCGGATAGAGCACCATGGCATTGTCAGTACTATACTCAATATCACCAGAACCTTTAAAAACACCAAGATGTGGCGTTTCTTTATAACTTTTCCCGTCGCCTCTGGAGAGCTCTGAAATCACGAGAAACGACACATTCAACTCATCACGAATGGATTCCATTTGTCTGAGCCATGCATCAATACCAGTTCTTCGTTCTGAGAAATCTTTAAAGGGTAACTTATGAAGACTGTCTATTACAACAATTGTGTAATCACTGTGAGTTTCGTGACGAATAAAATCAATATGACGACGCATTATTTCAGGAGTAACCTGCCTGTCATTGATAACTCTGAAAAAAAAGAGCATTTCCTGAAGATGTTTGCAGGCCCCTGTGTACCGGGCCTCCTCATCGGACGTAAAAGAACGTTTCCGTATTGCCTCTGAAGATAATTGGCTCAAGCGGCAGAGAGTACGCTGATAGAGCTTCTGACGACCATTTTCAAAGTCATAATACAATACAGGAATATTACGCAAAGCCATATCAGTGGCTACCTGGATCAAAAAAGTGGATTTCCCGGACTTTGGTGCCCCCCCCAACGACATTAATGCCGTGAACGCCATCAAGGGCCTCATCAAACAGAGGAAACCCAGATGTAAGCGCCGCATAGGATGATCCACCCTCCATGGAAAGCTGTTCCTGAAAATGGGCATATTCTCTCGACGGTGCCACAAAGGGAGAAAATGCTTTGGCGCCTTTAATTAGGTCAGAAACAGCAGCACGAAAATTCTTTCCCTTATCTTTGGCCAGCTGACACAAAGTATAATCTTTTGCGAGTCCAACGGGCCACCTGAATGGCCGTACTTTGTAGCCAATACGAGCGGCAAGTTTTCGCATACTGGAATCCGACTCCGCACTGTTACTGGTAACCAGAAACAGGGTCTTGATAAAGGCAAATCTCAGTGGATCAATCATCTCCATGGTGTGGCAATCGGGAACGGCAACAGCAGGATATCCTAATTGCTTGAGAGCCAGGACAGTTTCCTCCCCCTCGCACAGAAATAAACTACCGTTTTCACAGCATTGTATATCCTGCACATTGAACACCTGATACTTTTCATCAAAAAATTGTTCATTACCATGCCAGAAATAATCTTCACGTCGACCCGGAAAGACACAACGAGCGGCATAACAGTTTCCATCTTCCTGAAAGTAAGGATAGACTATATAGCGTCCATTGAAGCCGACATGCAACTCCGAGAGAGCCTCAGGCCCTATCCCTTTCTCCTTAAAGCGATCAAGCAGATCGTTTGTTAAACTCTCTCGGTAGGTTTGTATTTCGAGATTACTGTTGGCAGGCGGGTAATCGGCAGTATTTAAAAATGGTTCCCGGTCGGGATCAAAACCGGGGATTTGAGAAGGATCAAGTCCTGACAGTTTTGCAAACCAGAGAGGAAAACCACCAGGAACACAGTGATTCGAGCAACGGAAATACCCATGAAAAAAGCCACCTTCTTTAAGAAAGACAACCAGTCGACCATGGGGATCAAATCCCCTTTCATGACAAAAGGGACAATCAGCAGTCAGATATTTTTTTTCGGCTGTGGCATTTACAAGATTACGCTGATAGAAACTGGCTACTGTTTCCTTCTGGTCAGCTACCATGAATAAGATCCATCATTTTTTTCGAGTCAAGTTCAGTATCAAAGCAGATATGCACGGAACGGCCAAGTTCCGCTGAGTGTAAATTACGTACGGCAACAACGGTTCCGAAAAAACTTGTTTCCTTACCACTTCCCTCGCTACTCCCAATAGATATCTGAACATGACGGCCAAGAAGGGTCCGCGCCTGTTTTCGCTGGGGTATCCGTGACAAAAGGGATACTCCTCCGGTGGAAATATCACTGCCTTCTCCACGTAAGTGTGTATCTGTGATTTGTCCCTTATCATCAAGCAAGGTGATATTGATTACGCCTGACAGCGGCAACCTCTCCTCCTGACGCCGTTCAGCACCCGAGGAAAGAAAGAAGTCATTGACCCGATCAAATCGGAGACAGTAATCCTGAATTTTCCTTTCAAGAGCTGGATACTCTTCTTTCCATTCATCCACACACTTCATGGAGAGAGTGGACACTTCGACGGTGCCCATACTCCCTACGTTCAAAGTCCAGACGGAATCATCAAAAAAAGATGCCCCACCAAAGACATTTCCGGGACCAATTGTCTTCACAAGTGTTTCATTCTCTTTTTCGTTAAAATAGAGTTTCACCCGGCCCTTGTTCACAAAGAAAAGCCGCCACTGGGGATCTCCCTGCTTAACAATAACAGCCTCTGTAGAATATGTTTCGTGCTCTAATGAATGGTATAAAGCATTAAATTCTTCAGTTGTCAGGAGATCATAGAGTTCCGACCAGACAAGGATATGAGCCTGATCAACGGAATCACTCTTGGCCTCCTCTATAAGTTCTGCAGCCCTGATAATCTCGGGCAGCGCCATGCCATCTATCTCAATGAGGCGAAGACGTAATGACTCTGCCTCATTAAACCTTCTAAGTTGAGCTGTTTTCTCTATCAGTTCAACAAGTAACTTTTTCGCAGATTCTTTTTTATCTTTTTGCAATAAAGCATATACTTCATTTTCTTCCGCATACTCTGTGATTGACTCATAGTTTATACTGCCAGAGGATGATGCCGCACTCGTTGTCTCAGGATTTACGGTAGTAACTACACTCTCTTGCTGTATCTGTGTCAAGTCTTCCTGACTGTCCTTCTGTCCGTTTTTTTCGTCCTGGATAAACGTAACAGCCAGTTCTGCAGCACGAACACTCTCTTTTCCAAACTGCTTGCCACCATCATCAATGATTTCCTGCAACGGAATTAAGGCCTTCAAGGTTCCTGTGGCCCCAAGTGTCTTACTGATTTCCAGTGCCAGCATTTTTCTTTCTGAAGCGCTGTACAAACGGCATTCTTTCAGTAAATTTGCAAGTGGAGCGACAACGGATTCATCGGCCACCCGTCTCAGGTTTTTCAACACTTGAACTTTTGTCTCCACTTCTGCTTCGGGAAGGACTTCCAGGAGATACCTACCAGTGGACGCCTTGCCAATCCGGACAATACATTGCAGCACTTCCTGCTGTACGCGCAAATCCTCATGGGAAGTGTAACTCAGAATTGCTTTCACATCGTTCTCTGCACCAGTTTCTGCCAGGAGACGGATTATATTTCGTTTTCCATACCATGGCATGGGATCGGGAAGCCGCTCGAGCAATACAGGGACAAGTTCAGTTCCAAGCTCGCTGAGAATTTTGAGCAAACGTATACGATCAGCTCGTCTGTCGGAAGTAATCAGAGTATCAAGAAGAAATCGTGCAGCCACTGGCCCCTGCATAAGGATTTTCCTGCAGATCATTTCATCAACCGGTCTCACAAAACAGCGTTCGAGGTAGCCACGAAGAAGTACCACATCTACATTTTTGTCCTGAATATGACCGACCAATTCGCGCACAGCTTCGGTTTTTTCGAAGGCTCCTGAACGAATATAATAAAACACATCTAGGATATGTTCCGCCAAGTCAGAATTATTGGAATACCAGGCATGATTCATCATGGACTGCATGGCAAGCATATGCCTCTCTAAACTCTTATCAGCCTTTTCATCTTCCCGTATCCAGGCAAGGCACACCGGAGCTAATTTTTCCAGCCAGTCCCAGCGCTTAATACGAGCAAGCTTTATGGCTACACCGCCAAGAACCAGGGCTAACTGCGCACGAAGCTCATGCTTTTTTTCTGTCAGGCCTTTTACCACGTTCTGAATTATGGCTGCGGCCACACTTTCTCTATCGTTGGCCAGCAGCTTCTCAATGGTTGCAGGAATGCTTTGACACACTTCAGTGTTTCTAAGACTCGTCAGGTCTCCCTTTGCAAGGGCTGTAATTCCGGCTTGAAGACGTACTTCTTTTCGTCCCTGTTCAGTCTTTTTCAGTACGACTTGCGTAGCCCCCATGGCAAGGATCTGTTTACCACGTGGTGTTGCCACTAATTTTTCATAGCCTTCTGAAACAATCCGCAACTGGGTTAAAAATTTATCACTCTTTTTTCCATCATATCTCTGCTGACCCAGTATCCAATCCAATACCTTTGCCAGAGTCTCAGAGTTCGTGCCCCTGATCAATGAGTTGTAAAAGTATTCACCAAAGGGTGACGAGAAATCCTGACAGATCAACATAAGAATGACGGATTGATCGAGATAAGGCGCAAGGAAAGTGGATGCACCGTCACTGACATTGCCATGCATATCCTCAGAAAGAAGTGAGCTGATAGTAACGAGCATATTGGAAAATGCAGGCGCAATTACAACAATATGATCTTTATGGAGAATTTGAACCAAGGAATAGGTAGTGGTAGCTATGATACGGGCAGCGTTTTCAGTGGATTGAAAACGCTTTTCCAGTGTTCGTCGCAGGGTATCTTTTTCTTTGCGACCAACCAGGTAAAGGATATAATCAGATCGTACAACACCACCAGACAGCTTTTCAAGAATCTGATTAACTTTCTCTTTCTGGCTCTTTTCTTCCTTACTTTCACCGTGAGCAAAATACTCTTCCGGAAAAATTGCTGTAAGCTGAAGCTGTTTAATAAAAGCCCGGTTTCCACCAGATCTGTTAATCTGTTCAGGAGTGGCACTGAAAACCGAGAGAATTTTTTTAAAGGTAGGTCTGTCAAACCCCTTGGAGAGCACCAGTTCATTCAGCTTCATTTTCTGCAAATGATCACTGAATGTCAGCAACTGAAGACGTTCCCGTGTTGGGTTATCCACGGGTTCTCCATTAAGATGATACACTCCATCCAGAAACGAGAAACGTAATAGTTGGTTATTACGAATAAATAGCTTTGTCCCTTGGTAAGCATTTTCAATGGCATTCCTCACCTGAACGGACTCCTCAGGATAAAGACGAAAAGCGGTGGACGCTGCATTGATCAGCTTTAATGTTTCCAAACTTTCCTGTTGCCTGTCGCCCTGCGCCATATAAAACACCACGATCGAAGAGATGAGTAACAACTGCCCAGTTACAAATGGTTTTTCAAAGTTTCCTGTTCTGCCTGCCTAAATCAGGAGAGTAATGATTGCAACAATTCTGTTGCAATACATTCCTTATTATATTTAGCTACACCCAATTCAGGTAAAAGTCAAGAAAGAAACCTGTTATTCTGATAAGTTAACAGGACAATGTACCATATTTTCCTATATTAACTTTGATAATCTCGTAAAAAGGTCATTAATGAGATGGCTAAGTAAAAAGCGCCATATGCGAGGCGCGCAAATTTTCTATTATTTCGGCGTACTAGGGTACGTGGTAATGATAGGGAATTTGTAGCAACGAAGCAGATGGAGAGTTTTTACGACGCCATCAACTTTTCACCAATTTATATCGATCCAACATTCCCAGAAATTCACAAAGGGGAAGACCCACAACATTTGAATAGGAACCACGGATTTCCCGAACCAGAAACGCCCCCTTTCCCTGAATGCCATAGCTTCCTGCCTTATCCATTGGCTCCCCCGTTCGAACATAGGCCCGAACCATGCCCTCGGTAACTTCCCAAAAAGTAACCGTAGTACTCACCATGCATATGTCACAAACGTCCCTTAGCAAATTCTGTAGACAGACAGCAGTACATACCACGTGTTTTCTACCGGACAAACATAACAACATTCTAATCGCAGCAGCCTCATTGTCCGGCTTTTCGAGCACCATATCATCAAGACAGACAATGGTATCCGCTGCAACAATCCAGTTTTCAGGATACTTTTGAGCCACATTTCCAGATTTTTCTCTGGCCAGACGCTCGATATAGGTTGCAGGGGTTTCTGTTGGATGCTTTTCTTCTTTAACATCAGCCGGCACGGCACGTGAGAAAATCCCCAGATCCTCAAAATACGCCCGTCTCCTTGGGGAACCAGAAGCCAGAACAATTTCCTCAGTACAGTGAAATAGTTGAGACATAATTGAGTTTACAGAAAAGTCTTCTCCAACATGAATTTGGTAAAGCAGCTAAGGATTTCAATAGCCACACCCCACAGTAAAAAAAAACAGCTTGAAAAATATCTTTCCATCATTCAATCATTTTAGTATCCTACTTAAAAGATATTTTCACAAGACCTAAACTGTTTTTCCATCTCAGACACATCAAAAAAACTATGCCTGACACTACCAAATTTATCACAAGAGACTTTGCAGCGGGAGAAACGCTTTTTGAACAGGATGATGTTGGTAACTATATCTTTATTATTATCAATGGATTAGTTGAAGTCTATAAAAAATTTGACGGGAAAAAAGAAGTTATTGCCAGGATGTCAAGCGGTGATATCCTTGGCGAAATGGCTGTGCTGACGGACTCTCCCCGCTGCGCCAGTGGAATTGCCGTTGA
Organism: uncultured Desulfocapsa sp.; assembly: GCA_964538055.1. Taxonomy (GTDB): domain Bacteria; phylum Desulfobacterota; class Desulfobulbia; order Desulfobulbales; family Desulfocapsaceae; genus Desulfocapsa. Next base: position 2,112 of record CAZIDU010000082.1, on the reverse strand, counting down.
ACCCACCCGGGTTATCATGGTCAACGACCGCACCCTGCGTCTTGCATTGCTGAACAACGATCTGCCTATTCTGAAGCCACTTACCAGTCAGCTTATCCTTCGTTTCAAAGAAGCGGAACAACAGGCGATATATTATCGCAAGAAATTCAAAAAACTGCAAAATGAAGTTTCTATCCTCAAAGAAAACCTTCTCCAGTACGAACTTCCGGAAGACAATTAATCATAACGTTGTTCAGTCTGGAAACGTTTACAAGGGAGTTGCTCTGACAATCAGCTTCTTTGGTGGTTTACATTGAAGAGATCTTGAAAAAATATGAAAATTCTCTCTGTATCTGACAAGATTGAGAAACAGCTTCTGAACCAGGGAAACGACCTTCTTCCCGCTCCTCCTGACATTATTCTTGCCTGTGGTGACCTCCCACCTGAATATCTCACCGAACTACGAGAAATATATAGTGTTCCTCTCTATTTTATTGAAGGCAACCATGATATTCGATACCATGAAGCACCGCCAGTCGGCTGCACGAATATTCATGCAAAAATTATTACAGAACAGGGGCTGCGAATCATGGGTTTCAGCGGCTCACGCTGGTACAATGGCGGCATCAATCAATATACTGAAGCACAAATGAAAAAAAATATTCGCAGCCTCTGGTTTCAACTGTTACAACTCAACAGGGTGGATATCATCATCAGTCACGCACCACCACGATTTATCCACGATGAAGAGGATCCTTGTCATAAAGGGTTCAGGGGGTTTGTGTCCCTTATCAAGAAGCAGCAACCGGTCTGGTTTATCCATGGCCACATACATTCATTTTTCAAAAACCCTGCAGGGCGAGTGACCCAGGTCTGCGAAACAAAGGTAATTAACAGTTATGGCTTTTTTTCTTTGAAACAGAATTGGTGGAAAAACAAGCAAGAATCTAGTCAAACCTCGGGAAACGCTAATTCACTCTCCCAGGAAACAAATTTTGACCAGGTTCGGGAAAGCGAAAAAGCGTACGAAACAGTTAAACGCGGTACCGCAACAGTTCCACTTGATAAAATAAAGGGATCCGTCGGCCGTTATACCGATTTTGACCAGCAGTTTCGTCTCAAAGGGGCGGGATCCGAAGAGCGCCTAGGCTCCTTAATCCTGGCCATGCAGGAGGGACGCTCCATCCCTCCAGTTTCCCTCTATCAAATCAAAGACAACTTCTATATCGTCGACGGACACCATCGGGTTACTGCTGCGAGAGAACTGGGGCAGAGCCATATTCAGGCAAAAATACTGGAGCTTCTCCCCTCCAATGAGAGTGTTGAGAACAGGTTGTATCTTGAAAAAATTGAGCTTAGGGACAAGGTGGGCATTCCAAAGGTTGTAGATTTCACCGAACCCGGCCAAAGTGAATACCTGCTTGAGCAGGTCACAATGCACCAGAGCTTTCTTGCCGAAGAAAGCCAGAAAAAAGTAGACCTGAAAGAGGCAGGATCAGACTGGTACCGCTCCATCTATCTCCCTCTTAAGACGCTCATAAAAAACAGTGGATTACTACGTTCATTTCCAGACAGAACCATGGACGATCTCTACCTCTACATATCCACTCATCAGTGGCAGAAAGAATCAAGAAGACAGTATGGTATAGGAGTGGATAAGCTCATTCCCCGTGATATGGAGGCTTTTCGAAGAAAAATGGCCAGAACCACAGACGGAGGCTACCCGGAAATGAAGCGGGATATCACAATTTTCATACTCATTAACGTCGATGGAACTCAGGAACAGCGCATCCTCGACAAGCTTTTTGCGCTCCCGGAAGTGGTGGAGTTGCACTCCGTTCATGGCTCAATTGATCTGGTAGTAAAAGCAACCCTGACTCGAGATCTTCTTGCCTCCGACGCCGAGGTTATTTCTCAGTTCACCCACTCGTCACTACGCTGCATAAAAGGGATTATATCCACCCAGACGCTGATTCCAGGGCTTTCACTGGTTAAGCCGCAGGGTTGAAAAAAAACGGTCTGAGGTTTTCGGTTTGAGGTGTGCGGAAAAAAAACCGTATACCGTATACCGCAAATCACTAGTACAATGTAAAACATAATACTTCGTATATGTAACGTGACGTGTTATAATTG
>CAZIDU010000081.1:0-20639 GCA_964538055.1 uncultured Desulfocapsa sp. | reverse complement strand
AGATTCTTATACTCACATTGGAGTTTTTTGTAAAGCTGTGTCCCTGTCCTTGTAATAGAAGACCATAATAATTAATGTACTGTTTCGTTAAAGCAATCATTCATATTCATAACTGCATGGCATGCACTCATGTTTCCAATAGACTTTCTAAAATCCGTACCCAAAACGCCTGGCGTTTATCGTATGCTCGATAAACAATCGCGAGTACTTTACGTTGGAAAGGCAAAAAATCTTAAAAACAGACTCACTTCCTACACCCGTTTTTCAGGAACAGATCATAACAAAACCACGGTGATGCTGTCGAAGGTAAATACAGTTGACACCCTCCTTACTTCTACTGAAAAAGAAGCCTTAATTTTAGAAGCATCACTAATCAAGAAACACAAGCCAAAATATAATATCATCCTTCGTGATGACAAAAACTATCCGCTCATTAAAGTCACGGTACAGGACACCTGGCCTCGAGTCCATATGACACGCAGACGCAAAAAGGACGGAGCAAAATACTTTGGCCCTTATTCTTCAAGTTCTTCCATGTGGGCAACTCTGCGATTGCTTGCGAACATGTTCCCCCTAAGAAAATGCAAAGGCAATAGTGTTCGCATGCGGAAACGTCCCTGTTTGAACCTGCAAATGGGTAAATGCCTCGGCCCCTGCGTGAATCTTGCCGACAAAAAAGAATATCAGGATCAGGTTGAAAAGGTAATAATGGTGCTTGAGGGTAAAAATAAAAGCCTGCTTGGCAACCTTCATCATGATATGATACAGGCGTCAGATAAGCTTCTCTTTGAACATGCCGCAGAACTTCGTGATCAAATTACGGCCCTTTCAAGAACCCTTGAAAAACAGGTTGTAGCATCCGCCTATTTGAGAAATCAGGACGTCTTTGGATACTGTCGCCAGGGCACATCCATAGCCATTGCCATTCTCTTTGTACGCGAAGGTTTGATTAGTGGCAGCCGTACATTCTTTCTCAGTGATCCCATGGAAAGTGACGCTATCATACTGTCCCAGGCTCTGAACCAGTTTTACGATGGCAAGGCTATACCCGCAAAGGAAATCCTCCTCCCATTTATAACCGAGGATTCGGAAATACTTGCAGAGCGATTTTCAGAACTCCTCGGCAGCAATGTTGACCTCACTGTCCCTCAGCGCGGTGATCGGGTACGACTGATAGCAATGGCCAATGCTAATGCCGCCCATATCTTTGACGAAAAGGAAAAGAAAGAACGATCCTGGCAAAGCCTTTCTGCTGCAATGGAAAAACTTTTACACCTCGACCATATACCAAACCATATAGAATGCCTGGATATTTCAAACACAAGCGGCAAGCAGGCCGTAGGCTCACTGGTCTGTTATACAAATGGAGAGGCCGCTAAAAGCAATTTCAGACACTATAAAATAAAGACTGTCCATGGTCCGGACGATTACGCGATGATGGAAGAAGTTCTCCAGAGACGTTTCAAACGTGGCATTGAGGAAAACAGTCTCCCTGATCTTTTTATCGTAGATGGTGGACGGGGACAACTTGGAATTGCCCTGCGAGTTGCCGATGAACTCGGCATACGAGACGATCTTGACTGGATAGGTATTGCCAAGGAAAAGAATACGGAGGGAGAAAAACTCTACAAGCCTGGAAGAAAAAATCCAATTCTCCTGAAAAAACATAATCCTGTACTTCTCTACATCATGCGTATCCGCGACGAATCACATCGTTTTGGAATCACATTCCATAGAAGGTTAAGAGGAAAGGCATCCATAGCATCCACTCTTGATAGTATTCCAGGTGTTGGACCTGATCGTAAAAACAAATTACTCAAAGAACTGGGGAGCGTAAAAAGAATTCGTGAGGCATCACTCGAAGAACTCTCTCAAGTTAAGGGCATAGGAAGAGATACCGCTGCAGCAATCCATACACACTTCAATGGACAGAATAACTAGACATTATTACTCAAGTTTCTGAATTGCTATAACATCTTGAGAAGACAACATTTGTACAACAAAGTAAGCTTCACTACTGGCCGTTAGGCTGAAGGATTGACAATGCTTTTTCTTTCGTAACTATTCACCGAAATTGAGTTTGAGTCGGAATTGCATAACGAATATGCTGGTAGGAAACTGGGGACATGACCCAATTCGTCTTTGTCTTTTGAATTGGGATCGTGTCCCCCGATTCCGGATAAATATTGTGCCGTTCAATAGCATGGTGAATAATTACTTTCTTTCTTTATCTTAAGTCTTCAGCCTGACGCATTTAATGGCAAGTCTATTTTTTTAAATATCAACACATTACTACAACTCAGAAAGTTGAGCTATTATGATAACCGAAGAAGAATTACTGGCGCGAATGAAGCCGGGATGCATATGCAAAGGGATCAAACTACACGTTTTGTTAAAAGCTATTGAAGATGGAGCAACAACCTTTGAAGAAATAGCAAAAATCACCGGAATCGGTGGAGGTTCCTGCAATTCAAAGCGATGCGGAGCAAAAGTAGCCACCCTGCTCGACACAGAATTTCAAGAATAAAGATAAAATATATCTTTTACATCCAAAAAAACCACTAGCACATTGTGGTAGTCGGTCATATACTGTTCCTATACTGATTGTTTTAAGGTGTATTTGTTGTCACCAGGGAGGCAATCTTCAAAAAATGTTTATCACAGGAGAATAGGTATGAAAAACTGTAACAGCAAAAACATGGCAGTATCTTTTATGTTTTTTGCATTTCTGATATTTTTCGTTCCTGGTAACGTAATTGCGGCAGGGAGTGACAATACTGGCATCAGTGAAAGTACAGAAATTCAGCTAATTGAGGGAAAGGTTAAGCAATACAATCCGGAAAAACAGAGCATCCTCCTGCAACTGAAAAATGGTGAAAAGATTACCATTCTCCTTGATTGGAACACTGCTCTGGTTGGCTATGCTTCTCCAAAAGAGATTGAAAAAGGGAACAAGGTTAAGATCTGGCATCCCGCTGGCACTGGCACACCAACGGCTGTAAAAATCGAAAAGAAACTTATCGTTGGCTGTTAAACAGGGAAAACACACCGGAACCACAAGGGCCCGATGTCTGTCGTGTACTATTATTTTTTGGGAAGTCTCACGGTGAACATTGTGCCCTGCCCCGGTTCGGATTCAACCAACAACTCCCCCTTATGCTGCTCCACAACGATAAAAAATGATACCGCAAGCCCTAAACCAGTGCCCTCTCCCACGGCCTTAGTCGTATAAAAAGGCTCAAAAATTCGCTTCTGAACATCATCATCCATGCCTTTTCCATTATCAACAACTTCGATAGTCACAAAATCATCATCCTGATAGGCATTAATAGTAATTTCAGGATTATTCCCAGAGTCATTGTCAATTGGCCCATAGGATTGTGCTGCATTTTTAAACAGATTCAGAAACACCTGCTCAATTTCGGTTTTACTGCAAACAACCTCTATGTCAGGGCGATAATTTCGAATAATCCTGAAATATCGAAAGTCATATTTTCGCTTCAGGTCGTAATCATTATTTGCAAGTTCAAGAACACGATCAAGGATTTCTGCGAGAACACATTTCTCAATGGAGGAGTCACTTCGCCGTGAAAATTGCAGCATATTCTGAACAATGTGAGCTGCCCGCTGCCCTGCTTGACGTATTCCTGTGAGCATTGTGAAAATCTGTCGATCGTTTAAGTACTTCTCCATGGATGAAAATTCAATTCCATATTCAGAAGCAACCTTCAGGTTTTTATCAAGATCGGGCGACAATCTTCGCTCAATATTCTGTGCAGCCTGTAAAATCCCACCCAGAGGGTTATTTATTTCATGGGCCATGCCTGCACCAAGCCCTCCAACGGATAACATTTTCTCAGTCTGAACCATAACTTCCTGAAGACGATTTCTTGACGTAATATCATCGACACGAATTACAGCACCATCGGAACTCGAATCCTTCAATGGAAATACTGTTATCTCAGCACATTTTTTCTTACCAAGGATGGTACATTTCTCTTCAACTATTGTAATTGGTTTTGAGTTGACAATAGTTTCAAGGATCTTTCCGGTAACTTTTTCAGCAAGAACTGGAAAAACCTCGGCAACGTTTTTCCCGATACATTGCGTATACTCTATTTCAGATTGTCTTAATGCAGCATGGTTCAGATTGGTAATATACCCCTCTCGATCAATTCCTATCATCATTGACGGCATGGAGTTAAGTACGTTCTGGAGAAAATCCCGGGTTATACTCAGCTCCAGTACCACTTTTTCTATCTTTCCGGCCATGGAATTAACCGCATCAACAGATGAGTTAAGGTCGGTATGTTTTACAGACTGAAGCCTGGTCGTATAGTTTCCCTCAGCGATGTCAGACAAGCCCTGATTAAATTGCTGCAACGGTTTAATTAAAATATAATGCATGACTATATTGATCGCGACAACCATCGCCGCGATCAATAAAACGCCAACAAAAAGTATGGCTATCAGTGTTTGCTTTCTCTGCTGGTTGTGGTAGTCACCGGACAATACAAGTGTTACATGACCGAGATACAAGCCATCTCGTTTAATATCAGCCATACGAAGGAAATCACCAGAAGCCTCATCTATGGAATCACATAGGAGAACCCCTTGCTCATCTTTGACACGGATTCCATCGAGATCAGGCATTTGGGAGCATGTTCGACAGATTTGATTCACACTTTCATTATCAATATTGTATAATGGAACCGTAAGCAATGAGGAGAGTTCCCCAATCAGGGTATCAGCGCGTTTTTGAACCATTTCCTCCTTCAATCCATTCGAATATAAATAATATCCGGCCTCGGCCACTGCAACGATTACGACAACCAGGCAAACCAGCCACAAAAGAAAATCTCTGGCTACGGTCTTGGAAGAAAATGTAGAATTGTAGTAGTGTTTTTTTAACAAACCAAAATAAATACGTTGAAATGTCGGCAAAAATTTTCCAGTTAACAACCTTTCCTTATACCATAGAAAGGACTCGTATTTCATCTTTTTTCGATTATGTTTATGGCAATAAGGAATACGACACACCGTCCTTCTTTACTAAGCAGGCTGTGACGTGAAAAAAATCTCGATATTATATACTTTTCCAATGAGAAAGCTACATCCCTTGACGACCTGATTATTCATTGAAGATCTATACATCAGATCGCTTAAAAGTTAAAAAACTAACCTAAAGATACCAATTATGACTTTTTCAGAAGAACCACTTTTAATATTTGATGGTGCATGTGGGACAACACTCCAGACAATGGAAATCAATTCAGACGCCTGGGATGGACTTGACGGCTGCAATGAATACTTAAACATTTCCGATCCTGACACCATTGTTGAACTTCATAGAAAATTCCTTGAAGCCGGAGCCATGGTTATTGAAACCAATACCTTTGGGTCTTCCTCCGTTGTACTTTCTGAATATGGTCTTGAAAATCGAGTCCAGGAGCTCAACCGGGCAGCCGTAGCCAATGCAAAAAAAGCCATTGCAGAATTCTCCACCCCAGAGCACCCCCGTTATATTATCGGGTCTGTTGGGCCGACTACCAAGCTCCCGATCCTTGGCCATATATCACCCAAGGATCTTGCAGCAACAGTCACTGAACAGGTGCACACCCTGCTTGACTCCGGAGTTGATGCCCTGATCGTTGAAACCTGCCAGGATCTCCTGCAGATAAAAACTTCACTTATAGCCTGTTTTGATCTTCTTGAAAAAACAGGTGTTGACCTCCCTGTCCTAGCCTCTGTCACCTTTGAACAACAGGGGACAATGCTCGTAGGTACAGACATCGGTTCAGTCTGCGCAACCATTGCTCCCTTCCCTGTCTTTTCTCTCGGTTTAAACTGTGCAACAGGCCCCACTGATATGGAGCCTCATATCGATTATCTGTGCAGAAACTGGAAGGCACGAGTCTCCTGTATACCAAACCAGGGTATGCCTGAAGTTGTTAATGGAAAAACCCACTATCCGTTAACCCCCGAAGAGTACGGAAAGCATATGTACGATTTTATAACAAAAAAAGGTGTTTCCATTGTTGGAGGCTGTTGCGGAACATCCCCTGATCATACCAGAGCTTTAGTGAATGCCCTCCATGGTGCCGTTCCTGCTGATCGTAGTGAGGTGTTGAAATGAAAAAACAGGTCAACAATACAAAGCTCAACCAGATTTCCAGCCTCTATCAAGCCGTTGATATTCAACAGCAACCCAGGCCCCTGATTATTGGTGAGCGTTCTAATCCAACGGGATCCAAAAAATTTCGCGAACTCCTTATTGCTGATGACTATGAGGGCTGTCTTCAGATAGGAATCGACCAGGAACGACTTGGAGCGCATGTCGTCGATCTCAGTGCAGCATGGGCAGGACGGGATGAGGAAAAAGATCTTGTTACACTTGTCCAGATGTACGGTAAAACACTCAAAGCACCACTCATGATAGATTCCACCTCCCCTGCCGTTATCGAAAAGGGTCTTGCCGCATATCCGGGTAGAGCAATCGTTAACTCAATAAATCTTGAGGACGGTGGCAAGAACCTCGATACCGTATGTACCTCCGTTAAAAAATATGGCGCCTGTGTCACAGCTCTCACTATTGATGAAGACGGCATGGCCATGGATTGCGAAGCAAAGTTTAAGATTGCAGAACGTATCTATAAGCTCGTCACGGAAAAGCATGGAATCAGTGCCGATTCTCTTTTCTTTGATCCACTGACCTTTACAGTAGGTTCCGGCGATGAGAAACTAAGAGATGCTGCCGTTCAGGTCCTTGATGCTATAAAGCGTATTAAAAGCGAGCTTCCTGGGTGTCATACCATCCTTGGACTGTCCAATATCTCTTTTGGTCTGCCGGTTCCCGCCAGAAAGGTACTAAACGCTGTATTTCTCCATGAAGCCGTGGAAGCTGGTCTTGATGCTGTCATTATTGACCCGACAAACTGCATTAGTCTCGAATCTATTGAAAAGGACGCCGTGACATTGGCACTGGATCTTCTCTATGATTGCACCGAGACCAATGATCAGCCACTCATGGCCTATATCAACTATTTTGAAAACCATGATATTGCAGATGATACCGAGGAAAAGAAAGATGCCTCACCTGAAGAGATGATCAGGGAACGTATCATGCTTGGTAATCAGCAGGATTTACCTGATATTCTCCGCATGCTTCTTGATCGCTACTCAGCACTTGAAATTGTCAACCAGCATCTGGTTGCTGCCATGCGTGAAGTGGGTGTTCTTTTTGGATCAGGTGAAATGCTCCTGCCCTTTGTACTTCAGTCCGCCGAGGTAATGCGGAAATCAGTTGATATTCTTGAACCTTTCATGGATAAAAATGATAAATCCGATGCGCCCTGTATCCTGCTTGCCACCGTTCAGGGAGATGTCCATGATATTGGAAAAAATCTGGTGAATATCATTCTCAGCAATAACGGCTACAAAGTTATTGATATTGGAATAAAAGTGAGTGCTGAGACCATTATTGATACCGTCAAAAACAATCCTGAAATAGACATCATCTGCCTCAGTGGACTCCTCGTAAAGTCCGCCATGATTATGCAGGAAAGTATGGCGAAATACAAGGCCGCTGGGCTCAAGCAACCTATCCTGTTGGGTGGAGCTGCTTTAACACGCAAATTTGTTGCCTGGGATTGTGCGCCACTGTACGATGCTCCGGTTATTTACTGCCGTGATGCTTTTTCTGGTTTAAAGGCCATTCAGGATTTTGAAAAAGGTATTTTAGAGTCGAGTAGTTGGGAAGAGACAAAACCGAACAAATCCAAGGCTAAAACCAAGAAAAAATCTCCTGTTCAAACACTTAAAAATCTTCCGCAAGCACCATTTGTGGGTTTAAAAACCATCGTTGCTGATACTACTGACTTCCTCCCTCTTTTGAATCAACAAATTCTTTTCCGGGGACGCTGGGGCTACAAACGCGGAAAACTCGATGAGACTGGATACCAGGAATTACTCGACAACACCGTTCTTCCCGAATTCAATGCAATTCACAATCGCGTTATCTCCGAAGCCTTACTGGAACCTAAAATTCGCTATGGCTGGTTTCCCTGTAGACGTGATGCAGAGAGCCTGATTGTAACGCATGAAGATAAGGAATTTACCTTCGCACTCCCAAGGCAGACTCGTGAGCCCAACCAGAGTCTGGTCGACTTTTTCAGGACCGAAGAACAGGGGAATGATCTGATCGGTTTTTTTGTTGTAACACTTGGCGAAAAGATTGCTGAAATTTGCCAGGATCTTTACGGCCAGAATAAATACCATGAATACCTGCTCCTTCACGGTTACGGCGTAGAAGCAGCAGAAGCCCTCGCCCAACACACTCATAATATCATGCGTCGGGAACTTGCAATAGAAGACACAGGACAACGCTATAGCTTTGGTTACTCTGCCTGTCCGAATCTTGATTTGCAGCAACCACTGTTTGAACTTCTTCAGGCAAAAGACATTGGAGTAGTGCTCAGCTCTTCCATGGAAATGGTGCCTGAGCTAAGTGTTTCTGCCATGGTGGTTCACCATCCGCAGGCCCATTATTTTGCAGTTTGATATTTTCCTAAGGACTTTACTGGTATATTTTTAGCATCTTAGATGCTGAAACATGCCCATAATCATTGCAAAAGGAAATTCGGGACATGATCCATTCGTTTTTGTCTTTTGAATTGGAATCGTGTCCCCAGTTTCCGGGTAAACATTGCGCCGTTTCATAGTGGCGTTCATGTAACACGAAGCTATACTCGATCTTTCTGAACAATTTTTTCCAGTTTTAAGGGAGAGTGCTCATTGGATAGCAATTGTTCGCAATATATATAATAAGAGGCATCTTCTTCCCTTAGACGAGATCCCGATAGAAATCTTTTCACACTTGTACGTGCCTCACGAAGTTTACCCTGCCCCATCAGACAAAGCGTGCGTTCGTAGACCAGACGTGAGGAGACACCATACTGTTCCTCAATAGATAGCAGTTCTACGAGCATCCCTCCTGTATTAGAATGTGTAAAAATTCATATTTACAAAGCATCGTATAATTTCCAATAAGGGACAACTATAAATGGCCTGTTAAATAAAGAATACCCAATTGGGCAGTGCAATGGAATTTTTGATTAATAATGGCTTTGATAGAGTCTGGACAGTATGGTGACAATGAAGGATATGATAGATAAGCTGGGTTGCACTGTATGTAACCAGAAATGATTCACCAAACAAAAAAAGGGTTTCAACCTAATCGGTTGAAACCCTTTATATGTATGGCGGAGCGGACGGGGTTCGAACCCGCGACCCCCGGCGTGACAGGCCGGTATTCTAACCAGCTGAACTACCGCTCCAAGTTAGAAAAACTTACAAAAATTGAATGGTGGGCGGTACAGGGATCGAACCTGTGACCCTCGGCTTGTAAGGCCGATGCTCTCCCAGCTGAGCTAACCGCCCCCTCAATCATCGTGAACATCTATTTACCAATAAGGCCCCTAAGCGTCAAGCAAAAAAGATCAATGAGGACTATTATGTGAAGACACTGTAAAGTCTCCATAAACAGAGGAATGTGACACATCTTTAAACAGTGTCTCACCTTCCTTCAATACAAGCGATTTTTCCAATACTTGGTCAACATTATCCAGACAATGGATCACTAGACTCTTGCGAATATTCACTGGAACGTCTGAAAGATTCCGTTCATTTTCTTTTGGGATCAGAACAGTTTTAATATTTCCTCGTTTTGCAGCCAATAGCTTTTCAGTGAGTCCGCCAATTGGAAGTACCCTTCCCCGCAAAGTGATTTCACCTGTCATTGCCACTTCATGGTCAACGGGAATCTTTAAAATAGCAGAGACCAGTGCTGTGGCCATGGTAACACCGGCAGATGGCCCATCCTTGGGAACGGCACCTTCTGGAACATGGACATGGATATCAAGTTTTTGATAAAAATCAGGAGCCAGACCAAGTCGCATTGCCCGTGAACGTACATAACTAAGAGCAGCCTGAGCCGATTCCTGCATAACCTCACCAAGTTTTCCGGTAACCTGCATCTTACCGGTTCCTGGCATCAGTGTTGCCTCTATTTGCAGTAATTCTCCGCCGACTGATGTCCAGGCAAGGCCGGTAACAAGCCCTACTTCATTACGCTCCTCAGCAAGGCCAAAATGGAACTTCTGGGTACCGAGATATTTATTCACGCCCTTTGCAGTAACCTTGTACTTCTTGGTTTTTTCTTTATTTTTAAGGCGATCCCTGGCGATTTTCCGAAAAACAGAAGCTATGGTTCGTTCGAAATTTCTAACCCCTGCTTCCCTGGTATAGCGCCTGATAATTTCAAGCGTGCCCCCGGTTGTCATCGTGATATCATCAAGCTTAAATCCGTTGAGTCTTAACTGCTTAGGAATAAGATACCCCTCTGCTATATTCTGTTTCTCTTCTTCTGTATATCCGTTTAATCTGATGATTTCCATCCTGTCCTGAAGTGGCAGGGGGATCCCTTCAAGGGTGTTGGCAGTGGTAATAAAAAAGATCTCGGAAAGATCATAATCCAAATCAAGATAGTGATCATTAAAGGCATTATTCTGCTCAGGATCGAGTACTTCAAGAAGGGCAGAAGAAGGGTCACCACGAAAATCGGTGCTCATCTTATCTACTTCGTCGAGACAGAAAACGGGATTAGCAACACCAACTTTCTGCATTGCCTGAATGATTTTTCCTGGCATTGCCCCAACATACGTCCGTCGATGCCCTCTTATCTCGGCCTCATCACGCACGCCACCCAGTGAAATACGGGTGAACTTTCGTCCCATGGCTCGGGCAATCGATTTTGTTATGGAAGTCTTTCCGACACCAGGAGGTCCAACGAGACAAATAATCGGTCCCTGAAGTTTTTTCACCTGAGACTGAACAGCAAGATATTCGAGGATTCTCTCCTTGGGCTTTTCGAGTCCATAATGATCTTCATTAAGAATATTTTCAGCCTTATCAATATCAAGTCTTGCTCGAGTTTTTTTACTCCAGGGAAGGGTAAGAATGCAATCAACATAGTTTCTGACAACAGTTGTTTCAGCGGACATTGGTGGCATGTTACGAAGTTTCTTTAACTCTTTAACCGCCTTGTCACGAACAAGCTGGGGAAGTTTTTTCTTCTCCAGAGCTTGCTCAAGCTCTCCAATATCATCGACCCCTTCTTCATTTTGGCCGATTTCATTCTGGATTACTTTTACTTTTTCGCCAAGGAAATAGTTGCGTTGGGTCTTCCCCATACGTTTTTTCACTCTGGCATTGATATCTTTTTCAAGTGCTGCTAGTTCAATTTCACGGCTAATACATTCCAGAACTTTTTCTATACGCTTTGGGATGGAATCAATTTCAAGAATGGTCTGTTTTTCTTTTGATTTCAGAGGGAGATGAGCACTGATAACATCAACTAACTTGCCACTGCTTTCAATTTTTTGAACAGATTTTAATACTTCACGTGGAATTTTGCGGTTAATATCAGCATATTTTTCAAATTGCTGCTCCAACCTGCGCTTAAAAACTTCAGTTTCCTGTTCATCAACATCTGCATCTTCACGGAAACATACCTCGGCTTGCATAAATTTATCATGGGGAACAAAAGAAACTATCTCTGCCCTTCTCTTTCCTTCAACCAATGCCTTAATAGTTCCATCGGGTAAACGAAGAAGTTGCATGACAACAGCAAGAGTCCCTACCCGGTAAATCTCGCCCTCTTCAGGATCATCGACCGTTGAATCCTCCTGTGCAACCAGGAGAATTTCGGTACGTTTTTCCATGGCATCTTCGAGGGCATGGATCGATTTACTTCTCCCGACAACCAAAGGGGCGATCATGTGTGGGAAGATTACAATGTCACGAAGTGACATGAGAGGATATAGGCTGGTTTCCATTATGGACATTTCTCGCAATATGTTAAAAAAATCGCCAGCATTGGCTGGCTTCGACGCTCTTGACACTCTTTTGCAAACGTAACCATTCAGCGGGGCACGATATTACCCTAACTCCCTACAAGGTAAGTACTCAACCGGTACTTTCAAGGCGTTTTTCCTCAGAAGGATTCGAATACAATATCACCGGATAATCGCCATCGTTGACAACCTGTTCACTGATAACACACTCCTGAACGTTTTCCTTCGATGGTAACTCGTACATTACATCAAGCATTGCCTCTTCCAGCACAGATCGCAATCCACGAGCACCGGACTTACGTTTTAACGCTTTTTTAGCGATGGCAGAAAGAGCCCCTTCGGTAAAACGAAGGCGAACACCTTCAAACTCAAAGAGACGTTGATACTGTTTGGTGAGGGCATTTTTCGGTTCTTTTAAGATACGGATAAGATCCTCTTCCTCAAGCTCCTGCATGGTCGCAATAACAGGTAAGCGACCTACAAGCTCTGGAATAAGCCCAAACTTCAATAGATCTTCAGGCTGTACCGTCGCAAGAATTTCTCCAATTTTTTGAGTATCGTCACTGGTAACCTTGGCGCCAAAGCCTATTGATTTTTTGCCACTTCTTCTCTTTACCACGGAATCAAGGCCTACAAAGGCCCCACCACAGACAAAAAGGATATTGGTGGTATCAATCTTCACTAATTCCTGCTGTGGGTGTTTGCGTCCGCCTTTAGGTGGAATCGATGCCACAGTACCTTCAATAATTTTCAGCAGGGCTTGCTGAACGCCTTCTCCGGACACATCGCGGGTAAGAGATGCACTGTCTGATTTTCTGGCAATCTTATCAATCTCATCTATATAAATAATACCACGTTCGGCGCGTTGGATATCATAATCGGCAGCTTGAAGAAGATTAACGAGAATATTTTCAACATCATCTCCAACATAACCAGCCTCTGTAAGAGTCGTTGCATCCGCTATGCAGAAGGGAACGTTCAATATACGGGCCAGGGTTTGGGCCACCAGTGTCTTGCCACTACCGGTGGGGCCAATCAAGATAATATTGGATTTCTGCAATTCAACAACATCATCGGAAACAGGTGCATCTATCCTTTTGTAGTGGTTATGCACAGCAACAGAGAGAACTTTTTTAGCAAAGTCCTGCCCTATCACATAATCATCAAGATGATCTTTGATTTCCATGGGCTTAAGCGAGCCTTTCAGTGCATTTTCATTATCTGAAACTTCTGCCGCCTCCTCATCTTTTACAATCTCATTGCATAAATCTATACACTCATCACAGATAAAAACATCGGGACCGGCAATAAGTTTTGCAACTTCACCCTGATCTTTTCCACAGAATGAACAGTTACAATTAGGTTCTTTATTTTCAATGTCATCCATATTACTCTTCCTCGACTGGATCCTTTCGTTTGCTAAGTACTTCGTCAATTAAACCATATTTTAGAGCTTCCGTGGGACTCATGAAATTATCACGATCCGTATCTTTCTGAAGCTTCTTAACGGTGTGCCCGGTATGATGTGCTAAAATTTTATTCAAATCATCACGCATACGCAGGATTTCCTGTGCATGTATATCAATTTCGCTTGCCTGCCCCTGATACCCACCCATTGGCTGATGAATCATAATTCTGGAATTTGGCAGTGCATAACGCTTTCCTTTAGTACCGGCGGCCAGGAGCAATGCCCCCATGGATGCTGCCTGCCCCATACAAAGTGTTGCGATATCACATTTGACATATTGCATGGTGTCGTAGATTGCAAGCCCGGCGGTAACAGATCCACCTGGTGAGTTGATATAGAATGTAATATCTTTATCAGGATCTTCAGCTTCAAGAAAAAGAAGTTGGGCAACAATGGAACTGGTCACATCATCTCCAACCGACGTACCAAGAAAAATAATTCGTTCCCTCAGCAGTCTTGAATAAATATCAAAGGAACGCTCTCCACGAGGACTCTGCTCAACAACCATTGGTACTAGATTCATACTACTCTCCTTCAAATAAAGACGACTGCAAAAGCCTTAGAGGCAAATGCAGTCGCATAAGTTAATACATGTAGCAAGCAGTTTGTTCTGCTGAGCTATCAGTCAGCACTCTCTTCCTTGACTTCTTCGGTAGCTTCTTCCTTGGCCACAGGTAATGCATCAACAAATTTTGCATTTTCACGTAGAAAGGTAAGAATCTTTTCATTAAGAATCTCATTCATGAAGGGGAGCAAATCGTCACGACTCTGAAAGAATTCCTTAACCTTAGCTAATGTCATATTGTATTGATCACCAATACGCTGAAAAGCTCGATTGAGGTCTTCATCATTTACTTTGATATCTTCAGTCTCTGCAATTTTCTTCAGTATAAAATCACCCCGAACTCGTTTTTCAGCTGTTTCCTTACTCTGATCGGCAAGTTCATCACGGTTAATACCTGCGGACTCAAGATTCATGCCCTGCTGCTCAAGAGTTTTTTCGGTATTTTTTATCATCTCTTCAACTTCAAAACGAACCAGTCGCTCAGGAACATCAAACGCGTGGCCTTCGAGTAATTTCAACATCACTCGATCGGTAGTGTCGCCTTCTGCACGCTTATCTTTTTCTACTTGAAGAGTTCCACGAATATCAGTCTGTAAATCGACCAGGCTTGTGAATTTCTCATCTACATCCTTGGCAAATTCATCATTTAATTCTGGAAGCACGCGTTCTTTGATATCTTTAACATTAACGCGAAACTCGACTTTTTTACCAGCCAAAACAGGATTCACATATTCTGCAGGAAAGTCAACCTCATGGCTGGCCTCTTCGCTCTTTTTCATACCAACAAGTTTTTCTTCAAATTCCGGGCTTAATTTTCCTGCTCCAACATCAACGGAGTAATTTTCGTTTTTGACCTCTTTCATGGCCTTGCCATTGTTGAACCCTTCGAAATCAACAACAATAACATCACCAGCTTCGATGGCTCGGTCTTCAACGGATCTAAGCGGAGCCATATCTCGACGAAGTTCTTCAATTTCTATCTCAACGGCGGCATCACTAACTTCACCAGATACTTTTTCTACCTCGATACCTTTATAGTCACCAAGCTCAAATTCCGGTCTGATATCAATATTTGCTACGAAAGTAAATGTTCCGTCTTCATTAAAAACTGGCTCGGAGATATCAGGATGAACAACAGGATCTACTTTTTCCTGCTCGATGGCGTCAAAATAACTATCCTGAACAAGCTTCTCGGCAATTTCTCCCTGCACCTGTCCCTGATAATGTTTTATAATAACAGTACGAGGAACCTTACCTCGACGGAAACCCTTTATCTTGGTTTCACGTTGCAATTTTCCGTATGCTTTTTCGAGCTTTTTCTGTACCACTTCTTTTGGTAAGGTAATGGTAATTTTTTTTGTAAGCGCGCTGACATCTTCTACAACTACATCCATTCTGTCCGTCCTTATAATTTTTAGCCTGACGAAAGTTTTTCAGTCAGAACACTTTTTATGTGTTTAGTAATGTTTTTGTGTAAAGGTCCCATTCAATTCTAAATGGTGCGAGAGGGGGGACTCGAACCCCCATGCCAAAGGCGCTGGTTCCTAAGACCAGTGCGTCTACCAATTCCGCCACCCTCGCATTTCAATATGAATGGTCTAATAACAATGAAAGAAGAAATTGACAATCTTTTAGTAATTAATTCACATCTACCCTGCAGTCAAGACCGATAATTATTATAAAGCAAAAAATTCTATTTTCTTAGCATTTTTTTCATTAAAGACTCAAAAATTCCAATATCTGATGCTTGCCAAACAAACTAACAGAGACTATTATCTTTTTTCGCACTGGAAATTTGTTTTTTCCATTTTAACTCTGCGTCAGACAGCATTCTTCTGATTTTCAATATAGATGCTGGTTACTGGCATTGACTTTCACCTTCAACATAATTGAGGAACTAATGACATACAAACAGTGTATTGCAGCCTGTGCCATGCTCATGTTTTCCTTTTCAACCTCTTCAGTATTTGCTGCTGTCGCGACTCCAGGACCCTCCAAAGTCCTGTTAGAGGTTGAAAACACATGGAAACTCCCTGACAAACCACTCGACATAGTGTATTCACTCGATGGTCGAAAAGTTTTCATACTCACCAACCAGAACCAGGTTTTGGTTTATGCTGCCGAAGGTAAGCTTCTTGGTAAAATTAATGTAAAAAACGGTGTTTCTGCTATTGACATCGCCCCTCGTGGTGCGAAGCTCTTCCTTATTAATCAAAAGGATAACAGCTTCACCGATCTTTCAGTGGATTTTGTGGTCAATGTTGATACCACTGGATCACCCTATCTTGGCAAGGAGAACGCCCCCGTAACCATTGCCGTTTTTACAGATTTTGAGTGACCTTATTGCGGCCAGATAGTGCCGTTACTCGAGCAGGTGCTCGAGCATAACCCAGACACAGTAAAGATTGTTTTGAAAAACATGCCTCTCAAGATGCATAGATTCGCAAAACCTGCAGCCCTAGCAGCATTGGCAGCAGGAGAACAGGGGAAATTTTGGGAATTTCACGATGAGCTTTTCGACAATTCCCCAAAACTTGATCCAGGTGCAATTATCGGAATCGCCAACAAACTTAAACTGGATATAGACAAATTTAAAAAGGATATGGCGTCTGCAGCAACTACACAAAAGGTTAACAAAGACTTGCAGGATGCCCAGAAACTTGGTGTAACCGGGACTCCTACAATATTTGTCAATGGGATAAAATTCAAACGTAAAGAAGAGCCGGCAGCAATCGTACAGCTACAGAAACTGATCGACGAGGAACTTGCCCAGAAGGCCAACTAAAAAATGGCAGACAAACAGACCAGCAAAGACCTCATCTTTCCAGATAACCATCAAGCTGGTGTCCTGTATGGAGAATTGAATAAAAATCTCCAGTTGGTTGAACAAAATATTGGCGTTACAATTCATGTCCGGGGAAACGGTGTTCATATCACCGGCCTCGGACATGAGGTTGAACTTACCGCTGATCTGCTCGAACAATTCTATGATCTTCTCACTAAAGATTTTAAGATCTACTCCTCTGACTTTGCCTTTGGCCTGCGCGCCCTTGAAGCAAGCCCAAAGGCTCGTCTTGCAAAAATTTTTCTAGACAAAGTCTATATTACCGCACAAAACCGTATTATCTCACCTAAAACCCAAAATCAGAAAATCTATATTGATTCCATTCGAAATAATGATATCGTTTTCGGAATTGGCCCCGCTGGAACAGGAAAAACATATCTTGCTGTTGCCATGGCTGTTTCGGCACTGAGTACAGGGCAGGTTCGATCCATCATACTGACAAGACCAGCAGTTGAAGCAGGAGAAAAACTCGGCTTTTTACCAGGTGATCTTGCCCAGAAGGTCAATCCCTATCTTCGTCCACTCTACGATGCCTTGAACGATATGCTTGGCCCTGACAAAAGTACCGATTATATAGAACAGGGAATTATCGAGATCGCACCACTCGCATTTATGCGTGGCAGAACATTAAATGACGCCTTTATCATTCTGGATGAAGCTCAAAACACTACCCGGGAACAGATGAAGATGTTTCTCACCCGAATTGGTTTTGACTCCGCAGCTGTTATAACCGGTGATGTTACCCAGGTTGACCTACCGCGTTCAGAACAATCCGGATTGCTCCATGCAAAAAATATCCTCCGCGACATTGAAGGGATTAAATTTTGCAACTTTTCAAAACAGGATGTGGTACGACACCCCCTCGTTCAGAAAATTATTGGCGCCTATGAAATTCATTCAAAAAACAAATAGACCGTAACACCATGGGCGCCCACTTTACTCTGCATTGTGACACATCAAGTTTTCGTATAAACGAAAAGCTTCTGCAAAGACGTACAGCATGGCTTATGCTCCAAAATCATGTTGCGGATCATGATGTCTCCGTTTTGCTTGTTGATGATGAAGAAATCAGTTGGTTAAACAATCAGTACCGTAATAAACAGGGCCCAACCAATGTCCTTTCCTTCCCCTTCTCCCATGAGAATGATCATTCCGACATCTCACACACCATCGCCCTGAAGGAACTTGGTGATATTATTATTTCCGTCGAGACAGCGCAGGAGGAGGCATGCAAGCTTAAGGTTTCACTGCATGATCGCCTGACTTGGCTCATCACCCATGGCCTGCTCCATCTTCTTGGACATGACCATGAGCGTTCTGAAAACGAGGCTCTTGCAATGTGGGAGCTTGAAAAAGATCTAATTTCCAAATTACAAAATTCCAGGAGTAGTCAAATGACCCATTTAGCCATCAATGTAGATCATGTCGCAACCGTTCGTAATGCTCGTGGTATTACAGAACCGGACCCTGTCGCTGCTGCTGCCATCTGCGAACTCGCAGGAGCTGCCGGGATCGTGGTCCACCTGCGTGAAGACAGGCGCCACATCAATGATCGGGATGTTCGCCTGCTTCGGGAAACCATTAAAACCCGTATGAATCTTGAGATGGGTGCCAATAAAGAGATTATTGAAATCGCCCTCAATCTTAAGCCTGATATGGTGACGCTTGTTCCAGAAAAACGCCAGGAACTCACGACGGAAGGCGGTCTCAATGTTGCGGGACAAAAAAAGAAACTAGCCAAGACGATACAACAGATGGACAAGGCAGGAATTTCGGTGTCACTCTTTATTGATCCCGAGGCAAAACAGGTAAAAGCAGCCCATGCAATTGGTGCCACCTACGTGGAACTTCACACTGGTCGCTATTGCGATGCTACCACTGAAACAGATAGGGAAAAAGAATACCAGTTCATTGCAGCTGCTGCTGAGGAAGCCTATCAAATGGGGTTACGAGTAAATGCTGGACACGGTCTTGACTACCAGACCACTGCCCGAATAGCTGCACTCGATACCATAGAAGAACTCTCCATCGGTCATGCAATTATTACACGTGCTGTTTATGTTGGGCTGGATCAGGCGGTACGGGAAATGAAACAGATCGTCCGGGATGCCTCTATTATCTATTAACGATCATAGCAAAAAAGAGGCTATCGAAGGCAGATAGTATTTTTTAGATCTGCTATTTGCTGTTTCTTGCCAAGGACTATCAAGATATCCTTGCCAAGAATCACCGTATCAGGTTTCGGGTTGAAGAGCATATTATCCTCCCCCCGTTTTATACCAATAACGATAATATCAAAATTTTTGCGGATATTTGACCCCATCAGGGTTTTACCTGACAAGTCTGCTGTGTCACTAACAGAAATCTCATCAATCTGTAAATTATACTCATCAACCGCCATGGTAGCTTCAAGAAAATCGATGACATTGGGTCTGATTACCGAATGTGCCATTCGCTTTCCACCAATTGTGTAAGGAGAAATTACACCATCAGCACCTGCTCGTTTTAATTTTCTTTTTGAACCGATGGCCCCGCTGGACCTTGCCATAATCTTTATGTCAGAATTTAATCCTCTGGCGGTCAGGGTTATAAAAACATTATCGGCATCAGTTGAGACAACAGCAATCAAACCTTTCGCCTGGGCAATGCCAGCTTTGTTCAGAATATCATCTTCAGAGGCATCCCCTTTTATTACGTAGTATCCTGCGTCTACAATATCCTGGCTTTCATCAGGATCACTTTCAATAACTGTAAAGGCTATTTGATGTTCATCAAGTGTTGCACAAATAACCTTCCCGATACGCCCATATCCGCAAACAATATAATGATCTTTCAAACGAGCAAGCTCCTTTGCCATTTGCCTCTTTCCCATGATTTCACGAAGACCTCCTTCAACAACAGTTTCCACAATATGTGAAAACATATACATGACATAACCGACACCACTGAGAACCATAAATACGGTAAATATTTTTCCGGCCGTATGCACAGGAACCATATCGCCATAGCCGACGGTTGATACTGTGATAATTGTCATATAAAGCGCATCTACAAAATTGATGCTTTCAAAATACATAAAGCCGATAATTCCAGTCAGTAGTAGCCCAAAAAATCCACTTATTACTTTGATAACTTTATAACTTGTTTTGTTCATCACCTGCCTGGAAAACTTGGAGTGTATGGCTGTAAAAATTGAATTTTCAAACTATACACCTGACAATGCTATGGGAACAAGCTTTTTGACAATTGACAAACAAATCAGCTCTATGTTAAAAGTGTTCCATGCCCGAATGGCGGAACTGGTAGACGCAAGGGACTTAAAATCCCTCGGCCTCTGGCTGTGCGAGTTCGATTCTCGCTTCGGGCACCATCAATAAAAACAAGGAGTTAGGCATTCATTGTTTAACTCCTTTTTGGTTTCACAGGACATCTTAGGGACGATCTGGGTACGATTTATAATCTAGTATATCCCAAGAGCTGAAGATAATTCATTTGTGGTTTGCATGTTGCTGTGGCCAAGCCTGGACATAATTTCATAAGTACTCATTCCACTATTTGCCCACTCTGATGCTTTTTTATGCCTCAGATTATGCCAATTCCATTTGAGCTTAAGGTTCTCAAGAAATCTTGGATAGCTGTCGCTAGCCGTGAGCAGGATATCAAGAGACAAGTCTTTCACAAAACACCCCTATCCCAAAACTTACGTCCCAAAGGAAGAACCCCAAGAAAAAGCAAACTTGCTTGCGACATCCTGAAACCTTTTTTCCTTCCTTGTAAAAAAGAACTTTTTTTGAACTAAAGGGTGTTGAAAAGTATCTTCCAGGAACCATTTTACATGTAGCCAGGGCC
>CAZIDU010000080.1:0-21488 GCA_964538055.1 uncultured Desulfocapsa sp. | reverse complement strand
AAAGACAAAAACGAATTGGGTCATGTCCCCAGTTTCCTACCAGCGTATTCGTTATGCAATTCCGACTCAAACACAATATCGGTGAATAGTTACGAAAAACTATCGAATAGTACTGATTATTTAGTAACTATTCACCGGGGCACGATATTACCTTAACTTCTGAGCTGTAGGCCGTGTATGCTATCGCCGGTAAGTTGTTCCCATCGAGAGTCAGGGTGTCGTCAATATCAGTGAGAACGTATTGAACCCGTTGTTTGTTTGCAAGGGGGAAGGTATGGAATGGTTTCATAGGTGGATTGGCCTACCTTGTAACTGGAGCTACCCTTAAAATTGTATTTGAGAAAGGATAGATTGAACGGCCCTGTCGCTTCCGGAATTGGTCATATGACCGTCATCCCAGAAAAAGAAGCTATCCCCGCTTTTGAACTGACAAACCCGTTCTTCAGAGAACGTTTGACTCGGATCTGCAAAACTATCCGGCCCGGCAATTTCTTGCAAATTCGAATTTATGGTTTCTATGTCCATGGAGATCGGACTTTTCGATGCAGGCATTCTGACAACGACAGAATTGTTACTGATATCCTGGACGCTTCTGTCAAATCGTGGACTCTGTCCAATTAGTAAAACCTTCAGTCCCTTATCACGAAGATATTGGATGGTGCTGCGAAGATCTTCATAGCGAAATCCGTTTTTGAGCGCAAGATCCCAGCCGGCTGCCAGGACCACCGTGGAAATATCATATTCTGCAAGGATACGATCAATCTGTGCAGCAAAGGGTTTGCACTGAGTTCGATAGGCTGGGTCGAAGGCAAATGCCGGTGCACAGCCGGAGAAGCTGTATAGCAGGACATTGGAGGTAATGCTATCTGCATTTACTAATATGCCTGGTACATAATGAGCAGCAAAAGAATCTCCCCATATAAGAGTATTGGATTCCTTGTCCGTCTGTAAAAAGCAAGATTCTCCCTTCCAGTTAGAAATTCGTTGCTGTTCCCCCAGGAAACAGTTTCCGATTTTGTATTGACGGAGATTGTAGGTAAATGAAACAAGGCGATTTTCAAATCTGCCTGGAAAGCCATCGTTTTTGTGTATGGTATATCCGGCGATAACACTTATGGTCATAACAAGGATAGCTGCACAAAACAGCTTGTTACGATTTGCAAATACTGTCCTTTTGCGAAATGGCCGTTCAATATAGTGCCATGAGAAGATAGCCATGAGAAATGACAGGATAAGGATAGCAAGTGTGTGAAAAACAGTGAATCTTTCAAAAAACATATGTTTGGCAAAGACAATTATGGACCAGTGCCAGAGATACAGTGAGTAGGAAATTAATCCAATAAAGACTATGGGCCGAAGACCCAGGAAACGACCAATAAGTGATGTGCCATCTTTGCCGGAATAAATAATTAATGCCGCCCCTAGGCAGGGAATAAGAGCATTTACTCCAGGAAAAAGGGTGTCTCGAGTGAATTGAAAGATGGACCACAGGATGAGTAGGAGGCCAACAAGGGAAGAAATATCCCGTTGGAGTTGGCTGCGCAGTACGAGGAAGAGTCCAAGAGCAATAAATGAGCCAAGAAGCAATTCCCAGGCCCTTGTCGGGAAGAGATAGAATGTTGCCGTGGGAAATGGGCCGATGGCCCAGATATTGAGGATAAGAGAGAGAAGGGCAGCAGGCACAAGAAACAGTTTCCAGCGACCCTGGAAATATTTATAAGCAACCAGGAGGACAATTGGAAAAATAACATAAAACTGCTCTTCGACGGAGAGAGACCAGGTATGGAGGAGTGGCTTTGTCTCCGAGGCTGCTCCAAAATAACCGGCCTCCTTATAAAAAAGAATGTTTGCCACAAAAAGAGTTGCAGCAACAACACTTTGACCGTAGTCACGAAAAGCCATGGGAAACAGGATGATTGATGAGATAATGGAACAAATAACGATAACGAAAAAGAGGGCCGGAAAGATACGCCGTACTCGTCGTTCATAAAAGTCCAGTATGGTAAATTGTCCCTGGCGGATCTCTTCACTTATAAGCAGAGTTATCAGATAGCCTGAAATGACAAAGAAGATATCAACACCGATAAATCCGCCGCTGAAGAGTTCAACTTTTGCGTGATAGAGGACAACGAGGATGATAGCAAGGGCACGAAGGCCATCTATGTCGGCTCTGTATTTTATCTTGCGGCAAAATACCGGTTGAGTAAGGTAGTCATGAATACAGTGGCCTTGAAGACGGAAGTAAGAGAAGAATTAAACTGCCTGCTATTTACACGGATACGAATTACTTATCAATATATCTCTGCTATCCAGAACTAAGGAAGAAGCTGAAGCATTTTTGCCAATCAATCACTGTTGAGGGCTGACGTGGAGTACACAATACAGGCAATTGGACGAATCCATTCCTGCTATAAAGAAAAATTTGGTATCCCGAGGCAACCAGGTCTGGTGAAAAGTGCAAGGGGCACAATTGAACTGCTGGAGCCCTGTGATCGTGAGGAAATGTTCAGAGAACTAGACACTTTTTCTCATATCTGGCTACAGTTCTTATTCCATGAAGCCATTGCTGACGGCTGGCGTTCCACGGTGCGGCCTCCATGGCTTGGGGGACAGAAACGTGTGGGCCTCTTTGCAAGCAGGACTCCGCACAGGCCGAATTTTTTAGGACTCTCTGTTGTTCGCTACCATGGATTGCGTAAGGAAAAAGGGAGACTCTTTCTCGATATCAGTGAGCTGGATCTGTTAGATGGGACACCAATTTTTGATATCAAGCCCTATGTCCCCTACAGTGATGCAATTGAAGAGGCGACCAGTGGCTTTGTTCAGTTTGCTGAAGAAAAGATGGCCGTATCCTTTAGTCCTGAAGCAGATGTCAATTGTCTCCACTATAAGAAGCAGCGGGGCAAGGACCTGAAGACACTGATTATCGAGGTCTTAGAACAGGATCCACGACCCGCGAGTCAACGGGGCCGCCAGAGGGAATATGGAATACTTCTCTGGGAAATGAATATCCGTTGGATGGCAGATGCAAGAGGATTTATTGTTTTGTCTGTTCAAGAGGAGAGTCTTGGCCGGTAAGGGAAACATAAAGTGATCTGATTTTTTTCAGGGGAGTTGTCTTCTTGTATGATATGCCCACGGTATTTACATATCGTAAGCATATCACAATGTGTTGCGGTGCAAATAGTTAACGTCAGCTTGTCAGGGTCACTTATTACCCATTAAATCATCAAGCAGGCTGTCCAGTTCCTTTTGTTCAAAATCAAGAGGATTACCTTTGGAAGCATCTTTACTGCTCTCTCCTTCCTCCAGCATCTCCTCCTGCGGATGATTATGCTGCCCGTCGTCATTATCATCACCAGGGCATGGTGTTTCCGTTGAAATATGCCAATCGGCAAGGGTGTCTACTACAATTGCCTCTGCTATGGGTTTTTGATCTATACTCAGGTTCTGGCAGAGTTCAGTCGCAAATAATTTGAAAGCTTCTTCCACACTTACCTTCAGGCTGTAGATTCGATCATCTTTTATGATCAGGCTGTTGGGAAAGGTGCCGTCTGATTTGAAAGAGCTCAGTAAGCTGTCAGCAATTGTCTCATCGATATCTTTACGAACCTTATCGAGGATATCGTTGAAGGCTTTTATGTAGTTTTCTGTGACCAGTTGGGAGTCATCTCTGAGATCAAGACCTACTGCCAGGGTTTCCAGCTTGGCCATGAAAAAATTAATAAGATCTTTTTGGATGATCTTACCATGCTGGGAGGCTATTAGTTCCAGACCATCGGTCTGCTGTCTGAAATCATGAACTGCTTTTTTCAGTGCAAGGTTGGTGGGCATGTAGATTTCGTGAAATGTTTTCATGCCGTCCCAGTACTCTTTTTCAGCATAGAGATCCGTTGACGTGGTTAATCCGCCAAAAAGGTCACCGGTGAACAGAACTTTTTGTTCTTCATCATACAGAGCACATGCTCCACGAAAATGGGCATATGGAGTTGGAATAAGACGTAGTTGATGTCCGGTTTTGACTTTGATTTTTCCGGTTTTAAAATTCTCAGTGGCAATAAATTGCTTTTCTTTAAGACCGTAAAAACGAACCAGACGCCAGGTATCTTCCGAGGTGACAATCTGGAGTTTTGGGAAGTGACGCTGGAAATAGACCGTATTGATACAGACATCAGGGTCTTGATGGTTGAGATATACCAGATCAAGGCTGTAGTCTGCTCCAAGGACCTGCTCAATCTTACTGGCAATGGCATTGAAATCAGGGCTTGGCCCCGGATCAATCAGGAGATTAAACTGTTTACCGTTTCCCTTGAAAACTCTCAAGTAGGCGTTACTTTCAAATCCTTTATCGTTTCTGTTACCGACCCAGTAAATATCTTTTGCAATCTCTACGGGGCCGGAACAATCAGGTTGGGAGCGTGTCATTACATTGTTTCCTTTTCTATGGTGTATTGAAGGCTGAAAATATCAAAATGAGAATAAGTATTACATCTTTTTCTTAAGTATGTCAATTCGTTTTTCAGTGGAAGAACCATAGAAGTAATGTGTGATACCGCTGTTTTACCTATCTTGAGGGTTAGGCCGCACACTGCCACCTCCAGTAGGATATTCCTTCTGATGAACAGTTATCATTCCACTACTTGATCTCGTAAGCATCCATATAGATCCAGAGTACTGCGCCAAGCTCCACTTCCTTGTCTTCTCCCTGTGGGTTCTTCAGGGTGTAATCAGCGCTACTCAGTGCCGCAAAGCCCCACCAGCCGGGAACAGGGCAGGAAAATGTGAAAATTCCTGCTGCATCTGCTTTTACCACCTGGGTGATGTGAAGGTCGCTGACTGCTCTGTACTTCCCATCCTGATTGTATAACTCCACTTCAACCTCGGCATTTGGAAGTGCTTTTCCGTTGAGGAGAACCTGGCCCGTAAAACTGTTTCCGGCATAATTTCCAAAGGGGCGAAGAAGGGGGACAATTTCTGTGGCTAGTCCCACCGGTTGATCCCAGCCATCTTCCATACCAAATGCCGGAACAATAACCTTTGTATAGTGGATGATGGAAAGGTCTTCGGTTGGTTCCCAGTAGGGCTGGGGTTCCATAACAAAATGATAGACCCCCGGTCGTTTTACCTGATAGTCAGCCTGCCAGCCAAGACGATCCATGATCTCCGTTTCCTTGAGGCCGCCAAGCAGGTCTGTTTTGGTACCGTCTTTGATTACATAAAATTGTGCCGGTTTTGGCAGATCCATTCCTGTTTCTTCAAAGGGATGAGAAAAGGAGAGGGCAAGCTGTATGCTTCTGTTATGTGGCTCAACTCGGGGCTCTTTCGGTATGATCATTCCAAAATGGGCACTACTTTGAGTGCTACTGAACAGGAGAAGAAGTACGGCAAAAAAGCTTAATTTGGACAGTTTCATGACATTTCCTGAAAGGTTGAGGTTGCATGTAACACGAAAAATAAATACGTGTGATATTACAGGTTGGAATTACACTTGTCAAGCAATGTCGGAACTATGGCTGTTTTTTTAAAAGGAGGCGTCGTCCGGGGAGCTGAAGTTTTCGAGCTTACAACGTACTCGACCACTCAGGTCATATGATTCTGTTTCGGTGTTAAATATAAGGTTATTGCCGCGGATCTCAATCTTTTCGCCGATTACCTGTGTTTTTTCGGGGGAGATAGCTATTTTTGTTTTATCATTATAGATAAGCAGGTCGGTATATAACTCAAATTTTTGCTTGGGTTTCATAACCACAACTTCATCGATCAGGGTGAGAATAGCAGTCGTTTTGTCGAGGAGTCCTTTGCGGGCAGAAATAAAGGTTTGTTCACCGGTGGTACCGGTAACAACAGCATCAATTTCTTCCATCTCAAATTCATCTCCAGTTTCACCGGTATAGGCTCGTTCTGCAACAATTTCAAGACTGGTTTTACCACGTTCACTTTGGGTAATATGAACATTTTCCATGGTAAATCTGTGGGTGTCAAGTTGGCGTTGGGCAAGGGATGCGTCATAGCCGCCACGCGGGGAGAGAAAAGCGTTAACGGGGATGCGCCATAGAGGAAATGTGACAAAGAAGCACAGAGGAATGAGCCAGACGAGATTTCTACGGGTCATCATCGGCCTGAGTACTCCTGGAGTAACTCTTTGTGCTTGCCCATGCCCTCAAGAATCAGGTCGCAGATTTCACGCACTGCACCATGTCCCCCGGATTGTTCCGTGGTGTAATGAACCATCTCTTTTACTTCAATTACAGCGTTTGCAGGGGCTACAGCCAGTCCCACACGTTTCAGTAGTACCATGTCCAGCCAGTCATCTCCCATGTAGGCAATCTGAAAGGGTTTAAGGCCTGTTGCTTTGACGATTTCCTTGTAGGCGATAAGTTTATTGGCAGCTCCCTGGTACAAACGGGAAATTTTAAGATCCTGAGCCCGTCGTTCCAGGGCCTCTGAGCTTCTTGCAGTGATAATACCCACTTCAACGCCCGCATCCTGGAGCATGCGGAGGCCAAAGCCATCTTGGGTGTTAAAGGATTTGGATTCTTTCCCATCGTGGGAGTAGATGAGGTTACCATCGGTGAGAACACCGTCGACGTCGAGGAGGAGGAGTTTGATCTCTTTGGCCTTGGAAAGCGTAATCAGCCAATTCTCACTTCGGTTATTCTGCATAGCTTTCTCTCGTACGATTTTACGATAGCCTTCACGGACTTCACAATCGGAAGGATAGGCACCGGGTCCGGAAGGAGAA
This sequence comes from uncultured Desulfocapsa sp., assembly GCA_964538055.1. Classification (GTDB taxonomy): domain Bacteria; phylum Desulfobacterota; class Desulfobulbia; order Desulfobulbales; family Desulfocapsaceae; genus Desulfocapsa. The sequence goes on along the minus strand of CAZIDU010000080.1, from coordinate 14,746 downwards.
CAGGAATTGGTATCCATGGCAGGTTTGCTGGGGTTCAGAAGGTAATGGCTTCTCGAATACGAAGCAGTTGGACCAGAAGGTCTTCGATGGAATCAAGTGCTATGGAGTTGGGGCCGTCACAGAGTGCTTTGTCTGGATCTGGATGCACTTCCATAAAGAGACCATCAATACCGACAGCAACTGCAGCACGAGACAGCGGGGTGATAAACTCACGCATTCCGCTGGATGATCCACCGGCTCCGCCGGGAAGTTGCACCGAATGGGTGGCATCAAATATTACCGGACAGCCAAAGCCACGCATAACAGGAAGTGAGCGCATATCCACAACCAGATTGTTGTAGCCAAAACATGCACCTCGTTCCACCAACATGGTTTTGGTACCGCCGGCTCCCTTTAACTTGTTTACTCCGTTCTCCATATCCCATGGGGAAACGAACTGTCCTTTCTTGAGGTTGATTGGCTTGTCCGTTTTTGCCGCAGCAATTAGCAGGTCTGTCTGGCGGCAGAGAAAAGCAGGTATCTGTATTATGTCGAGTACTTCAGCAGCGGGAGCTATCTGGCTGACGTCGTGCACATCGGAGATAACCGGAACCTGCATCTCTTCTCTGATCCTGGAGAGGATGCTGAGACCTTCATCAAGACCGGGGCCCCGATAGGATTCAAGAGATGTTCTGTTGGCCTTATCAAAAGAGGCCTTAAAGACATAAGAAATACCGAGTCTGCCACAGATATCCTGCATCGTCCCTGCAACTCTGCGGGCGAGTTCTTCTGATTCCAGAGCACAGGGCCCGGCAATAAGGAGTAGGGGTTGTCCAGAACCAACGATGATATCCTTACCATCTGGGGTTTCAACGGATACGGGAGAAACAGACATAATCAACCCTTATGTTTTATTGCTGCTGCAATAAAGTCGCGGAACAGTGGATGCGGGTTCATGGGTTTGGACTTAAATTCCGGGTGGAATTGACAACCGAGAAACCAGGGGTGCTCGGCAATTTCAACGATCTCAACCAGGTTGTTGTCGGGGGATGTTCCTGAGATAACCAGCCCCTTTTCTTCCAGCTGGGCGCGGTAGTCATTGTTAAATTCATAGCGATGACGGTGACGTTCCGAGATTTCCTCTTCGCCGTAGGCAGCTCTTGCAAAAGTATCTTCACCCAGAATGCATGGATAGGCGCCAAGGCGCAGGGTCCCACCCATATCGGATGTTTCGTCACGAACCTGCATCACCTTAGTGCGGTAGTCGAACCACTCTTTGATCAGATAGATAACCGGATTGGTGGTTGTAGCGTCAAATTCTGTGGAATGGGCATCTTTCAGGCCAAGTACATTACGGGCATATTCAACAACAGCGAGCTGCATGCCAAGGCAGATTCCGAAAAATGGGATTCCGTTTTCTCTGGCATAGGTGATGGCAGTCATCTTTCCCTCCACACCCCGTTGTCCAAATCCACCTGGAACCAGAATGCCATGACAGCCTTCAAAGAGAACTGCAGGATCCTTACTTGTATCTTCCAGATCCTCGGCACTGATATAGCGAGGTTCAACCTTCACCCTATTACCAAGGCCACCGTGAACAAGGGATTCATGGAGACTTTTATAGGATTCCTTGAGATCGACATATTTCCCGGTCAGGGCAATGGTGATGGTGTCTTTGGGGGTCTGACTTCTTTGGAGCAGGTCCTGCCAGGGTTTGATGTTGGGCTTTCCTGTCCATATATTCAAGAGTTCAAGGATTTTTGTGTCAATTCCTTCTTCATGGAGGCGAAGGGGTACTTCATAGATGTCGTCCACATCGATGGCGGTAATAACCGCATCCGGAGAAACATCACAAAAAAGAGCAATTTTGGCCTTGAGTGAATCTTCCAGTGGGACTTCGGTACGACAGACCAGAATGTCAGGCTGGATACCATCTGCCCGCAGTTCCCGAACTGAATGTTGAGTGGGCTTGGTCTTGATCTCTCCTGCCGCTTTTATATAGGGAATAAGAGTCAGGTGGATATAGAGGGAGTTTTCTTTTCCAAGATCCCCCCGCAGCTGGCGGATGGCCTCGATAAATGGAAGCCCCTCGATATCACCCACGGTGCCGCCGATTTCGATAAGGGCAACATCCACGGTACCGTCAAGCTGAAGAATGGCCGCTTTTATTTCATCGGTAATATGGGGAATAACCTGCACCGTACCGCCAAGATATTCACCACGTCGTTCCTTGGTGATAACCGAGTAGTATATCCGGCCGGTGGTGTAATTGTTTTTTTGAGCCATGACTGCATTGGTGTAGCGCTCGTAATGTCCCATGTCCAGATCTGTTTCCGCACCATCATCGGTCACATAAACCTCTCCATGCTGGAAGGGATTCATGGTTCCGGGATCGACGTTGATATATGGATCGAGTTTCTGGAAGGTGACGGTGAGCCCTCTGCTTTCGAGGAGTGCACCAATGGCAGCAGCAGCCAGTCCTTTCCCGAGAGAGGACAGTACGCCGCCTGTAACAAAGATAAATTTGGTCCGTTTGGGTCCGTTTGTAGTTTTCATATTGGCACTATAGCTCGTCAGATTCGATTTAGAAACAAGAAAAGTTACAGCTCAGAAGTTAGGGTAATGTCGTACCTCGCTGAATAGTTACCAAGGAAAAAGAAAAAGGTAATTTGTCTTTTTGCTTGTCTCTAACGGCAATAATGCATACTTCTTTTCATGTGAGAATGATTATTGTAATGTGGAGGTGTTCAATGACACAATCTCAAAGGATAGCAGCAGTACTGTTTGTCTGGATAACACTATTTATAACGCAGGGGAAAGAGGCTATGGCAGAGGAACGAAGAGCTGTTTTTGGTGGTGGATGTTTCTGGTGTATGGAGCCTCCCTTTGAGCAACTTGAGGGGGTCATAGAGGTACAGGCCGGATACAGTGGTGGGATAGAAGAGGATGCCAACTATGAGCAGGTAAGTGGAGGACAGACCGATCACTACGAAGCAGTGGAAGTGCGTTATGATCCGCAGCGGATAACGTATGCAAAACTTGTGGAAGTCTTCTGGCGTCAGATCGATCCAACGGATTCCGGCGGTCAGTTTGCAGATCGTGGCTCTCAATATAAAACAGCCATATTTTTTGGAAACGATTCGGAAAAAAAGGCGGCGCTTGCCTCAAGAAAGAAACTTCAGCAATCCGGACTTTTTGATAAACCCATTATGACAGAGGTTTTAGCAGAAGTTCCCTTTTATCCGGCGGAGGAATATCATCAGGACTATTATCGAAAAAATTATTCCCACTATTCATCCTATAAAAAGGGTTCGGGTCGGGAGTATTTTGTTGATACGGTCTGGCCCGGGAAACTGGCTCAGCAGTCTGCAAGCTACAAAAAACCATCGGAGGCAGAACTTCGCACTAAATTGAGTGATCTGCAGTACAGAGTAACCCAGAAAGAGGGTACGGAACAGGCGTTTAAAAACGAATACTGGGATAATAAGGCCGAAGGTATCTATGTTGATATCGTCTCCGGTGAGCCCCTGTTCAGTTCACGGGATAAATATAAATCTGGAACCGGATGGCCCAGTTTTGATAAGCCCATTGAAGCAAAACATATAGTTGAAAAGAAAGATCGAAGCTTTTTTACTGTACGCACCGAGGTGCGGAGTAAATATGGGGATTCACATCTCGGACATGTTTTTGATGATGGACCGCCGTCAACAGGGCTGCGTTATTGTATTAATTCTGCGGCACTTCGCTTTGTTCCCAAGGATCAGTTGAAAAAGGAGGGCTATGGGGAGTTTTTACATTTGTTTTCAGATGCTCCGTGAAGGAATGATGTTTTTTGATAATAATTTTGCAAACTCATAACCATTTATCATGCACTTAGGGTGAGTTGCAGTCGATTGGAGGATTTTGTCTGATCCCCCTACCGGCTTTTAATCACCGGTGTAAAAGGATTGTTAATGTCTTTTTTTAGAAGTGATGCCAGAGGGTTTATATTTCTTCGCTTTTTGCGGTATGGGATTGTTGTGGCCCTTGTACCCTTTATTTTTGGTACAGCCCATGCTGATCAAAGAGTTATTGTGTATCCAAAACCGGAATCGACGCAGGATCAGCGAACAAATTATCCCGTTGCTCTTTTGCGGCTTGCTCTTGGAAAGTCGGGAAAGTCATATCAGCTTCAGGCAGGAACCCGCGTAGTTCAACAGGCCAGGGCGCTGAAGGCGCTTGAAGAAAAACAAGGGATTGACGTGGTGTGGTCCATGACTTCCATTCAGCGCGAAGAAAAGTTATTAGCTGTTGAAATCCCCATTTATAAAGGTCTGATTGGTTGGCGCCTGCTGCTTATTCATAGCTCAATGCTAGACTTTTTTATGGATGTTAGTAAACTGGAGCAGCTTTTTCCACTAGTAGCCGGACAGGGCCATGACTGGCCGGATACCACTATTTTACAGGCAAATGGTCTGAATGTTTATGGCGCGTCTTCCTATGAGGGGCTGTTCAAGATGCTTGCAGTTGGGAGGATAGATTATTTTCCCCGATCTGTTATAGAAATATGGGACGAATTTCAGGCGCACAAAGAGGAAGGGCTGGTGATTTGTCCCGGGATTGTCTTACAATATCCGACGGCTTTTTACTATTTTGTAAATCAGGATGATAGGGAGCTGGCCGCAGATATAGAAAGAGGTTTGGAAAATGCTCTTGCCGATGGCTCCTTTGATGCCTTGTTTTTCGAACGCTATGAACTCTTTTTACAAAAAACAAAACTTCTGGAGCGTAATGTTTTCCGTCTCAATAATCCCGCTATTTCACCCAAAACTCCACTTGATCGCTCAGATCTCAGGTACCACGGCCTCCCTGCCAGGTAGCAGATCCAGAGAGTTAGACTTTTTACCCATATATGGCCTTGTAGCCACTTAATAAGCATGGCGAATATCAAAAGAAACGCATTCCGTTTTTCCATTGATCGAGGTGGTACCTTTACCGATGTCTATGCCGAGGTGCCGGGGAAGCCAGGATTCAAGGTTGTGAAACTTTTATCTGAAGATCCGGGTAATTATGATGATGCTCCACGTGAGGGGATCAGGCGGATTCTAGAGGAGTATGCACAGAATTCTGAAAAAAATACCATTGACGCTTCACAGATTGAGTGGATACGGATGGGTACCACCGTGGCAACAAATGCCCTGCTAGAACGTAAAGGCGCCCCCTGCGCCCTGATTACCACCAAGGGCTTTGGTGATACCCTCCAGATCGGTAATCAGGACAGACCCCATCTATTTGACCTGAAGATCAAAAAGCCCGAACTTCTCTACAGAGAAGTAATAGAGGTTGATGAACGCCTGCGACTTCTTCGCTCAGATGAAAAAACGGAACAGACAGTATTGAGGGGAGTGACCGGTGAAGAGTTTGCAGTTCTCAGGCAACCTGATCTGAAAACATTACAGCCCCAACTGGAAGCGTTGCTGCAACGCGGTATCAGAAGTCTTGCCGTGGTGTTTCTCCATGCCTACGCCTGTCCGGAGCACGAACAGGCCGTGGGAAAGCTTGCGGCCTCTCTGGGGTTTGATCAGGTTTCTCTCTCTTCAGAGGTGATGCCCATGGTCAAACTGGTCTCCCGTGGTGATACCACCATGGTGGACTCCTATCTGACTCCGCATATTCGCAGCTATCTCCAAAGTTTTAAAAAAGGATTTTCCGATAATCTTGCAGATACCCAGCTTCTGTTTATGCAATCGGATGGTGGCCTGGCCCCGGCTGAGGACTTTACTGGAAGCAGGGCCATACTCTCGGGTCCTGCTGGCGGAGTTGTCGGCTATGCCATGACCACCTACAACCGGGAAACAAAAAAGCCGGTGATCGGTTTTGATATGGGTGGGACATCCACGGATGTCTCCCGCTACGGCGGCGACTATGACTTGACCTTTGAAACAAAAACAGCCGGGGTGCGTATTCAGGCGCCACAACTTGATATCAGGACCGTTGCGGCAGGTGGCGGCTCACGGCTCTTTTTTGATAACGGGATGTTTGTGGTCGGCCCCGAATCTTCCGGGGCCCATCCCGGCCCCGTCTGTTACAGGAAAAACGGTTATCTGGCGGTGACCGATGCCAATCTGGTGCTGGGTCGTTTACAGCCGGATCATTTCCCTAAAATCTTCGGAGTGGATGAAGACCAGCCTCTTGATTTTAAGGAGAGCTATCGCGAGATGTCGGAGCTCACCGATACAATAAACGGCTTTTATGCGAAGAGTGGGCGTGTGCCACTCTCGGTGGAAGAGACTGCCCTTGGATTTCTTGAAGTGGCCAATGAAGTTATGGTCAGGCCTATTCGTGAAGTTTCGGTTATGCGCGGCCTTGATATCAAGGAGCATGTGCTGGCCACATTTGGTGGCGCGGGAGGGCAGCATGCCTGTGCCATCGCCCGCAGTCTTGGAATCTCCTCAATTTTTATTCATCGATTTGCGGGTATTCTTTCGGCCTACGGTATTGGCCTTGCCGACACCGTGGCTGAGAAACAGCAACCTGCGGCAGAAGTGCTTACGGAGAAAGGAATGGCGAGTGTTCTGGAAAAACTTGCAGCTCTTGAGCAGGAAACTGTAGCGGATATCAGTAATCAGGGCATTACGGAGGATGCTATCCAGAGTTTGCATTACCTGAATCTGCGCTATCAGGGAACGGATACCCCAATGATGATAGAAAAACCCGCAGATGGAGATTTTGCCAGGGCATTCAAATGGAACTACCTGCGGGAATTTGGATTTGAGCTCAGCGGCCGCGATATTCTGGTTGATGACCTCCGAGTTCGCTCCATTGGTAGAGCCTCAAGATTGAAATCGTTCCTTATTGATCGGGCAGAGGGTCCAGCGCAGAAACTGGAGACGGTGCCCTGTTACTTTGAGGGCGGCTGGCAGCAGACCGGTCTGTATAACATGGATGCTTTAAAGGCAGGTCACACTATCCCGGGGCCTGCCATTTTGATCCAGGATACCAGTACCATACTTATTGAACCGGATTGTACTGCCTCCATTACAGAATATGGCGATGTGGAGATTCAGACTAGCGCTCAGAATTGTCACAGGGTCGCTACGGCGGTGGATCCGGTACAACTCGCCATCTTCAGTAACCTCTTTATGTCCATTGCAGAACAGATGGGAAGGATGCTCCAAAAAACCGCTATCTCAACCAATATTAAAGAGCGGCTTGATTTTTCCTGTGCCCTTTTTGGTTCAAGCGGAAATCTTGTGGCAAATGCTCCCCATGTACCCGTTCATCTCGGTGCAATGAGCGAAGCCGTTAAAGAACAGATTCGCAGGGTAAAGGATATTGTGCCGGGCGATGTTCTTGTGGCGAATCATCCCGCAGCCGGAGGCAGTCACTTACCCGATATCACAGTGATGACGCCGGTCTTTAAGGATAATAAAATTGTTTTCTGGGTAGCGAGCCGTGGCCACCATGCTGATATTGGCGGGATTTCTCCGGGCTCCATGCCTCCAGATTCCCGGCAGCTCATCGAGGAAGGGGCAGCCATTCTCTCTTTCAAACTCGTTAGTAACAATGTCTTCCAGGAACAGGGTATTTCAGACCTCCTGCTGGCACCTGAGAAGATAGAGTCTGAGAAGGGTCGCCCTGCCATCAGCGGTACACGCCTTTTGAGCGATAATCTTTCTGACCTCAAGGCCCAGGTGGCGGCCAACCAGAAGGGCATTGATCTTATTCTGGAGATGGTGGAACACTACGGTATTGACGTTGTACAGGCATATATGCTGTACGTCCAGGAAACAGCAGAAGATGCTGTTCGAACCAGTCTCTGCGAAGTTTCCAGGACCCAGGAATTGGCTGAAAAAGATACCATAAGGGCCACCGAATATCTCGACGATGGAAGTCCGATCAATCTGACACTTACCATCGACCGCAGTAATGGAAGTGCAATCTTTGATTTTACAGGAACAGGAGCTGAACTCTGGGGTAACCTCAATGCTCCACGGGCCGTTACTCAGTCTGCCATCCTCTACAGTCTTCGTTGTCTGGTGGAAAAAGATATACCACTGAATCACGGCTGTCTGATTCCCATAGAACTTATTATTCCCAAAGGCAGCCTTCTTGATCCTTTACCCGAGGCGGCTGTGGTTGGTGGCAACGTGCTTACCTCCCAACGGGTGGTGGACGTGGTGCTGAAGGCTTTTGGTGTGGCTGCAGGCTCCCAGGGCTGTATGAATAACTTCACCTTTGGCAGTGAACGTTTTGGCTACTATGAAACCATCGGTGGTGGGGCGGGCGCGGGCCCCGACTGGCATGGTCAATCGGGAGTTCACACGCATATGACTAACACCAGAATAACTGATCCTGAAATTCTGGAACGGCGTTATCCCGTGATCCTGCATGAGTTTTCTATTCGTAGAGGATCAGGTGGCAGAGGGCAGTTCTGCGGCGGTGATGGACTGGTTCGAGAGCTTGAATTCCTTGAACCCCTGAATGTTGCCATACTCTCTGAACGAAGAGTTTTTCCTCCCTACGGGCTGGCAGGGGGAGAAGCAGGCAGCAGGGGCGAAAATATATTTATCCGTCGAGACGGGCATCGCCTCAATCTTGGTGGCAAAAATGAAATCCGGGCCAGAGCAGGTGATTCAATCCGTATTTGTACTCCCGGTGGCGGAGGATATGGCAGTTTGCAGGATTGACTATTTCCTATAAAATTACAAAATCAACGTAATATAGCCGGAAATTGATTCTCAATACTTTCGGTGTAGGGTATATATCAGAAAGATGTAGTAAATTTGAAGGTTTTTAAGATTCAAAAAAATCTAAAAATATATCCTGAAGAGGACAGCTATGAAACTTGGTGTTGATGGTAAGGTAGTTATTGTTACAGGGGCAAGCAGGGGAATAGGAGCAGCTATTGCTAAATCTCTTGGGCATCATGGCGCAACGGTGATCATTAATTATCATAACAACCGGGAGAAAGCAGAAGCTGTGCTGGTTCAGGTAAAGGAAAATGGTGGTGATGGTATAATCTTCCAAGCTGATGTTCGGGATGCTGATGCGGTTAATGCCATGGTTGAGACAAGCATTACAACCTTTGGGAAAGTTGATGTCCTGGTGAATAATGCCTTTATTGATTTCCCGATTAAACCATTTATTGCCCTGACTTGGGAAGAAATCAATGCCAAGATCACCGGCGAAATACAGGCCCTGTATAACTGTTCTCAAGCTGTTCTGCGGGATATGACTCCAAGAAAGAGTGGTAAGTTAATATTTATCAGCAGCAGCCTATCCCGACAGCCGGCTTATGGATTTGCCGCTCACGCCGCTGCAAAATCAGCAGTGGATAGTATGGCTAAAGTAATGGCAACAGAACTTGGCCCAGAGGGGATAACTGTCAACGTGGTCGGTCCCGGTCTTGTGAAAACAGATGCCACCGCCGGGCAACCGGCAGAAATGCATGAACAGATAGCAGCCTTCACTCCACTCAGACGCATTGGCATGCCCGATGATGTCGCAGGTGTAACCCTATTTCTGGCTTCTTCACTATCAGACTACCTGACCGGGCAATATATCCCTGTAACCGGTGGCAGCTTTATGATTTAAAGGAGGAGATGTGCCTATGAAAGTCCTTCTTGTTTCAGCCAATACCGAACAGTTCAACATGCCAGCCATGCCTTTGGGACTGGCATGTGTTGCTGAGGCCGTAAAAAACAGTGGTCATGATGTATTCATGTTGGATCTAATGTTTAAAATGGATGCCAATGTCACTCTTGAAAATGTCATTGCGGAATTCCGTCCGGAATGTATCGGTATTTCAGTGAGAAATATTGATGATCAAAATATTGAGGCCCCTCAATTTCTACTTGTAAAGGTGAAGGAGGTTGTGACGGCCTGCCGGAATTTATCCAATGTACCGATTGTCCTTGGTGGTGCAGGCTACAGTATGTTTCCTGAAAGCGTTCTGGCGTATCTTGAGGCAGATTTTGGAATAGAAGGAGAAGGGGAAAGAGCGCTCCCTGCTCTGCTGGCATGCCTGGAGAATAATGATGATTTTTCAGAAATCCCAGGACTGTATAGCCGCGGTCACTGCCCACATCAGGCCAAAACATTGAGTAACACTCTGGACCTATTTACACTTCCTGAAACTTCTCTTCTTTCAGCTTCCGCATCTCAGAACCACGAACCGTGGATTCCGGTACAAACCAGGCGTGGTTGCGCTCTAGGATGCAGTTATTGTTCTACTTCCACCATTGAAGGCCTTACCCTGCGGAAACGCTCACCAGAGGTTGTTGCAGGCTGGATTGAGGGTTGGGTGAAGGCTGGCTATGCAAATTTCTTTTTTGTAGACAACACCTTTAATCTTCCCCCTGCCTATGCCAAAACGATATGCCGCCAAATTATCGAAAGAGAACTGGATATGCATTGGCGTTGTATTATTTACCCGAAAAGTGTGGATGAGGAACTGGTTGAACTCATGGCTGTAGCCGGTTGCAGACAGATAAGCCTTGGTTTTGAAAGCGGATCAGAGCAGATACTCAAGAATTTGAATAAAAAATTCACCCTGGAAGATGTGACGACAACATCAACTCTGTTTGCTGATCACGGTGTTGAGCGCATGGGGTTTTTGTTGATGGGAGGTCCTGGTGAGACAAGGGAGTCCGTGGAAGAAAGTCTTGCCTTTGCTGATTCACTGAAACTTGATGCTTTGAAACTTACGATCGGTATCCGTATTTATCCAGACACACAATTGGCAGAGACTGCCAGACAACAAGGAGTCATCAGCTCCGAAGACAACCTGCTTTATCCGCATTTTTACTTGTCCCAAGGGCTGGAAGACTGGTTACCTGAACAGCTGAAAGAATGGCAGGCTTCCCGTCCTTATGTGATCATGTAGGTTGATATAAAAATATCCATCAATATTCTGGTACAGAGCATAAATTCCTTCCCGAAAGAGCAAGGAAAATCCAGTGGGCATTCGGGGGCACGATTTCTGTGTGAGTGCCCACTGGTAAGCTCTGCAACAACTTTATATAATTCTTAATAATTACATGTCTTATATATCACATCTGTTTGAATCCCGGATTCAGAGAGTAAAGGTATCTTCCCCAAATTACTCTGTAGCCCGCTTGTTATCTCTCCATTTGAACAAGTCATTCACCGATAATGGGAATTAGCAAGTACAAATAAGAGGAAAATGTATGACGAAAATTATTAGGCTAATGGGAATTTTTATTACAGTTGCGTTGATCAACGGCTGTAGTGGAGATGAGGAAATTCCAACGACACAATTAGATAATCTCATAATAGATAATGCCGGGATCGTTAATTTCTCTTTGGACATCATGGAGCAGTACCGAGAATACAACAATTACTTACTTGAGCGCTTTGATATCGATTTCAGGGTAATGACAACTGACAGTGAACAAGATATCAACTCTTTTACCAATGAAGCCTATGACACTTTTCAACAAGAAAGTCGCAGCACAAGCGGAAGAGCACTACTGCTTGTGATCAACACCAACCTTGACGAGACAAGGGTCGGCGTGTCCATGGCTCTGGAGCCTATTTATACAGATGCCTTTGTTTCCTACATCGAGCGAAAGGGGATGGTTCCCTACTTTCGCGACTCACGAGTGTCGGATGGGGTGTATATGATGATGGAGCTTGTCAAGGATCGGGCACTGGAGGCAGATCAGGGGAAGGAATTTATGGCCCCCATGGAAACCAAAACTCTGGGTGGAGGGGCGAGAAACGATGCGTTGATTGACCAAATCGACCCCAAAGCCAAGCAGGGAGAAAACATTTTTGCAGAGAAGGATGATTCCCCGGAAGGTATACTTACCAAACACCTGCAAGCCTTGAAGTCACATAATAAAAACCCGAACCTGGATATCTACTCTAAAGCGACTCAATCTTTTTTTCAGGATCGGACAGTCACGGATATCAATCAGGACAATGAGTACCGCTTTATTTCTCAATGTCATGATGGTGAGGTTGTTTATTCCGAAGACAACTCACGGGCAGTACTGCTTCACCCCATTAAGGAACGTGCATGCACTCCATATTATTTTATCAAGGAACAGGGGAAATGGCGCCTTGATATTGAAACTATGGCAAAGGTGCTACGCTTTAACACAGAAATGCACTGGTATTTTTCTCAAAAAGACAGAGAGAAATTCAACGCCCCCTACGAGTTTGTCTTTGAAAGGTTTGATTACGATGAAAATGGTTTTCCATATACAAAGCATGTCAAAAAGAAAAAGATAAACCGCTGGGGCTATACGTGTAACGACCATACTCTGCCAGGAGATTCACCGGATAAAATCCGATGTATGATCAGCTGGCTGGCGGAAAAAGGGGCCGCAAAGAATGAGCTTGGGTTGCAGGTGAATGATGTGATCACCGGGGTTGGTGATGGTGATCATTTTATTGAGGCACCGAACCTGTTCAAGGTTTCATGGTATTTTCATAGTGTCAAGCCTGGCGAGTTGGCAATTGTGACGGTAACCAGAAATGGGAATGGCAGTTATACGCTGCAGGGGGTGGCCCCATGAATGTTTTTCAATTAACAGATAAAAGGAGTTCTATGAAACCCATAATAAGCATAATCCTTGTATCCTCCTTTCTCCTCTTTGGTAACCATACTCTGGTGAATGCCATAGGGGCCACAGGTTCCAATTGTGGTTTTACAGAGGCAATGACTATTCTCGATAAATACAGCGGTGATCGTGATATATTCAAACAGGCATCTGAATGCCTGGAAAATATGGGAGCCAACGACCCACTGGCCTCTCTGGTTAAGGGACGTATTCTGGTCAAAAACGGTTTCAGTAAAAATGATGAATTCTCCAAAAAAGCAATGGCTGAAGCGACGAAATATTATGAGCAAGCCATTGATCTTGCTCCTGAAGACTACGAAGTAAACTACTATTCAGCCCTGTTTTACGGCGATGTGATAAGAGACGAAAAAAAGGCACAAAAGCATTTCGCAAAGATATCCGAGAATCCACTGAACAGGGAAAGAACCCTCTATGTAAAAATGGTACTCCCTCCAGATAGTGATTCGGAGAAAGAGAATTTGGCGCACCATTTCTCAGAGTCTCCGGTATTTATCCACAAACACCAAGCGTTAAAGATCTTGACTAGAATTTATTGGAAGAGTGACCATGACCTGGTGGAGATGGCCTATAAAGAGATTCTGAGAAATGGGAAAAAACATGATGTCAATATGGCCTGGGACTATTTGAATTATGCGGGATTTCTTACGTACCAAAAAAGAGAGTTTGATAAAGCGGCCGAAATGATGGATATATCCCGCTCCTTAATGAAATTCGGCATGCAGGATATATATGATGCAGAGATCGCCTATCGCAGAGGCTACCAGTATGTCTGGAAAGTAAACCCAAGGGAGTATGGAAAAGGTGTCACCCTGTTAGAAGAGAGTGTTAAGCTCAACAGGAAACACAAGTATGCCTATTACAGCCTTGCTATTGCCTGTTACTACCAGGGCATGAAGACAGGAAATAAAGAGCTGGTTTACAAGGCCAAAAAATATCTACAGACCCAGCAGAAACAAAACGCTTCTTACGGAGAGGGCGAAAAATATATGGCGATGATAAATCGGACAATCTCACAAATCGAAAATCAAAACTAGGCATTTTCCGGCTGGTTTTTTATCAATAACAACCGGGAACTTGCCCTGAGTGGCAATATCATCAGGGAATTGGTGTGCAAAGAATTCAAGATTGAAAATGATGCGGTCAAACCCTTGCCGAATAAACCCAATGCAACCCGTGAGTATTAAGGTCGGGCGATGAAGTAAAAACCAAGTCTGAACTGCTCCACTTTAGCCATACAACATCTGGCTACTGCAATAATGACAGCAAGATTCCAGACCTCTGATTCGCCTGAGCTTGGATTGAGATACCGGCTTGTTCGAGAATCTGATTCTTCAGCATATCAGAGACCTCGGTAGCAACATTAGCGTCAGAAATTCTCGATTCGGAGGCCGCAATGTTTTCCGATACGTTGCCCAGGTTGGATATTGTCGATTCAAAACGATTGAGGGTTGCTCCCAAGTCCCCTCTAGCACCTGCAACAGATGCAATGGCCTCATCAATTGCTCCCAGAGCCTCTTGTGAACTTTGTCCGGTAAGAAGGTTTAAAGACTCTGTTCCCAGATCTTCTTGAGTAGCTCCGTTTAGAGATACATTGATAGTTTCTTGAGCATTAGCACCTACCTGGAAATTTAAGCCGCCCTCCAAACTTCCGTCAAGAATATTTTTACCGTTAAAGGTTGTTGCACCCGCTATACGATCCAACTCAGACTGCATTTGAGAGAATTCCTCGTTCATTGATTTTCTGTCGTTGGCGTTATAGATTCCGTTGCTCGACTGCACAGCTAATTCTCGCATTCTCTGTAGGATACTCGTAGACTCACTTAGTGCACCATCTGCGGTCTGAGCTAATGAAATTCCATCATTTGAATTTCTCATCGCCTGGTTTAATCCTTTTACCTGAGAGTTCATCCCATTGGATATTGCCAATCCGGCAGCATCATCTTTGGCGCTATTTATTCTTCGCCCACTGCTTAATCGAGAAGCTGAATTGTCTGCGCTGTTTTTGGCATTAGAAATTTGATGAGAAGCACTAAAATTACTGCTAATGGAATTAACCATGGGGAACCTCCTTGCTACATGTTTGCCTTTTTTACCAACTACACAATTGAAACTGACTTACGAGCTTCTTGCAAAATGATCAATTGGAGAGGCAACGACAGACAAAGGTATTGGCT
>CAZIDU010000079.1:0-22054 GCA_964538055.1 uncultured Desulfocapsa sp. | reverse complement strand
CAATACCTTTGTCTGTCGTTGCCTCTCCAATTGATCATTTTGCAAGAAGCTCAAATAAAAATGGATACTACAGAAATCACCCTCAACAGAGCACTGGAACTTTATGCTTTGCATTCCCCAAACAAGACATTTATCACCCATCAACGCGCTACCTATAGTTTCAAGCAAACACATGATCTTGTGAATCGAGTTGCAACAACTCTCAAAAACAATGGCGTGAGACAGGGAGATCCTGTGTGTTTGATGCTTCCACGGGTTCCTGAATTAATTATTGCATTTCTCGCCGCCACTCGAATTGGAGCCCTCCCGGCTCCTGTGAACTATCTGCTCTGTTCAAACGATGTTATTAATTTTGTAAAACAAATTTCCCCAAAAGCTATCTTTTCCGACACAAGGATTCTCTCCTCCGAAATCAATACTGCTCTCACTGAAACAGAAACTTTGCTCCGCATTGACACAAACAATAAAAAAGAAAACTGGGTGAACTGGAGTACCGCTGTAATAGCTGAACCATATACCGAGAAAGATGGTTTCCAGTCAACAGATGTTGCCTATCTGAATTTTACCACTGGAACCAGCGGTCAACCCAAAGGGGCCTTAGCCACTCATGCTAACATATATTGGAATACCCGCTCTGCTATTAAAGCATTATCCCTGACAGCAGAAGACGTTCATCTCTGTATGTTTGCATCTTTTGCTCACCCTCACGAACTTTTTGCCCGTTCCCTGTATACAGGTGCCAGTGTGATTTTACTGGAAGAAATAAACCCTAAAACCATTGTCAACACTATAAATCAGCACTCAATAACCTGTATGATGGGATTAGCCCCCATGTATGAAATGATGGTTAATCACTGTGGTTCTATGACGATGCCCAGTCTCAGAATTGCAGAAAGTGGCGGGATGTATACCAGACAAGCAATCAATGAAGAATTTCTACGCCAGTTTGGAATCCCTATTCTCTCCGTATGGGGCAGCACGGAGACCACAGGCATTGCCCTGGCTAACAGAGACACTGACTACCAGACAAACGGTTCCATGGGAAAAGTATGTCCATATTATCAGGTTAAACTGATGGATGACAACAACTCTGAAGTTGCTGCCGGAGAAATCGGAGAACTGTTCTTTAAAGGTCCGGGTATCGTAAAAGGCTATGACGATCATACTTGTATCCTGGATGAGAATGGATGGTATGCAAGTGGTGATATAGCCACTATGGATAACAAAGGCTTTTATTCTTTTATCGAGCGAAAAAGCGGTATGATTAAAGTAACAGGCCTTAAAGTCTATCCTTTGCAAGTTGAACTCATCTTATTAGATCACCCCAAAATTGCTGAAATTGCAGTCTTGGGAATTCCCGACCGTCGTAAAGGAAATATACCAAAGGCCTTTGTAGTGCCAGTAGAGGGCAAGCACCTGGATAGTGATGATATCGTCAACTTTTGTAAAGGGAAGATACCCCCTTATATGATCCCCAAACAATTCGAAATCATGGAAGATTTACCAAAGATAGGCAGTGGGAAAATTAATAAAAAGGCACTTGTCAAATCACTCTTTCTTTAGTAATTTGCTGAATAATGACAAAACCGTAAGACTTGATCTGATAGATGGAACCATTTCCAAGCGACACTAAAAGCTCTATAACTAGCCTCCTCAAGGTATTAGAATAATGAAAGCATTTACCGCAAACGCTGAATGGAAGCCTAAGTCTGGATATGAAATTTCTGCTGACGAAACGCTTCAGCAGCGCGCCCAGTGCGGCAGCCAGGTGTGGCGCAACCCACATTTCACTCTACAGGATAGACCCATCCCCTCCATAGGCGATGATGACCTCCTGGTTAAAGTCAAACGCTGTGGAATATGTGGTTCAGACAGTCATCTCTATGAAACTGACAGTGACGGCTATATCATCTTTTCAGGACCGGTGAAACTCCCCTGTATTATCGGTCACGAATACAGTGGAATCGTGGAAAAAGTAGGAAAAAATGTACTTCACTTCCATCCGGGAGATCTTGTAGCGGCTGAAAGTATTGTTTGGTGCGGGAAATGTACTGCTTGTCGAAGTGGCGCAGTCAACCAATGTGCAAATGTTGAACTTGCCGGTATCACCATGGATGGGGCTCTGGCCGACTACGTGCGAGTCAATGCCCTGCAATGCTGGAAGATTAACAGCCTGACTGCCAGATACACCGAGGAAAAAACCTTTGACATCGGCGCCCTCATTGAGCCATTAGGGTGTGCCTATAACGGTATGTTTATCAATGGTAGGGGCTTTATGCCTGGTTCCACCGTAGTAATTTTTGGAGCTGGGCCTATTGGATTAGGAGCAGTAATGTTGGCACACATTGCTGGTGCCAGTAAAATTATCATTTTTGATCCAATTCAAGAGAGGCTCCATCTCGCTCAGGAAATGGGAGCCGATTTAGCCTATAACACTGAAGAACTCAAAAAGGCAGGTATCAAGCCGCGGGACATTGTGTTGGAAAACACCGATGGTCAGGGTGCTGAAATGCAGGTTGAGGCCGCTGGTGCAGCCAATGCAACAATGCCTGAGATGGAAAGTTCCCTTGGAGTAAATGGAACCATTGTCTATCTGGGAAGAGCAGCCACTCACACGCCGATACTTCTAAACAATCTAGTGTCAGGAGCAAAATCGATTGTCGGTTCCAGAGGACATTCCGGCTATGGTATTTATCCAAATCTGATAAAACTCCTTGCCACTGGCAAGTTACAAGCTGATCAAATGATAACCTCAGTTTTCGATTTCCCTAACGTTCTTGAAGCATTAAAAAAATCTGTTGATAGAGTTGATGGAAAAATTATTGTTAAAATTTCCTAAAGAGCGAATTTAATGGACTCGCAAAAAGGTAACACATAGATTTCAGGTTCACACATATGGATCCCTGGTATCATAGCTAATTGTACGACAGGGCTGAACCAGCCAAAGAGAGCATGTTGCTAATCAGGTTACACATGCTTTCCTTTAGGATTAAATTGAACTGGGCTTGCACTAGGCTCAAGTGACCACAGGATGTAGCATTTGGGCATGACAGACACTGGCGTCCTAAAGGTGTTTAGTTTCTTAAATATTCTATAGCTTTAACATGTTACGCCAATGTCGTTGGCTGAGCGTTTACGATGTTTATATGTATAGTGTAAATCTTACCATATCATACATGTTCTGTTAGCTATTTTAGCATAGGAATTTTTACTCGAAGTTTAGGCCAGTGAAGAAATGGGAAATTGCATCTTATTTTATATGCGGAAAGATATCATACTTCCTGCGAATGGAACACACTTTTCATGACTCTCAATAAGGATATGAACCACACAATTAACTTGATGTTGTTAACGATACTGCTGGGATTATTTTCTGGTTGCACGGCAACTTCTACAACAAAAGAGCAAGCATCTCAGCAAACACAGGACTACGAAAATTCTGTGCCGAGCGAGATTAGACTTACCGAGTTTATCCTCGGTATAGGCGATACTCTTGAAATAACTGTTTATAGAAATAGGAACTCAGAGCGTCTTATTTGGATAGGTGACTTGATTGATATTAAAGTTTATCGCAATGAAGATCTTAATAAATCTATCCACTTGGGTCCCACGGGTCGCATAATGATGCCACTGATTGGTGATATCGAAGCGGTGGGAAAAAATGAGTTGGAATTGCGTGATGATATTCGTCAGAAATTATCACGATACATCAATGATCCTCAAGTAACGATCTCCATCATTCCAAATCAGGGACTTAAAATAGCTGACCTTACCATGTCCGCTAAGATAGACCCAACTGGCAGAATATTTTATCCATTGGTTGGGAAACTTCAGGCTTCCGGCAAAAGCCTCTTTCAACTGCAAGCAGAACTGCAGGAAAAATTGGCTGATCGGTTGATAGAGCCACAGGTTGTAATTTCTGTGTCCGACGTTAAAAGTCAAAAAATCATGGTGCTTGGTGAGGTGAATAACCCCGGAGTATATGCCCTCGATTCGTCCATAACCTTAATTGAAGCTATTGGAAAGGCGGCAGGTGCCAACAGGGACGCGGAATTGAGTAATGTTGTTCTAATTAGAAAAGATCATAAACAAACACAAATATTACTTTATGATCTTAAAGAAATACTTACGGGTGAGGCGACAGAAAAGTCATCATCTCCAAACGTGTCTTTAATAAGCGGTGATATAGTTTATGTTCCTGTAACACGCATTGCCAGTGTAAGCCGTTTTTTCGATTACTTATCCTCAATTCTTAAGCCAATTATTGATTTAGAAAGAGGGATAATATTCTGGCCTGACGTCAAAGATGTTTTAAAGGGAAACGATATTAGAACGCCAACTGCTGTAGCTATATGATGATCCCCTCACAAAAAGGAGCTGGGGGAGTTTTAAAATGTGATATGGAAAATAGGAGCAGTTGATTCATATTAGTAACCATTCGTATATTTAAACCTTGGTACCGCAGGTTGAGCAAAACCGGCATTTATATATGCGTGGGACATGGCAAAATTCAGATGGATGAACAGGGAAGAAAAGGTAGCACAACCTAGGATCTTGTCCGAGAATAGGTATTTTTTCTCAAATCGAGTCATTTTGAAAAAATAAACGCAGGCATATAGTTGATATTCCGAGAATTATTTTCTTAAAATAACGAAGGGTTGAGAAGAAATAGCATTTTCGGACAGCCTCATAGACCATTAGGCTCTCGACAGCTAATCCTTATTGTTAATATTGAAAGAGGAATAATTTTTTGGCCTTAAGTCAACGATGCACTTAGCTGGTATGATAGATCGGGTGCAAGAACCTGCCCCCCCAGTAACTATTCGCCCTGGAAAAAGTACCTTATTGACATTCATCCCTAATCACCGTTACGCCTAATATTATAAATGCCTTGGCGGTAATGGCACAACATCACTATATTAACGCGAGTATATGACAATAATGATTATGGAGAATCCTGATGAGATTTCCTTTTATTAGCTACATTTTATTAATAGTAATTAGTGCTCTGGCTTCTGGCTGTTTCTCAGATACGTCTGAACAGTACGTAAATGATTTAAAAAGCAATAATATTTCAGTGAGGAAAAATGCAGTTTATTATTTGGGAAAAGACAAAGCAAGTGATGCTGCCCCCATTCTGGCACAACTATTTAAAGATGATCACTCTAAAGAGGTGAGATTGTACATCATTGATGCATTGGCTGAATTGAGTGAAAAGAGTTCTGGAAGTGTTCTGATTGACATCTTGAATGAAAATGATAGTGAGATTCAACTTGCAGCCATTGATGCTCTCGGAAAACTTGTAGCAACTGATGCTGTTTACCCATTGATAAGTCTTCTTGACACAGAAGACAGATTGTTAAAATTAACAGCTTTTCGTGCTTTGGGCAATATTAAAGATGCTTCAGCAGTTCCGGCATTAACTATGTTCCTTAATCATGATGACAAATTTGTCAGATATAATGCAGCTCAGGCATTAAAGAGAATTGGTGAACGAGAATAATATGGAGCTTAAATTAATCTGGGATATTTTGTGGCGTAGGAAATGGATAATAATTCAAGCTTTTCTGGTAATATCGCTAACCATTATAAGTGGTTCTTTTCTTTTCCCCCCCGTATATGAATCAATATCACTGCTTCAACTTGAAAAGTCTGAATCAGAATCAGCACTCCTGGCTAATATTGGTCTGCTGGACAATAAAACAACGTCAGTTGGCAGTAGCGATTATTCAATGGAAAATACTATTGAAATAGCCACTTCAAAACCGATTATAAATACAATTATTTCAAATCTTCAGTTATCAGACGGAAAGGGGAACCTACTGAAATCAGAAGACATCTTGGATTCGGGTTTATTTAACAAAATACAGCCAAAGCCCACTATCGAGGTTAATTATCTCGACGCTACCGATATGTTTGAAATCGTATCGACTTCAATTGACCCAGATGAAGCTGCAATGATTGCCAACACTCTTGCAGAAGAATGCATAGCGAATAATTTGAAACAGAAAAAAGAAGAATATAAGCACACAAAGGATTTTCTCAAAAATCAAATACAGATTGTCAAAGAACAATACATTGAATCCCTTGAAGAAACAAAAAGATTCAGCACTGAACAGAAGACCCTTGATATAGGAACAGAAAGAAAAAATATCATTAACCGACGAACAGAACTGGTGAAAGAAAAAGAAGACACCGTAATTGAACTTGCAAAAGTACAGGCTCAAATAAATGAGTTACAAATACAGCTTAACGTACAGAACGAGCAAACTATTTTAGGGGTTATATATAATGATACATACATTACGGGACTTCGAAGCACTATTATTGATAGTGAATTGAAACTTGCGGAAGTACTTGTTGAAAAGAAAAAAGATCACCCTGACGTCAAAATAATTGAGCAACAATTAGCAAAAGTTAAATCAGAATTAAATCATGAAATTCTTTTATCAAAGCAGTACTCCACAGAGTTACTCAACCAGAAAACCAATTTAGCAGGATTAAAGGCACATCTGTACAGTTTAAATAAAGAAATTGATAATCATACGCTTGATTTTACTGTCATTCCTGAAATAATATTCAATGATGCACAGATGAAACTTAAAACCACTATTGCTCAAGAAATGTATAAATCAATGCTCGAATATCTTTATCAAATTAGAATTGCTGAATTGACAGTTTTTTCTGACCTCAAGATTGTTGAATCAGCAACAGTGCCGGAGATTGATAAGCCCAAGAGCCCTAAAAAAATACTAAACGGTATAGTCGGAATTTTTCTGGGTATGGTATGCGGAGTCACCCTAGGTTTTATGGTAGATTATCTGGATGATACAATAAAAACCCAGGATGATATTCGAAGAACAGGAGTTCCTCTGTTAGGTTCTGTTCCAAAAATCAAACAAAAAGGAAATCTAATAATATCAGGGAAATCACCTAAAGATCCCTTAAGTGAGGCGTACAGATCGATTAGAAACAGCATAAAGTTTGCCATTGTTGACAAACCAATTAAAACCCTTTTGATTACAAGTGCAATCGCTAACGAAGGCAAAACTACTACTGCGTGCAATCTCGCAATTTCCATGACTTATGAAGGAAAAAAAGTCCTTCTTCTTGATGGGGATTACAGACGTCCAACGGTTCATAAAGTATTTGGTTTACAGAATCATATTGGTAGCACAAGCATTATTGCTCAGCAGGCAGATATTAACGAAGCCATTCAGGAATCCGGTATAGAAAAATTAAGTATTATGTCAAGTGGCTCTATTCCACCTGACCCAGCCCAGTTAATTGAATCTAAAAAAATGAAAGAGTTAATCAATGATCTTTCAGACAGGTTCGACATCGTGATTATAGACACACCACCAATACTTGTTGCAAATGATGCAGTTATACTTGCAGGTCTCGTAGATGGTTTTATTACCGTAACGGAAAGTCATAAGGAAACTTATGCAATCTTCAACCAGGTAAAAGAAATTTATACAAACGCAAAGATTAAACCAATTGGTGTTGTCCTGAACAAGTTTAAGATAGGCAGGGCCAGTAATTATAGCTATTACTATTATAACACATGATACACCAAGTTAAATAGAGGGATTAAGAGTCATTGATTGATATACATACACATATCCTTCCCGGTATCGACGATGGTCCCGAGGCAATTGATGAATCCATAAGAATAGTAGCAAAAGCTGCTGCAGCAGGTATAAAAGTAATCGTTGCTACGCCCCATATCCTTGAGCCCCCAACCAATGAGTATTGTGAAAGGATTCTCTGGACGGCAAACGCGCTGGAAGCAGAAATTATTGCCAGAAAAATTGATATCAAAATTATTGCCAGTGCTGAATTTTCTATTTTTCCAGACTTACCGGAATGTGTTAAGAAGCATGAAGAGCTTATAATAAGGTATAAAAACAACTATATTTTACTTGAATTACCAGTATACCAAATTCCATTATATACTGAGGACGTAATCTATAAATTACTCACGAACAGATGCATACCAATAATTGCCCACCCTGAAAGGAATCTTGAAATACAGCAAAAGCCGGAAAAGCTACAAATCCTGATACAACAAGGTGCAATGACTCAACTAAATGCTGGGAGTCTAGTTGGCATATATGGAAAAAAAGTACAGAAAACAGCCAAAACGCTTCTCAAAAAAGACCTAATCCATATGATGGGAAGTGACATACACTCGTTTTCAAGTGATACTTATCAATTAGTCAAAGGGGTAGATGCAGCAGCAAAAATAATAGGAAGAAAAAAAGCTGGCCAACTTGTGTGTTATTAATTTTTTACAATTCTGATTTTGTTGTTTCCCTGGATATTCCTTTGCTTCCAAGGCAACCAGATTATCCATGGTATGGATATAACATACATCCCAATGCAATACGGATTCATGTACCTCGCGGCGGTGATTGACTGGTATAGTCGCTATGTTCTTGTCTGGAGCTTTCGAACACCATTGAAAGCCTTTTCTGCGTCGCTGCTTTACAGCATGCACTGACGAACGGTAACCCGACAATATTCAATACTGATCAGGGGGCACAATTTACCTCCGAGGCTTTTACCGGGGTGTTGCTTGATAAGAACATTGCAATCAGTATGGATGGCCGTGGTCGTGCACTGGACAATGTTTTTATTGAACGTTTGTGGTGGACGAGAAAGGCCTAGACACATAATCTACCGGCCTCCGATTCTCGGGTCGCTCCTCAGCGTTGCCTTATCTTCCAGATGAGCAGAGTAACGGTAGCAGATATCAACAGATGGTTGAAGAAAATAGTGACTGGTGATTGACTATGTAGTCATTGAAAAAGGAAGCTGATTCCACTTAGAAAACGTTGACCCGTGGTTTGAGAATGGGGGGGGGGCTCAGTAAATTGTTAGGTTGTGCCCTCCCGATAAACAATTATTTAACGATTTGTTTTGAGGTCTAAAATTATGAAAGTATTACTTATTCAGCAGGATTTGGGAACAAGAGAAACAGAAAATGCAATGTTTCCAATCGGGCTTACCTACATAGCATCTGCCCTTAGTAATCATCAAGTAAAAATATTCGATCCAAATCTGTATCCTTTAGCAAGTTCAGGGGCTGAATTGGAAAAAGAGATTCAAAAATTTCAGCCTGATGTCGTTGGAATCTCAATACGCAATATCGACACAACAAACTTCAGGAATAAACAGGTATATTTTAATACGGTGAAACCAATGGTCCTGGCCATTAAAGAAATTAATCCGTCAATAATGATTATGACGGGTGGCCCTGGGTTCTCTATGTTTGCTGAAATAATCATGAATAAAATTCCGGAAATTGATTTCGGAATTTACCTCGAAGGAGAAAAGTCTACACCTGAGCTGCTTGCGAACCTGGAAAATCCTGAACATGTCAAAGGGATATTCATTAGGGAAAACGATCAGCTTATTTACACTGGAGACAGAGCTTTACCTGATTTTTCTGAAATCCCCATGCCTGAAACAGCCCCGGAGGTAATTGACATAAAAAAATATCTGGGTCCATCATACAATATTATTGGTATCCAAACGAAGCGTGGGTGCGCGCTTAATTGCGGATATTGCTCCTATCCGAATTTAAATGGCAGACAAGTCAGGCTCCGTGAAGTGAAAGACATTGTTGATCAGATCGAATATTTTATCAACCAATTCGGGATGAAGCGCTTTGTTTTTGTGGACAGTGTCTTTAATGTTCCTAAAGACCATGCTATAAATATTCTAGATGAAATGATTAGGCGAAATCTTGATGTCCAGTTTGGTGTATGGTGCCACATGAAAGGAATAACCGAAGATTTTTTGGGGTTATTAAAAAAAGCTGGCGCTATTCAGATCGATTTTTCCCCCGATGCCGCAACTAATAAAGGGCTTTCTGCTCTGAAAAAAGGATTGACTGAGCAGGACATAAAAAACACCATTAGAATGGTACGTAAAATAAAGGGTGTTGGGGTTGGTTTTGGCCTTTTTACATCTTTACCAGGCTACACTTTAATAGATACAATAAAGACATTAATTCTCCCTTTTAAAATTCAACTGGCATTGCCTGGTAGAGGCGGTGGTGGCATCAGTTATATCAAAATTGAGCCTGATACACATCTCCAGAAGATTGCAGTGAAAGAGGGTTTAATCTCAAAAGATGATGACTTGTTCCCTGAAGATGCAAATGATCTTGCCAAAATGTTTTATAGGCCACATTCTCAACGATATTTGAATATGCTGACAGATGGTTTTCTTGGAATGTTTGAACGGATTTTGAAACCGACTGCTGTATTTGTTTTTCGAATATTTGCGAGGCTAAGGGGCCGAAAATCACCCTATGATCAAAAAACAGGCTTTGTATCTTTTCAAAAAACAAAAAACTAAGTTAGGTGGTTTTAGCGACCGATACAAGGCGCTCAAATTTCGTGGAATGAGGTGTACTTAGGTACGTCACAGTGACGAGATAATTTGCATCAACCCAGTAGCTGGCGATTGCTATACCCTTTGGGTACTTTTTGCGACGCCATCTTGTTTTAATGGATAAAAAATATGAAAAAACTAAAGTATTTTATTGTTTATTTAGCTTTTTTGTTATTCTGGGGGCCTTTTCGGATTATTGTAAAAAAACTTCCCGTTAGAATTGTTTTCTTTTTATCTGAACTAACCGCCTCGTTATTCTTTAGGTTCTTCCGGCAAAATCTTTGTCAAATCATTGATGATCTATGCAAAATAGACAGTAAAGATAATACCCTCCGAATTGCTAAAAGAAGTTTCGAAATATATGTAAAGCGGAATGTCGAAAATCTCTTTATGGGAAGTCTTACAAAAGAATATCTGGATCGAATTGTAAAGATTGAAGGTATTGAACACTTAAACACTGCTCTGGAAAAGCAAAAGGGAGTTATCATTCAACTTGCTCATTTTGGTTCTTTTATGACAATTTTACCGACCCTAGGATTTAAAGGATACTCAATAAACCAGATTGTAGGAAAACCTGAATTAAATCGTCCCGGGTTTAAGTGGATGGAAAAATCGAAAGTAAAGGAAAATCAAGGACTGCCTGTTAAATTTTTACATGTGAATCGATCAGTCAGGCCAGTAATAAATGCCTTGCGAAACAATGAACTGGTCGCCATAGCTTTTGATGGAAGAGAAGGAAAGGACTGGGTTACAATTCCTTTTCTGGGAAGGCAAGCCAATCTCTCACCTGGCCCTGTGAGGATTGCCGCCTTAACAGGTGCCGTAATCCTGCCTACATTCATAATCAGGGGGCCTGACAACACCCATAGATTGGTCTTGGAAAAACCTCTAATTATGGTACCAAACAAAGATAAAGAAAAATTCATCGAAAAAAACATGAAAAATCTCGCAAAAGTATTTGAAAAGTATATTCAAAAATATCCATGTCATTTTGCAATGACAATTAATGCCATAAACAGAAGAGAGAATAAAAATATAGTAACGATGCCCTTATTCAACGAAGACTTATCATAGCTTATAGGTAACTATTCAGCTGCACACCATCTTTGCACGACCAGGCTGCCTCACATAGAATACTATGCTTCACCAGCCTGCTTGTCCAAATCTGATACACATCTGAACAGTTACTATTTGTGGCCTTAGCTATATGAGGGGTATCACGCTGCATAGTTAGGATTATAGAAAGTATTAATAGGCCGAATAATGTCAGATGAAAGTATGGCGGAAATAATATTATGAATTCACAAACGGATAAAGTGACTTTGATTGTTGGTGCCGGTGTAACAGGTTTAACCACAGCTAATTTTCTTGCCGAGGCCGGTGAGCGAACCCTTGTTGTCGAAAAAGATGAAAAAGTCGGAGGACTTTGCCGGTCATTGGAAATTGATGACATTTTGTTTGACCTTGGCCCGCATGTTTTGTTGTCTACTCCTTTTCCTGAATGCGATAAATATATTTTGGACATTTTAGAACAAGAAGAAATGATCACAGGTAAGTTTCAATTTGCCATTCACGCAAAAGGCCGGTATTGGAAATTTCCCAACCAGCTTCAGGTGCCTTTCTATCCTTGGAGATATCAAAAACAGATTATTTCATGCTTGTTGAAAAAAAACAAAGTCAAGGGTAACCCTGACTCGTTGATGCATTGGATATCGAGTAAAAGCGGCTCTGACTTTTATAATGATCTTTTTAAAGATTTGTTTTTAAAGAAGACTTTGCTGCCTGGTGATAAAGTTCATAAAGACTGGTACATGCGTACTGATAGAGATATTTTCAATCAGAATGAACCTTTTAAACCATTGCCGCCTTTACAACTTGTAAAAATGCTGGTGTCCAGAATGAAAAGCTGCAAATCATATTATCCGGTAAAAGGGTTTGAGGTTTTTGTAAAATGTCTGTGGAACAAATACACCCAAAAACAAGGAGAAACGATTTTGGATTGCGGCCCCCTGTTATTTGAAAAAGAACGGGATAGGATAAAAAGTGTTGAAATCAAAGGCCGAAAATATAATATCAAAAACATCATCTGGACCGGTTCGGTAAATGAGCTTAACAGTCTCCTCGGGGTGGTAGAGTGTCCAGAATTAAAATATGTTACTATTTTAAGTGTATATCTGACCTACAACATGAAAAAACAGATAAAGCGGCCTTTTGTTTATACTTATCATCCTGACCCAGACCTTATTTTCAACAGAATTTATTATCCTCGCAATATCTTTGGCAAACTTTCTCCTTCCGACAAAGAGGGAATTAATCTGGAATGTAGTATGTCAAAGGATTATGAAAATTTTTCTGATGAGGAGATAATTGATCGGGCTGTAAAGGACATTGAAAAACTTGGACTATACAAGGCAAGTGATTTACGGGGAAAACGCCTTATTAGGTTGGTTAAGTCGATGCCCGTGTATGGACTGGATTATGAAGATAAAATGAAAAAGACATTTTCTGAGATTCACAAATTCAAGAATCTCTTTTCTGTTGGGAGACAAGGTGGGTATTATTTTTGTCTTAGCCCGAATGCTGTTTACCAGGGGATGAAAATGGCAGACTATTTAATAGAGAAAAAGATATCATAAAAAAAAATTGTCCAGCCGAGTGTGGGTTACCTTTTCGGAAGATAAAAGCATCGGATGTAGCACTGTCTGTGCGGCTGCTCGGTAGCCGATGATGTCGAAGGACTTCCTTACAAGAATTATGGAGCATAACAATGAATATTTGCATTCTTATTGTAGACTGTTTAAGAGCTGATCATCTTGGTTGTTATGGATATCAGAAAAACACTTCTCCTAATATTGATGCCATTGCCAGTCAAAGTATTCAATTTGAAAATGCATACTCTCAGTCAAATTGGACAGCGCCTTCGTTTTATTCTATGATAGCGGGGAGATACCCTCCAACATTGATGATTAACTGGATGGATCAGAAAATTAATAGTGATTTTGTTGTCCTGCCTGAATATCTTGCTGAAAAGGGATATCACACCGGTATTTTTACACCTTTTAAAATGCTTCTTAATCCAAATGCTTTCAGTAGTCATTTTAATGTAGTAAAGGAATTAAGCCTTAGTGATAATATATTACCTGAGTTTAGGGATTGGGTAAAAAAAGATAAAAATTCGTTTTTGTTTTTTCACACTGCAGAATTCGTCCATGAACCTTATTTTGCTGACCAACAGAATGTTCAAATGTTTTTGGACAAATCAATATCAGTTCCTGGAAATTCTGAAATAGTAAAAGCCCTGACTTCCAAACAGACAGATAAAATGTCTATCATGGATGTTTCACGAAAAATCAACAAGCGTTTAAAATTTCCTTCAAAAAATGAGATCGCCTATCTGCTGGCATGCTATGATGCGGGCATTTATCAAGTTGACAAGATTGTGGGTGATATCCACAAAGCCCTTCAAGAAGAATCAGAAGACTATCTTTTTATGCTAATAGCAGATCATGGTCAGGCATTTATGGAACATAATTATATTGGGCACGGTACGGGGTTGCACAATGAAGTCCTGCACGTGCCGCTTATTGTGGACTATAATAATTCAGGCAGATCAAAAGTTTCCGAAACAGTTCAACTAATGGATATTTTCCCAACTATCATGGAACTTCTGGGATATGAAGCTGATTTTAAACTGGACGGGCAATCCTTTGCCTCTGCATTGAAAGGCGGTAAACTTAATGATGATAGAATTGCTTTTGCCGATGGTTCTCCTGGTATATGTGTTATAAAAAACAATCACAAACTGATTTCTACATACCTTAAACATATGGATTTTAAGACATACTTGGGGTTGGTCAAATCGAATCATGGAATTAGGATAAGAGACCGAATGAGCTTGATCACCCAATTTTTTCGTGAAAAACTATTTGACCTTCGGAAGGATAGCGCGGAAACTAAAAATATTAGCCGGCAGGAAAAAAAGATACACAAACAGTTGAGAGCAGAAATCAAAAATATACTGGATGAGGTTCTTTCGGACGTGAGACCATCGGTAGATGCACCTTTAGATGACGCCATTAAGAAACAATTAGAGGCTTTGGGGTATCTGTAGTTATGTTAAATGCGCAGCCACTTTTAGTATAGGATGACACCGTAATGATATGCGCATATCTGTTTAATAATAAACGGTCCTATCAATATTCTATCTGGACTATGATTATTGTAGCCCAGATTATTATTGGTCTGGTATATTTAGTTTTACCATGGTTTGCATTTGTCTCCATAGTGATATTGGGATTGTCCATGGTCATTTTTTTGGTAAAGCCTGAATGGTGTCTTTACGTTTTAACTATTTGTTCATTTGTTTTCTGGAATAATATCGGCATAAATTATATAGGAGATTTTGCATATAGAAATAAAATTATTCCAATATTTTTTCCCATAGTTATAATCGCAATAATATGCATAATAATCAGGGCTGCAATAAAAGTAAAACGACCAATTGGTACCAGGAACCCATTAAATATTCCTATATTCCTATTATTGATCTACAGCGCTGTTACTATATTATGGAGCCACGATGTGGCGTACAGTCTTCATACTCTACTTTTATTATGTGTTTGTATTACCATCTATTATTTTATTAATTTTTTTTCATTCTCAGAATCATTACATAAAAAATGTATGTGGTGCTGGCTCGCAGGCGGGCTTATTGTATCTCTGATTACAATTGCTTCTGTCTATCATAATGAAACTACAATTAAAAGTAATATCGGTGACATGTACCAGTTTGTTTTCGAATGGTCTTCCGCGTTTCAGAATCGAGGTTATTCTTTTCAGCACCCTAATTATACTGCAATGAGCTTAAATGTAACAATCAGTATTGCAATAGGACTGCTCATAATGTCGAAATCGATCCTGAAGCGTATCCTACTATCTTCATTATTGTTTATTATGTTTTTTGCAAACTGCCTGACATTCTCAAAGGGCGGGCATGGCGCCCTCCTGGTGATGATGGGTTATTTGTTCTTTTTCAGTTCTGCATTACGAAAGAGAGCTTTTATATTATTTATTTGCTTTGTTGTTGCATTTCTTACGCTGAGGATGGCATCTGCTGAATTTTCAAAATTTACAAGCGGTAAAGATCCTATCCATGATCGGGTTGTTCAACAAGTAAGTAAAATGAGATCAGTAAGTGATAGAGTTATAATATGGAGTTCGGGTTTTAAAAGGTTAAAAAAAGATTCATTGTATCTTTGGGGGCTTGGAATCGGAGGATTTGAATTACTCTGTGCGCAACCGGGATGGCCCCATGCCCACAGTCTATATTTTGGATTGTACTTTGATTTTGGGATAATAGGAATATTATTTTGTGTGGCACTTTTTTATGTTATCTTAAAATTGCTTCTTAAAGGTGGATTTTCTTCTTTAATCATGCAAATGACCTATTATCAAACAATGAGACTATGTTTTACTGCCTCCCTTCTGGCAATTGCCATACATTGCCTTGTGGACAACTGGTATCACGCTCAATTTTTTTGGCTTTTTGGAGGATTTTCCATATTGACTTTCAGGCTGGCAAATATTGAAGCCAGCAGTCAAAATACAGTCGAGAACATGAAGGAACAGCTTACCGTCGATATAAATTAAGCCATCTAGATGAAGATGGATATGGACACGCAAAAATTTAACATGTATTTCTTACCTTGAAACAAGATAAGCAACCCCGCAAACCAGTACCGTGGCGTCAACGATTGTTGCTCATAATCGGAGGCATACTTATAGGCCTAATCTATGCTTAATTGGCAGCGAGACTGTTGGGGATCACGATACTGTTATATTAATATTAGGTCTTAGTTACATCTCTGGAGTGGAAGGCTGACAAGTCAGAGAAATCGTGCCTATGTTCGTATAAACAGCCAAGGATGGCAGGATCATGAACGTTCGAAAAGCAAAGGAGTTGATACCCGTCATATTGCGATTCTCGGGGACAGTTTTACGGCCGGCAGACAGGTTGATATTGAACAAATGGTCTGTGCTGTTATTGAACAAAAACTGGCAATGGGTTTCCCTGGCGGGTCACCTAAGACTGAAGTACTCAATTCCGGTGTTGATGGATACGGTACTGCGCAGGAGTTTCTGGTACTTGAAAACTTCATGTGGGAATATGATCCAGACATCGTGTTGCCTGCTTTTTTTCCGGGGAACAATGTAATCGACAACCGTCTGAGACTTATTACCCTAGAGATTGAGAGCGGAAATGCCAAAGATGATGGATGTAAACCCTGCTCCAGGCCGTTCTTTGAAAAGGGCGCCTTGGGTAAGCTCCAACTGAACAATAGCTTCAGGTGCTCACAGTGGCTTAGAAATGACTCATCGTAGAGGGCTAGGATGTTAGCAAAAAAATATCAAGAACGGCCTCGACCGTATGGTTTACATTAGTAAACAGGACGAAGCATGGGACATTACCGAGACAATTATTATGAAAATGAGCGATGTCTGTGCTGCTCGGAACGTCAGGTTTGCAATTGTCACCATTAGTATGCCGGTACAGGTTCACCCCGATCACGCCATGAGGACCTCACTCAATAAAGACCTGGGAGTTGACACCCTGTTTTATGTGGATAAGCGACTGGCCAACTTCGTGCAGGAGAACGGGATACCGGTATTTAATCCTACCCCCCAGATGCATAAATATTCTAAAACCGAACAGACTTTTTTGCACGGCTTTGAGGGCAATCTCGGTAGCGGACACTGAAATGTCAATGGACATCTCTTCGCTGGCCAGGCTATAGCTGACTGGTTAATCGAATTAGAGGACATGCGGAACCAGCAGGTTAAAATGTTTTGAAATGAATATTCCAGCTGTCTGGGTGACGGTAGATATTAAATGGAAAGTAATTATGAAAAAAAACATTTATTTAACGATTTGTCTGTCGATTTTATTTAGCTCAAGCTTTCTTATGGCCCAGGAAAGAAAAGAACCACAGAATAAAATTATATCTTCTCCCTTTGGCATTTATGGCCCGTTCATAGGGAAAATAAATCGAGACAAACAGAGCGTTGACTTAGGCTATATCAAATATCTCACAGAGATTAATACAGCCTGGGTTCGAATAACACCACCGGCACTTTCTTCTAATTCCGAAACTCTCAACAAAAACGGTATTAATATTCTTTGCGGTATGGCGAGACCTCGATTTCCTCGTAATATTGAGCAATACAAAGAAAGAACAGAACAACTGGTTCGTAAATTTAAAAGTAACGTAGATGCCTGGTTAATCGTTAATGAAGCTGACTTTTCTTGGCGGGATACACCTGAAAAATTTGTGGAATATTTTGCAATAAATGCCGAAATAGTGCGAAGAGAGGATCCCACAGCCCAAATTGTTTTCGGTTTAGCAGGAGATTACGAACTGGTTGGTAAGGTTTCCAATAAGACCAAAGGTGAAAGGGTGTCGCCTCTGACCAAGAATTTTTTAGACGCAGTTCTCAAGAACGGCTTAGGACAATATTTTGATGTCTTGGATTTTCATCATCAGGGAGAACATGACGAATACACGGATATTTCAGAAAAAATCGGCGGGTTTAATAAGATCCTGGCCCAATACGGAGTCAAAAATAAAGATTATTGGATTACCGAGCTTGGCACCAACGATGGAGATCCAGATGAGGATAGAGGACGGCTATCAGCGGATTTGCCCTACCAAAGTGAAAAAACACATGCCGCTGGTTTGGTAAAAGCACATGTCTATGCCCTAGCACATGGAGTAAAGAAGATGTTCTGGTCACATCTGGAAGAGCGAGGATTTATTAATAATAAAACAAATACTTATTATAATACTATCGGATTAATAAACAATCCTTCAATAGATGGGCAATCTCATAAAAAACTTGCATATTACGCGTACAAAATGATGGCTGATATCTTAACTGATGCGGATTGGAAAAATATCACAATTGTTCGAGAGAGTGATGGAATTTTTATTTACAGATTTATCAAAGATGATAAGTCCATCTGGGTACTATGGAATGAGAATAAGAAGGAACAATCAATTACTTTATCTTTAAATAAAGACATAGAAGGCATACAAATTATCGAGGCTGTTCCAAATTACCAATCTGGAAAAGAAGTTGTTGATTATAATACCTCCTTCAAAAAAATTGATGCAAATATATTTGAAAGACATCCAATGAAAGCAAAAATTCAATTAAATGAGGTTCCAATCTTTGTTCAAGAAAAATAAGAAACTTAATTTTCTGATTTAGGGTACAGGACCTGACTGCAAAATGCTTTTTTAAATAATTTGGACTGTTATGGGAACTCATATAATAAATTGGTGTATTTATGAAAAAAACAGATAAAAACCGCGGCTTCATCCCTTGGAGAATCAACAAAACCCAAGCAATTGATACCGGTATGGCCATGGTTCTTATATGTTTGCTTGTGACGTTATATTATCACAGAAACAAATTGGTAGTGTTATCCGTCATTATGCTTCTCATAAATATGACCATGCCTAAAATATATAAACCGGTGGCCGTTATCTGGCTGGGATTGTCCAATATCCTTGGGGCAGTCATGTCAAAAATAATTTTAACCATTCTTTTCTTTATAGTGGTTACACCCGTTGGAATTGTCAGGAAAATAATAGGGGCAGACACTATGATGCTCAAACAATGGAAGAAAGATAATTCATCAGTATTTGAAACAAGAAGCCATGAATTCACCCCCAAAGATATTGATAAACCATACTAATCATACTGGCCTGGAGCGAAAATGGAATTTTTAAGGGACTTGTGGGGCTTTTTTAACGAAAGAAAAAAATACTGGCTTCTGCCGATAGTACTAATGCTTCTTTTATTCGGTGGAATAATTCTATTAACCAGTGGTTCTGCAGTTGCTCCATTTATTTATACACTATTTTAATAATGAGGACATATGCCCGAAGCAATATTAGGACTATCCGCATATTACCATGACAGTGCTGCAGCAATAATTATTGAGGGCGAGCTCATCGCTGCTGCTCATGAAGAGAGATTTACACGGGTCAAACATGATTCGGCATTTCCTTCCCAGGCTGTAAAATATGTTCTTGGTGAAGCAGGTCTAAGCCTGGAAGATGTCACGGCTGTTTCATTTTACGACAAACCATACCTCACGTTTGAAAGGCTACTTGAAACCTATCATGCATTTGCTCCCAAGGGGCTTGTTAGCTTTTTATCTGCAATGCCCGTATGGATAAAGGAAAAACTTTTTATGAGAAAGCAGCTCATGGATGAGCTGAGGGATCTTGGTTTAGGAAAACCGAGAAAACTTCTTTTTTCGGAACACCATCTTTCCCATGCGGCCAGTGCTTTTTATCCATCCCCTTTTCAAGAGGCTGCCATTATTACTGTGGACGGCGTCGGTGAATGGGCGACAACAACAATCGGGTATGGTAACAAGAATAAAATAAAAATTCTCAAACAGCTCAATTTTCCCCATTTATTGGGATTATTATATTCAGCGTTTACGTATTTTTGTGGATTCAAGGTTAACAGCGGCGAATATAAGCTGATGGGACTCGCCCCATACGGAAATTCAGACACAGACCGTGTGGAGCAGTTCCGGCAGAAAATACTTGCAGAACTTGTCGACATCCGTGAAGACGGTTCACTTCTTCTGAACATGGATTATTTTAATTTTGCCACTGGCTTATCCATGTGCCATGACAAAAAATGGGAAAACCTTTTCGGTATTCCAAGAAGAAAACCTGAGAGTGAACTATCCCAACCATATATGGATCTTGCGTTTGCCATACAGACCGTAACCGAAGAGATACTTTTTCGTCTCGCGAATACAGCGAAAAAACTTACAAAGGCTGATAATCTTGTGATGGCTGGCGGGGTAGCTCTGAACTGTGTGGCAAACGGCAAGCTTTTAAGGGAAAATATTTTCAGGGATATCTGGATTCAACCTGCAGCTGGTGATGCTGGAGGTGCTGTTGGCGCTGCATATGCTGCATGGCACACATGGTCAGAAAAGGAAAGACTCGCCGGGAACGGTAAAGATTTGATGAAGGGGGCTTATCTTGGGCCCCAATATTCTTCTGCTGAGATTGCACGTTCTGTTCGCAGGTTTGATGCTCCTTTCAAGGAATATTCCGATTTCGATCTTCTCTGTAATGATGTCGCAGGGCTCCTTGCCGATGGAAACGCAATTGGGTGGTTTCAGGGGAGAATGGAATACGGACCAAGGGCACTAGGGAACCGCTCCATCCTTGGAGATCCGAGGCATCCTGAAATGCAGAAAAAACTCAATCTGAAAATTAAGTACCGGGAGGGTTTCCGTCCCTTTGCCCCTTCGGTCCTTGAAGAAGATATCGGAGAATATTTTGATCTTGATACCCCTTCTCCATATATGCTAATTGTGGCCCCTGTTATTGAAAAAAGGCGAACTCCCCTACCTGATAACTATTCACAGATGGAGATGTATAAAAGACTTTACCATCTTCGTTCCGATATTCCGGCAATAACCCATGTCGACTATTCTGCCAGAGTTCAGAGCGTCAATAAAGATACAAATTATAAATACTGGAAACTGATAAAAGCCTTTAAGGAGAAAACTGGTTACGGGCTGATTGTAAATACAAGTTTTAATGTAAGGGGTGAACCCATTGTGTGCACTCCCGAGGATGCTTACATCTGTTTCATGAGGACTGAAATGGATTTTCTAGTTATGGGGAATTGTATTTTTTCAAAAGATCATCAGAAGGAATGGGGGGAATCTATGAGTTGGAAAGATGAGTTTACACTGGATTAACCTCTTGTGAGATACTATAAAATCTGGCTTGAAATACGATTTTCCCCGTTATGTATTCTTTATGCAAGCCATATCCAAAGATACATATTCACAAGATTCCCCTGATGTAACTGCTCCCCTTGGTCTTCTATGAGTTCATGTGATCTGCTGGTCTACGAGGGGAGAATTTACCTGAATAGATCTATGAAAAAGAAACAATTTCGAACTATTCGGTTAGCTTTGTCAATAAACATAATGAACCTACAGATGAGCAGGAAATCCACCCGGACAGATTGAAAGATGGAAAGAAGAGAGGTTGAAAATATTCCAGTGGACAAAAAGAAAGGTAAGGACCAGAAGCAGGAGATAATGCACCACAGCAAACTCGTTACCACAGAACAGCACCGGTTGAAAAAAAATCCAACTAAAACTCTTTTGAGTGTGAATATTTTAGTGTTGACAGTTTTACTATTATTTTCGGAGATATTGGTACGCATATTTGCACCTGAAATTTTTCCTATAGGAATTAGTAAGAATTTATTCCGGTACAATGTTTATGGAGATAGTTTTGGGAATAGTAAATCAATCGAAACACTTGCTGTTGGCACAAAAATATATACAAATAGTAATGGTTTCAGGATTGATCCTCATAATGATTATTGTCACAAAAAAACAAGAAAAGTCTCTTTTTTATCGGTGATTCTATAACTTTCGGATATGGCGTATCGGCTGAAAAAACGTTTGTGGAGGTTATCAACAGAAATTCTCCTGATTATAAAATCGTTAATGCCGGGGTTCTTGGATACAATTTACCTGAATTCAAGTGATAAGTGCATAGCCCATTATTTTTTGGACATTAACGCC
>CAZIDU010000078.1:0-22262 GCA_964538055.1 uncultured Desulfocapsa sp. | reverse complement strand
TGAATTGGGATCGTGTCCCCCGATTCCGGATAAATATTGTTCCGTTCAATAGCATTGTGAAGTTACAGTTTTTCTTTATAAAAGGACAGACAGCTATTTAGGAAGATTCCTTTTAAACGGAGTATGAAAAATGAGCAGACAGGAACTGGGCAACAGTCATTTACCAGTCACACAGATGGGTCTTGGCCTGGCCGCCTTGGGGCGCCCCGGTTATATCAATCTGGGACATGGTGCTGACCTTGAGAATAATCATGATGTGATGGTGATGGAAGCCCGAGCACATAAGGTTTTAGATGCAGCCTGGGAAGGTGGTATTCGCTATTTTGATGCTGCCAGATCATACGGAAAGGCCGAGGATTTTTTAAGCTCCTGGCTGGTAAAACGAAAAATAGAGGCAGACAGTGTCACGATTGGCTCCAAGTGGGGCTACACTTACACAGCCGACTGGCAGGTCAATGTGGAAAAGGGGAAACTGCATGAGGTCAAGGAGCATTCCCTAACGGTTTTACAGCGGCAGATCCAGGAAAGTCGCAATCTCCTGGGCGGGCAACTGGGTCTGTACCAAATTCACTCGACTACTCTGGATAGCGGTGTATTAAGTAACATGTCGGTCCTTACAGAACTGGCCCGTTTACGCGATACCGGCCTGGCTATTGGGTTTTCGGTAACTGGTACAGGACAGGCAGAAACGATCGAACGTGCCCTGGAAATTAAGTTCGATGGCACCCTGCTCTTTTCTGCTGTGCAGGCAAGCTGGAATCTACTGGAACAGTCTGTGACCTCTGCCCTGCAGATGGCACATAACGCAGGCCTGGGTGTTATTGTGAAGGAGGGGCTCGCCAATGGGCGTCTGACCTCGCGCAATACTGCTCCGGATTTTCAAAAGCAGATGACCATGCTCCAACGCTTAGCAGAAGAACTGAACAGCACGGTGGATGGTCTAGCTCTGGCTGCAGTTCTCAATCAACCCTTTGTCGATGTGGTCTTAAGTGGTGCCGCCTCCGTTGAACATCTGCAATCCAATCTCCAGGCATTGCAACTACCCTGGAGTGATTCACTGGCGGCTACCCTGCGTGAGTTGGTGGAACCAGTGGAAAGCTACTGGCATACCCGCAGCCAGTTGGCCTGGAATTAGGAAATCTGGTATTTTATTACTATAAAACCCAACTGATAGAGCTGGCGTAGGTGCTTTCCGAAAAATTAGGTAGGCGAAGAATTAGCGAAGATGTTTGATATCCAAGGTGCTTTTGTTTTTATTTTTCATGATGCTCACCTCCTGAAATATCGACAATTTGTGCGTCGCCGGCATACTCTCTGAGGACGAATCGGTCGAGGAAGGAAATTTTCTTCACAATCTCCCTGATCGTTTTTGTGTTATTGATGATGGTCTGGAGTTCCTGATATGGTTCCGATTCAGGTTCAAAATCATCCTGAAGTAACTGGGAGTTTCCCAGTACGACTTGAATCGGAGAATTGAGTTCATGGGCTATGGTTCCCGCCATTGCCAGAATTGTCTCCTGTTTTTCCTGTTCCCGCTTCTTCTCACGATCGCTCAAAACACCCATGACCAGTGCGACCAGGTTAAAGAGAATGATCTCAAGTGACTTGTCCAGATCTGTAGGTGAAAACTGCTGCCAATGCATGGAAACAAGGGGAATATAGAGAATACTGATCCCAGCTGAGGTCACAAGGCCACCTCGCAATCCATACCAGAACGCGGCAAGGAGGATGGGGAAGAAATAAAGTTCTCTAAAAAAAATATGGAAATAGTTCTGATCCTGCCTGGTCAGATAGTGAAGTGCTGTCGTTCCTGTAACAAGGGAAAAAATTAGTACCATTTTCAAGTAATCAGAGAGACGCTGTTTTTTGAGCCAATTCATAGTCCGCTCCCTACAAATATCTTTTATCCGTTTTTAAGGAATATCCTCTGTCTGAGAAAACGACTCATATTCAGGTTTTCCACTACTTTTAATAGTTATTACGCATATCGTGTGCCGTAAAGAAAATCGTAACCATTCACTATGCTATGAAACAGCGCAATGTTTACCCGGAATCTGGGGACACGATTCCAATTCAAAAGACAAAGACGAATTGGGTCATGTCCCCAGTTTCCTACCTGCTTATTCGTTATGCAATTTCGATGAATAGTTACAAAAATTCTCCATGCACGAATTACTCAATCACTTCAAACCCAATCTTTGTAATCGCATCTCTCACCGTTTCCTTCTCCACATCTCCATCATAGCTTGCCTGCTTTTTTTCAAGATCCACAGTTACATTCGAAATTCCTGCAATATCCTCTAAAGCTTTTTTCGTCGATGCCACACAGTGCGGGCAACTCATTCCATTAATTGCGACTATCGTCATTATCTTTCTCCTTGGAGTAAATTATTAAAACCAGAATCGAATCCCGGCCACAAAGCGAAAGTCGTCAGTGTCTTCGCCCTCTTCACGGGCGTAATCAGCCGTCTGGCCATAGAGATGCGACCAGTTCACACCGATATAGGGGGCAAACTCACGACGGATCTCATAGCGGAGCCTAAAACCTGCTTCAATATCTGACAAGCCTGACCCGATGCCCACTGCAGGATCATCCTTACCATAAAAATTCAGTTCCAGTTCGGGTACAAGTATGAGTCGCTGGGTGAACATAAATTCATACTCAAACTGCAATCTGGCAGCAGTTCGGCCGTTATCACCAAGAAAAACCGCGGCATCAATATCAAAGTAATAGGGCGCAAGCCCTTTTATGCCAAGTGCCAGCCAGTCACGATCCGGACTGGGGCGGATATCCCGCCTCCAGCCGGCTTGCAGATCCCAGAATGGCGCGATGGCCCTGCTGTAGAGGGCCTGCAGCTCCATGTCTTCTACGGAACCGTCACTATATTCACCATCGCTTTTGATCCAGAGTTTATTAAGATCTTTTCCAACCCATCCTTCAGCATCCCAGACCAGCGGATCATCACCACTGCCCATCTGAATTTCAAACTGGTCTACAAGCAACATTGTTAGCAGCGGATCGTCATTCATGCCACCTGCCTGCGCAGTTCCGGTCATTGTCACTGTTATAAACAACAGAAGTATATATTTTTTCATGTTTTTTCTCCTAACTCACAACAACTTTACGGAACATGGCCAGCATATGATAGAGCAGGTGGCAATGGTAGGCCCATCCCCCCCTGGCATCGGCTGTTACCAGATAACTGATCTTTGCTCCCGGCTGGGCAATTACGGTGTGTTTCCTGGGGATTCGTTTGCCATCCCCGGTTTCCAGATCACTCCACATTCCATGAAGATGCATGGGATGATTCATCATCGTGTCATTGACGAGGGTTATCCGCAATCGCTCACCGTAGTTAAAGCGGAGCGGTTCAGCATCGCTGTATTTTATTCCGTTGATGGACCACATATAACGCGCCATATTGCCAGTCAGGTGCAGCTGAATCTCCCTCTCCGGATCGCGTGGATCAGGTGTGGGATAAAGATTCCTGAGATCTGCGTAGGTAAGTACCCGGCGACCATTGTCGCGCAGGCCAACACCTGGATCATCGAGACGATACTGAGGGCTGGAAGCCCTGGCATCAACATGGGGGCCAAACTCCGTATCGGCATGGACAACTTTTGCGGAACTTCCCATTCCGGCAGGACCCCGCATATCCATTTTTGAGCCCTTACTCTTCATGGCAGAATGATCCATACCCGCCATTCCCGCCATTCCATTCATATCACTCTTCTTATCCATGCCGTCCATACCAGCCATACCACTCATACTCGCCATATCCATGCCCATATCACTGTGGGTCAGAAGAGGATAGGGATCAAGCTCAGGCACTTCAATGGTCAAGGAAGGATCGGGAGTCAACGTACCGCGGGCATATCCAGTCCGGTCAAGGGACTGAGCAAAAATGCAGTAGGCCCGATCATCTTTGGGGGTTACGATTACATCGTAGGTTTCAGCCACACCAATGCGGAATTCATCAACAGTCACCGGTTCGATATTCTGGCCGTCTGCAGCCACGACAGTCATGCTGAGTCCCGGAATACAGACATCAAAAAAGCTCATGGCAGAACCATTGATAATTCGCAGTCGCACCTTTTCACCCCGTTTAAACAGGCCTGTCCAGCCATCAGCAGGTGTCTGGCCATTCATAAGATAGGTGTAGGTGTGGCCTGTGACATCGGACAGATCACGATCACTCATGCGCATCTGGTTCCACATAGAACGAGCATTCCAGGTCTCGGTAAGACCTTTTTCCCTTATGTCACGGATAAGGTCGCCGGTGGTACGTTCGGAAAAGTTATAATAACCGCTCATTTTTTTCAGTGTTGCATAGATGTCACCAGGATCTTCATCGGACCAGTCCGAGAGCATAACCACATACTCACGGTCAGAACTGACCGGATCCGTGGTTGCTGGATCAATGATAATGGATCCGTACTGTCCGGTCTGCTCCTGGAACCCTGAATGACTGTGATACCAGTAAGTGCCGCTCTGTTTGACCTGGAACTGATAGCGGAAAGTGGCTCCTGGTGCAATACCGTCAAAGCTGATATCCGGTACTCCATCCATTTCCGTTGGCAGAATAATCCCATGCCAATGGATGGAGCTTGCCTCCCTCAGATTATTGGTGACATCAAGAGTAATTCTTTCGCCTTCCTTCCAGCGCAAAATCGGACCGGGAACGGAACCGTTTACGGCGGTGGCAATACGTTCTTTCCCCGTAAAGTTGACGGGCTGCGGGCCGATGGCCAATTTAAAATGTTTCCCTCTGAGCATTGGCTGAGCAGCAGGTGAAGCTGCTGCTGCCAGGAGCTGCTCTGGAAGCCCCCCCAGTCCGAGCAGGGCCCCACCCATGGCAAGCCCCTTGACAAACCTGCGGCGTGGCTGGTTGATTTCATTGGGGAGCGTTAGTATTCTGTTTGTATACATCGTGATATCTCTCCATATTGTTTGTCTCACTCAGGCGGACAATACACCCTACCTTTGTTGGTTCGTTCTCTACTTTGGAATGAAGCACTTCTTTTTAGTGTAATCATCATTGCCAGCTCCTACCAACGATATGATAACATCCTGGGCAGTGGCTCTCCAACTCCTGACCGTTTTCCGAAAAATGCAGACAAACTGCTTCCACCTGACTATAGCAGCAGCCTGAAGAGTCAGCCATGGTACAGATAGCGCCCATGCCATGTGTATCCCCAGGTACAGTTCATCTTTTTTCTCTATTACACCTCGTGTTAGCTTATTACTTCAAACTGTCCCATCATACCGTCATCTTCATGTTCCAGAAGGTGGCAGTGGTACATATAAATACCGGTATAGTCCTTGAAACGGCTGATGATGCGTACGGTCTCGCCCGGCATGATCAGAACGGTATCTTTTCGTCCCTGTTCATGAAGAAGTGGTGCCTGGCCGTTTCTGGACAAAATCTGAAACTGGACATCATGCAGATGCATGGAGTGAGGCATACTCATCATCATGGCTGACCGGTTTGTGATCTCCCAGATTTCAGTAGAGCCTAGTTTGACCTGCTCATCAATCCGGTTTATATCCATCTTTTTGCCGTTAATGGTGAGTCCGCCGCCCATCATCCCCATTCCCATAGTTGCCATGGCAAATCTGCGAACAACAGAGGCTTCCGACTCAGGTATCCTATCAAGAGAGCGTAGCTCTACTGGCAAGGATACAGTGCTTTCGGCAGGCTGGTTCACTTTGATCCGCATGGCCTCAAACCTGTTTCCTTTCATTTGATCCACCAGCAGACTGATTTCAGCTCCCACTGCGGTCTCCGTTAAATCGAGCATTACTTCGGCCCGCTCTCCTGCCGAGAGAACAATGGAGTTCATAGCTACCGGACGCTCAAGGAAGCCGCCGTCGGAGGCAATGACGTGAAAAGTACGCCGATCCTTAAAACCAATTTGATAGATGGATGAGTTGGAACCGTTGAGCAGTCGCAGACGAATCAGGCCTGCATGGACGGAAAGGGTCGGTTGTATGGCCCCGTTCACCAACATATAGTTGCCTATCACTCCGTTCATTACATCGTGCATATTCTGGGCATAGGCAAACTGTCCGTTACTGAAGAAACGACGATCCTGGATGACCAGCGGAATATCGTCAATCCCGTAATCCTTTGGAATATCCAGGCTGTCAGAAAAGTCATCTTCGATATAAAAGAGTCCTGCCAGGCCGTTATATACCTGTTCGCCGGTGAGTCCCATGGCATGCGGGTGGTACCAGAGAGTGGCCGCCTCCTGTTTAATGGTGAACTCCGGCTTCCAGGTTGTCCCTGCTGCGACAGGCTGCCTTGGGCCGCCATCCCACTGGGCGGGCACATGCAGTCCGTGCCAGTGCAGAGTGGTGTTTTGTTCCAGACTATTACGGGCGCTCATATTGAAACGCTGTCCGTTTCTTACCCGGATAGTGGGACCAAGAAAATTCCCGTTATAGCCAATCGTTGCAGTGGACTCTCCAGGGAAGAAACTCATCTTCCCCTGCTGCACGTCGAGCGCAAAACGAGCTGTCTTGCCACTCTTATCAAGGTTCTCAAGGAGTGGAGGGATGGGCAGTGGTGTTACAAAGTCATTGCTGCCTGCATGGGCTGCGGTAAGAAAGCCCTCCTTACCGAGAAACGAAAGGCCGTACGGGGTAGCACCGGCCAGTACCAGTGCCGCAAGGCCACTTTTTAATATTGTACGTCGTTTCATAATGTAATCCCGTCTGATTTTGTAAGGTATAGGAGCTTGTCCGAAAATAGCAATTTTTTCTCAAATAACGAAGAGTTGAGGAAAAAGGGCATTCTCGGACACGCTCCTAGACGAGCTCAGTTTTCATACGGTGATACTCATCTTCACCAATCTCTCCTCTGGCATAACGTTCTTTCAAGGCATCAAGATTCGTGGTGGAAGTTCCTTTTTTTTCTGAGAAAATCGCCCCGAAAAGCTTTATCACAAGATAAATACCCAGTCCCCAGAAGAGCAGTGTAATAATTAATCCAAGGGGGCCAGGAAAGAATGCGCCAGGGCCGCATAACCAGTGGCTGTATTGTCCGAATCCCTGACCAAATCCATTGTGCATCATTGTATTTCTCCTTTATGTAAGAACTGCTGTTAACAATACGTATACCACTTTGTAGCATTTTCCGTACCATGTTTGTTAACAAACATGACAGTGACCAGATATCCTACTGGTAATATTAAAAATTTTATTGTTTAGATGTGTTTGCATCCCCGAAGGACTGCATCTTCCGGCTGCCACCTGTCCAAAAACAGGACAGTTCCTCTGTCCTCCACAATGAATATGTCCAAATTTAAGACACTGCTGGGAGCGTCCTGCGTTCAAGCAGGCTCTATTATTTCCTTATTGCATTGAAATTACGAGAAATATAACAAATAGATATGAGAACCAAAGCAGCTGACCTTACTTCGCGTGCTGTTGCTT
The DNA here is from genome assembly GCA_964538055.1 of uncultured Desulfocapsa sp. Taxonomy (GTDB): domain Bacteria; phylum Desulfobacterota; class Desulfobulbia; order Desulfobulbales; family Desulfocapsaceae; genus Desulfocapsa. The sequence continues at coordinate 14,824 of CAZIDU010000078.1, read as the reverse complement.
CCTTTTTTGGAAAACCGGGAAGATATTCCCTGGAATATATTGGTCAAAACCCGGAAAAGATTGGATGACTTAACGCGTTAGACGTGTCTGATTTGGTAGTACAGAGGTCCTGCATAGGTTTTATTCTGGATAAAAATGTCCTTGGCCAATTCCACAGATTAAAAGTATCACTGCAGTTTTACCTTCTTCTTGATTTTTCTTAAAATCAAGAGAGTGAACAAGACCCAACCGATCGAGAATCCAGAACTTATGGCAAGCAGTAGGTGAAAGCTTAGGGCTGGTATAATAAATATACACCTGCTTGTGCAGGCAGAATCAATCAGTTATTTAATGCTTCTTTAACCACCCTACCAACTCGACTCATCGAATACGGTTTTTTCATAAACCCGCCAGCACCAAGCCGTAGAGTTGCCTTAACATCATCACTCTCTGAAAAGCCACTTACAACAACGCCCTTCTGATCGGGATAAAGTTTTAGGATTTCTTTATAAGTCTGGTACCCGTTTATACCTGGCTCCATCAGCATATCCAGCACAACAAGATCAACGGGCTTATCCTTTACAAATGCAATAGCCAATTCACCAGAACAAACTGAATCGACAACGTAGCCCAGGGTTCTTAGCATCTGACAAGCAATGTCCCTTAGTTGCGGCTCGTCATCCACAACCAGAATATGCTCACTGTTGCCGGTGAGTTTCTCTGTCTTGTCGTTCTCAGTTTGAGCGACTTTTTCCCCTTTGCTCACAGGAAAATAGAGTAAGAAGCGTGTTCCCTCTTCACTGCTTTCTACAAATATTCTACCATTGTGATCCTGTACAGTGTTCCACACGATCGCCAGGCCAAGTCCGGTACCGCTTTTACCCATCACCTTCTTGGTATAAAACGGCTCAAAAATATGCTCAAGGTCCTTGTCGGCAATACCCGACCCAGAATCCTGAACAGTAAGAACCACGTAGTGACCCGGTTCCATAGTGTGTTCCAATGTCTCGGACGTATCAACCTGCCGGTTGTAAGTGGAGACAATGACATTTCCATCATTGCCAAGGGACTCCACAGCATTTGTCATCAAATTCATTAGTGTTTTTTTGATATGCATGGGAGAGCATGAGATGACGGGGTATTCAGCATCGAGTTGTTCGGTACACGCCACTGCAAGGTGTAAGGATTTGAGTTTTTTGCATTCAGGAGAATTAAGATACTCTTGAATGAGCACGTTGATGTCATGCGATTCCATTATAGTGGCAGCCCCCCTGGCAACAGTAAGGAGATCAGCTACCACCGTTGCTGCCCGTTTGCCCGATTCCTGGATTGCCTCAAGAGGTTTTCTCAATTCACTGGACGGAGGTAAGTTTAGAAGCATTAATTCAGGATAACTGACAATACCTGAAAGGATATTGTTTAAATCGTGGGCTACACCACCAGCCATCATACCGATGGCTTCCATCTTCTGAGCACGGTGTAGCTGTATTGCCAGCTTTTTCATCTTTGTTCGGTCTACGATAAAGCCGATCAAACAAGATCTTCCCTCAAGTTCAATGGAAGCACTGATAATATCAGCCTCGAACGTCGTACCGTCTTTTCGCAGGAAAGGAATATCAGTTGAATTGTTCTTTTTACCCTGTGCTAGTTCCTTGAAGTCTTTGGTTACCAGGTCGAGATCGGCTGGAGCATGAAGTGCATCAACGGCCATATTTTCCAATTTTGTTCTGTCATAACCAAGCATTCTGGCGATAGCAGGGTTTGCATATTGAATCTGCATTGATTGTGTGTCGACAATTAGGATACCCAAAGGGGCCTGATCCAGAATCTCCTGCAGTCGTTTTTCACTCTTTACTAATTTGGCTGTACGTTCATGAACTCGACTTTCAAGCTCAAGGTTATTTTTTTTAAGAGATCGGTTCAGGCCAATGATTTTTTGAATCAAGGAACCATAGCTTGAGTTGAGGATAAAAAAGGAAAGCAGAAGAAAGGCACCGCTCAGAAGAAGAATTAAACCGACACGTAATTGTATCTTTTCTTCCTGCTGTGAAATATCCAGCGCCACAAAGATATACCCTTGCTTTTCCTGTCTGTAGTTCAGGAGATTGAAAGCATTTGCAATAATGTAGGTTTTCCCCTGCAAAGTGATCTTCTGCTGGTCAAGATTCCAGTCAATACTATCAATATCATGTTGGAGGAGATCGATTTCTTTGGTTTGGACTGTATACGAATCACCTTCAAAAAAGGGGAGTTTAGAATTGTTGATAAAAGAAAACTTCGTATTCGGAATCGCCATGCCAACCGGAATATTGAGTGTTTCCTCGAGAGTATCCAGGAGTAAACTGTCCTTTAAGCCGAACTGCACAACACCTACATGCCGCCCTTCGTAGGACACAGGTTGAACAAGACGATACTGTAGACCACTTCCAGCGACCGCATACCCGGTATTTTGTTGGTGATTTGTATTGGCATCCACGATGTCAGGTCGCATTTTACCAATCTTATCACCAAATAATGTTGGTTGATGGACACGCAGAAAATTGTAATTATCTGGAGTTAGCCAAGCTAAGGTTGAGAAATAAGAGTTTTCTTTTCTAAAAAGAGAGAGGTATGGAGTTGCCAGTTCGTGCAATTCATCCCTGTCCCGTCTTGCAAAGGCGCTGATGAGTTTTTCCTGCTTGGGGGATTCTGAATAGTTGACAAAGCTTTTTATGCGGCTTTTGTAGTGACGACTGTTTCCATCTTCAACGCTTTTGACAATAGCTCTGATACTGTCAATTTTAGTATCTACAAAATTGTTGAGATGCTCTCGACTATCAAGAATAAAAAGGGAGATAAAAACAGAACAAATGCTGACTATTATCAGCATAACTATCAGAATTATCTTCCATTTTTCATTCATAAAAAACCAAGTTTATTTTCATTGCGTGACAATCCGCATAGAAGATAAAGCATCCATGGGAAACAATGGAACTTCTATAAAATTATATAGGGTGGAATAATGGAAGTCAAGGGTGACTGCCGGAACTAAGGCTACTCTACAACAATCAAACAGAAGCCTAGGATGCTTCCTGATATACGTAAAACTGATATGTTTGCGCTGCGGTTCACGGGTCAGATATTTAACAGGTAGCTTTTTTAACGCTATATTCTTGCATCTCTCACAAGAGATGAGTCAACATAACTTAGGGGCACTGGAGAATATCCCCCAGTACCCCTGTTATTTCTGAATGAACCCAAGCACCTTAGAAACTGAAACGAAGACCAAGCATTACATCATTACTGTTAACATTGAAATCAGCACCGTCGATAGTGGCATCACTGCTCCCCTTAAAGCGATACTGAGCATCAACAGACCACTGTTCATTGAAAGCATAAGCGACACCTCCGATAAGCTGGTAGGCGAAGACGTCATCCTCACTGTCTGAATCAGTAAACCCAGGATTGTTGATATCAATCCTGGACCAGCCTATTCCTGCACCGACAAATGGTGTCCAGGCAGACCCGGTATCGACATCATAAAAAGCATTGGCCATAAGAGAATGATTTTTCAGGTCACCCTCATTAAAGCTGCCGTATAAGGTGTTGTTCGAGGTGATTTCAAGATCATTCTTTTGTTTGATAAGCTCTATCTCCACACGTAGTGGATTCGCAAAGTCATATCCTGCAGCCAGAGAGCCTATAAAACCACTGTCATAAGTAATTTTGGCAGATTCTGCTGTGTTCAAAATGTTGTCCACATCGCTATCCAGATTCATGCCGACACCAATATTAGCCTTTATATAAAAAGAATCATCATTGGCCATTAAATTCATGGGAGCTACGAGTACAGTTAACGTTGCTAAAGTTGTTAATACGTTTTTTTTCATTTTACATTCCTCTGTTGAGAGTTTGGTTACATCCAAATATGCCTTTCATCTTTCTACTGTTACGCTGATACCAATTTTATAAAAAATCCATACAACGCTATTACAAAACGGATCCACTTTCCTTGATCTTCCCATAATGCGTCAGGGATGCATCCTCAGCCAAAGAGACCTTTGCCCAGATCTCAATCGGTTTAGGGCTGCCTCCGCCATGACTACTTCCATTCCCTCCCATCTTGCTGCCACCTTTTCCTCCACCGCCTTTGCCACCACCACCCTTTCCGCCACCTCCGCCACCTCCGCCTGAAGAACCTCTCCCTGACGTTCCTTCTATTTTTCCGGTTTCAAAACCAAGCCCAATGGTTTTGTGGTCTTTTGAATGGATGAGAGGAACTTTCAGTTCATAAAGCAGATAGCCCTCTTGTATACCGAGCCGAGCGTATATTCCCATTTCTGCAGCCTTACTTGTTGGCATGGTTTGACGGGTTTCTCCCGGCCCATCAAGTATGGCCAGGCTGTACTGGCTATCTTCCAGCATATCCTCTATATTGTTTCTTGATTTATGATCCGCTGTGCTTGGCCCCATCATTTTTTTCCTTGGAAGTGGAAACTGCAGCCCGAATTGTTCTCCTGTGTCTCCGCTTTCGTTTAGCCATACCGTGAATCCACCACGTATAAACATCATCTTGCTTGCATGACTTCTGCTTAACAAGCGGATATAGAGAGAGGTGTCATCGTTCATAACAGACACCAGTACTTTGGAGTCCTTATCAAAATACTGGGGATCCTCAGGCCAGCCAGAGCCATCACCGGAACCCAGAGTAAACGGTTCAGTCCACCGGCTTTGCATTTCAATTTCATTACACCCGCCAAGCAACATGCTTGACAAAAGAATGATAAGGACATTGAGTTTACCTGTTTGCATATCAATCTCATTTTGCAAAAATTATTCTGCTAATAGTCTTGACCTCAATCACCATTGACGGGTCGATTAGCCTTTGATTATTCTAAAGTACATCAGCCTCAGACCAATTGCTGTTAAGCTTCAGTCAAGTTGTGTAAAGTTGTGTAAAGCTGTTGCGAGGACAAGACACAGTGCAGTACTATCTCTCTTAAGACAGCCTTACATGCCTGATTTTAGAGGAAACAACATGAAGCAAATTTTAGTCATTGATGACGACAAAGAGCTCTGCGAGTTATTGGTTGAATTTCTGGAACCAGAAGGATTTAGCGTAGAAACGATGAATGAGCCATACAGCGGCTTACGACGAGCCTTGTCCGGTGAACACGGCCTGGTGATTCTTGATGTAATGCTTCCTTCAATGACAGGTTTTGAACTCTTACGAAATTTGAGAATATCTTCCCAGGTTCCGGTGTTAATGCTGACAGCCAGAGGGGAAGATGTTGACCGTATTGTCGGTCTGGAGATGGGGGCGGATGATTATCTGCCCAAGCCTTTTAATCCTCGTGAGCTTGTGGCAAGGATTCAGGCCATCTGGCGTCGAAGCAAGCCGGAAGAACAGCAACAGCTGGATAATCGATCACAACTCGAACTTGACGATATCATTCTTGATATGGGCTCAAGGAGCGTAAAGCAAAACAACCATACCATTAAGCTTACCGCCGCCGAATTTTCCCTGCTGTATGAGCTGTTAAAAAATGCCGGTCAAGTAATGACACGTGAGGAGTTAACCCAAAAGGTTTTAAGTCGCAAACTTGAAGATTTTGACCGCAGCATTGATGTCCATGTAAGCAGCCTGCGCAAAAAGCTTGGTCACAATATAGATAACCGGGAACGGATAAAAACCATACGCAGCGTTGGCTATCTTTATACTCTGGCCCATCAGGATTTATAATTATGCGCAGCCTTTTTTGTAAGATTTTTATGAGCTTTCTGCTTATCACTCTGCTTGCCAGCCTTACGACAGTAATAGTCTCCTATCTGGCACAGGTCGGCCCCTACGGCGAGTTGAAAAAACGGGTGGAACACAATCAAATTCAAGCCCTGACTCATTCCCTTTCCGTCACGAGTCTTGCCGCAGTAACGATACTTGAAAATGGTGGCAGGAAAGCGTTGATTGAGTATTTACAAGAAGTTGAAAAGCAGAACCACAGTCGAATCTTTCTCCTGCAGGAAGACCACAGCAGTTTTGCAGATCGTAACCTATCCCAGACAATTACCGATCTTGCCGTTTCTTCCCGTAAATCTCATGATACTCAACACAATATATCCAAGACAGAAATCATCGTTACCTTGCCTCTCTTAACCAAAAACGGGCAGAATATGACTCTTGTCGGAAGCACAGCCAGAATAATACGACCCAACGTTTTTTGGGATGGGAAAGTGAAAAAAGTCTGGCAACGTATACTTATGCTTCGGCATCGTTTCGGCTTACCTGCTATTGTTGTGCTCCTTATTGCCGGAGCCGGTTGTTACCTGCTTGCTCGTTCGTTGACGGCGCCAATTCGTGATCTGCGTAAAGCCACGCAACAGATGAGCAAAGGCGATTACTCAGCTCGAGTGAACCTTGTCAATCGTAAAAGGGATGAAATTGCAGATTTGGGCCATGATTTTAACACCATGGCTGAGCGAACCCAGTCATTACTCACGTCTCAGAAACGATTATTACGCGATATTTCCCATGAGCTGCGCTCCCCGTTAACCAGGCAGAATCTTGCAGTGGAGTTGGCCCGACAACGGTTTAGCGATGCAGAACCCTATTTGGCGAGGATCGAAAAAGAGTCCGGACGGCTCAGTGAACTCATCGATCAGCTCCTCATTTTGACCAGACTTGAGGGAAATACGGATAACAGCCCCAAAGAACCGGTTGAACTCAGTATACTGTTAAATAACATTGCTCACGATGCCGATTTTGAGGTTGCCAAACAAGATAAAAGCATAGAAATACAAGATACCGAGGAGGTTACAGTACTTGGTTCCAGGGAAATGCTTGGTCGAGCACTGGAAAATGTGATTCGTAATGGCCTCCGTTATACGGCAGCCGGAAGTGTCGTTGAAATCGCTCTCTCTAAAAGTGCGACTTCTGTGACTATCAGTATCAGGGATCATGGCCCCGGCATACCACAGGAGTATCTTGGGCAGATATTTAAACCATTCTTCCGGGTGGCGGAAGCACGAGATCGTGACAGCGGTGGGACGGGAATTGGCCTGGCCATCGCCAAACAGGCAATTTTAATGCATGGCGGTAACATAGTGGCAAGAAATGCTGCGAAAGGCGGGCTGGTGGTTGATATACACTTACCGCTGTTCTAACCCGCATTTCTCATGAACATTTTGTCAAACATAGGTAACTGCCTCAGGTTATTAAGTACAATTTGTGTATGTGTTACAGAGTGTTTATTTTACCTGCCGACCCAGTAAAATCCTTTTCATCCAGGTCGGTGATAGAGTTTGTGCGTGTTATTACATTATGCTTGGAGGTTAACCGGTGAATATTCCTCCTGATCCTCTTCTTGTTCCGCAAACATATCCATCAATACAGCAGCGGGATCTTTTTCCGGATCTGTTTGATAGTTGGCAAGGAGTGATTGCATGGATCCCGGCCCTCCCTGATTGCTTCCCATGGTGCCGCGGAGGTCCATCATCATCGATTGCATCTCACCCTGCCCCAGTAAGCCATCATTATCGGCATCATAGGTCTTTGTTACTTCTTCTACATCTAATTTTTGACCTGTCATTTCTGAAATTTTATCAGTCATGGTCTGTAGTTCACACTGGTCAAACCGCGCTCCCTGGCCTTTCCGTTGCTGCGTGCCCTGCATTTGAGCGAATGAACTACTCGAAGCACTAATTCCATTCATCATAATTAATCCTCTTTTTGGTGAAAGAGAGAGGCAGTCCGTTTCCAATCTCCTGTTAAGAACACTCCTCTACCAACAGCAAATGAAGATGCTTTATCTTCACTTCTCTACGCATCGGATAAAGAATTGACTCTCACAATCATCTTTACAAAAACTTTACAAAACTAACACCGGTGATGAACGGTAAGGCTCTAATACGCCAATTGATAAAAATTCGCTTTCTGGTGGAAAAATACAAACCAGCAAAGGGAGCAAGTTCCTTGCATGAAAGAAATTTCAGAAGGGAAGTGGGCAATAGTTGTTAAGTTGCTATTCACCGAAATTGAGTTTGAGTCGGAATTGCATAACGAATAAGCTGGTAGGAAACTGGGGACATGACCCAATTCGTCTTTGTCTTTTGAATTGGGATCGTGTCCCCAGATTCCGGATAAATATTGTTCCGTTCAATAGCATGGTGAATAGTTACGTTAAGCTCTTCGATATCCTTTTCCATTTGTTCACGGAGGCTGCAACGGTAAAAGGTGTGGTAGTATTTCCGTGTCAGTGGCTCAATTAGATCAAGGAACTCTTGCTTGGGAACTGGAGGCAGGGGTGCCATTACAGTGCATACAACGGCTGAATACGCAGATTTCATCAAGACAGGCCGTAAAGCTCAGCCAGTTCGGCATCATGCCACCATAGGTTATAGAGCAGCGTGTCAAAAACCGGTCATCCGTAATTTTCCGGCAAGTTTCCCTACGTTAGCATCTACCAGAAAGCAGATTACAGGAAGAGGTGTTGCTCTGAGCAGGCCATTTGCAATTACAACCTTTTTTGCCAATGCTTCCGCTGGGCCTTTTTCCTGAATCCTCTCGCAGCCCTCTCCATCCTCAACGCTTCTCTTTTCAGTTTTTCTGGAAATCTACCTTTCTCGTTTCTCTCTTTTTTTCATAGTTTCCTACTTCCATACTTCCATTTATCATTCGTTGCACAACAGCGATAACAACGAATTTACACCCGTTATCTTATTTGCCGTTATAGGCAGGTTTTGCCATGAAGACGCTGGCCAGGGACCAACTTGATATTATTGTAGGATATGTTATTGTACAATAATATATCGTGAAATACCTTTTCAGTGGGAGTGGATAACTCACGAAGTATCAACCATTTTAAAATATTAAAATCGAATTGTTAATCCCATCAATTGAGCATTTTCCTCAGCCAGAGGCTACCACACGCGTGGAACCACCTGTAAAGATGAGTGTTCATCGATACCCAAAAGCCACTTTTTTTTGAGACTTAGGCACTCATTCTGGAAACATTGGATGGTGCCCAGAGAAGCAGGAAGTAACAGTCGAACTCGTAAATGAGGTGCAATTAAGCAACTATTGCGAAAATGGTTGTTTCGCCAATGAGTCTATTGCTCTCATCTTTGCCACACAGAAATGAGCGGCAATACACCTTAGAAAATTACAAAGGCGAGACAACTAAACTCCCTAATATACCGGAATAAAGAAGATGTTCCCGCTGGCAATATTATCCAAAATCTCACCACAAAAGCTCTTAAAACAGAAAAAAAATACCAGAAATATCTAAGGAGATAAAAAAAGCATGAGTGAGTTGAGCACGAATGAACAATTTGAAAAATTGGGCAGCATTAATTTTCGCAAATTGAAATGGAACAGCGAAATCGCTAATAACATAAATTCTTTGGAAAAATTGAAGTCGTATATTTCTCTGACCGAAGAGGAAAAAGGCTCCCTGCAAGAGGTGCTGGATAATCATCCTATGAATATCCCTCGCTACTACCTCAGTCTCATCACCCCTGGCGATCCTCACGATCCAATTCGCAAACTGGCAATCCCAACTGTAGACGAACTGGTTGTAGCTGGCCAGATGGGCGAAACAACTGGGGACCCTTACGGGGACGACAAGCACAATAAAGGCAACGGGATTTTGCACAAATACCCTTACTCTGCCTTGGTGGTGGCCACCGAATACTGCTCCATGTACTGCCGGCACTGTTTTCGAAAACGCCTGGTAGGATTGCCAAACGATAAGACGGTCGAGAACTTCAAGAATGCCGCTAAGTATATTGCCGAACACAAGGAAATCACCAATGTGATCATTTCCGGTGGTGACCCCATGATGCTGCCAACCAAGGTCATCGCCAAAATGTTGGAGTCCTTAAAAAACATCGATCATGTGAACTATGTCCGCATTGGTACCCGTACTCCTGTGGTGTACCCCTTACGCTATTTCGATGATGATTTAATTGAAGTGCTTCGCGATTTCAATCAACACAAGACTCTTTATATTCCTACCCATTTCAACCATGCCAAAGAAATCACCGACCTCTCTACGGACGCTGTAAAACGCATCCGTAACGCTGGCATCACTGTCAACAATCAAGCCGTATTTCTTAAGGGCGTCAATGACACTGTTCAGGATCTTGAAAACCTGATGAACGGCTTGGTCCGAATCGGCGTAAATCCCTACTATCTGTACCAGTGCATGCCAGTTTCGCGCGTGCGTCATCACTTCCAGGTTCCCCTGAAACGCGGTGTGGATATTGTATCGGAAGCCAAGCGTGGTCTGGATGGTTACGCCAAGCGTTTTAAATTCATAATGGGCCATGACATCGGAAAAATCGAAATTTGCGGACGCAAAGATGACATTCTGGTAATGAGCCAAATTCACTCCCGCCCAGAACATCCTGAAGAAGCTTCGCGTATTCTCATGGGCAGCCTGACTGAAAACGCCGGTTGGCTCGACGACCTGGATATGATACGGTGACAACTGGTTATGATGCAAGTCTGGCACCAAAGTCAAGCTGGCATATTACATTCTATTGATACGTATTATTCAGCAGGTAAACAGATACAGCTATCCACTGGCGCTCTCAATCTATGACGAATGACGGGAAATTAAAATGTTTCCTGACTCATTTAAATTGAAAGATTTCCCCTTCACTGATCGTGAATAAATTTCAAAGTGAAACATCTGTTAGCCTTCCATTCAAAAGGAGAAGATATCCTCTGGCGACCATTGCCTGAGATCATAATTTAAAACTTTGCCTTCTTCCTGAATCCTCTCGAAACCCAGAGAGTGGCGAGATTCAACTAACTGACAGAACAGAACTTTAGGTGAACAGTCTATCTATTAAGTTTTCGTGATAACAGGAAATTCAGTCCTTCGATGTGGCAATATTAACGCATCCAACCACCTATTTAGTTTTCTTAAACGGTCCTTTTCGGTGGTAAAAAGAGCCTTCTAAGAGCTAAAACGGGCTACTTTTCAGCCCATTATTGCGTGATTACGAGCCCATTGATTGATCCGAGCCCATGTTGAGCTCCCATGTTGGCATGTTGGCATGTTGAGGACTGTTAATGGAAACATTTATGCATTAGAAAATGCTGGTGTGATGATCTTCATTCATTGTAAAGTTCCCAAATAAATTGTGTTTCTGCCGATTTTTTTTGCCATATAAAGAGCGTCATCACACTGCTTATAGATCGATTCAAGAGTTGCTTCATTATCAGGGTAAATAAGGCATAAACCAATGGACAACGTAACCACATTTGAGACCACACTATTACAGAATGATTTCTTTTGTTTTCCAAACATAAAGATATCTTTAGCAGCGTAAAGCGCATTCTTAATGCGTCCCTAAACGCAGTCCTCTCCTATTAGTTCTGGTCGAATGCCATTCTATCACCGCCGAACTCGGAATAATGGATAACTCCTTTTGGGCATATTATCACACGGGACGCAACAATCAGATAGACAATAAGATGGATGTAATACCTCTTCAAAACAACTACATAGGAGCAGAGTGGAAGTCAACACTATCCGCCCCCTTCTGAATCGTGACAGCGATTGACCTTTCTATCACGCCAACAACATCTCAAGATTCCTTCGCATATCATTTTGCTCAACCGGTTTTACCATAAAGGCGTCAGGTTTATTTTCCTGATGTCTCTGGAAGGGAAGATCATCTTTTGAATAGCCACTGATCAACAAGACCGGAAGAGTAGAATCTATTTTTCTAATTTCCTTCATAGCCTCAATACCATTGATTTCAGGCATTGAAATATCCAGAACAACAGCACAAAAAGCAACATCCTGTTTCCGAATCTTCTCTATCGCCTCTTTGCCATTTACAGCAGTGTGCACCGTAAAACCAAACTGTTCGATCATCATCCTGATAGCAAGCAGAACAAGAGGTTCATCATCGGCGAGCAGAATATTCCCTGACAGAGGCACAATCGCACCCTGGACAACATTTGAAGAATATAGTGTTTTCTCAGGAAGCGAAGAGAGAGATGGCAGCAGTATCCTGACAGTCGTCCCTCTCTCCGGCGTACTTTCAAGAGTCAGGGCACCACCATGTGTCTGCATTATTCCTGCGGTCAGAGCAAGGCCAAGTCCCCTGCCAACAAATCTGGTTGTATAAAAAGGTTCAATAATCTGTTGAAGCTTTTCAGGGCTGACTCCATGCCCAGAATCTTTTACCTGGCAGTAGACATACATGCCGTTTTGAAGATTACCATCTTGAAAAAACAAGGAAAAAGTGTTTGTTGTAAAATAATCCAGTCCAAAAGAGATTTCAATTTCCCCTGAATCAGAATCAAGTGACTCAATAGCATTGGTAACTATGCTCTCCACCACCTCTTTTAATTGAAGGATATCAATAGAACAATAAATAGGTTGTTGCGGTGGAGTAACCCTAAGAGAAATTGATGGTTCCAGGTTCCTTTTCAGTTGTGTGACACTTTCCATGACAAGATCAGCAAAAGATGCTTCTTCAACATGCAATGGCTTCTGCCCCACGTAACTCAACATCATGGAACCAACCTGCGACGCCCCTCTGGCAGCCTGTAATGCCCTTGAAGCCATCAGGTGTTCATCGGAATCATGAATTAATCTGGCAGTCATAAGCTCAAGATTTCCCTCTACTCCCGCCATTGAATTATTAAAGCGATGAGCAATAGCTCCGGCCATAGTTTTAAGACTTGCAAGTTTTTTGAGTTGTTCCTTCTGCCTACTTGTCTCTAACCTTTGCTCCTCCTGGGCTTTTTGTTCAGTGATATCCCTGATTATTCCCATTTTGGAAATGCTGCCGTCACTATTAGAGATCGGTGTTGCCACTATCTCAAAGCTTCTTCCATCGGGTAGGGTATGAAAATAACGGACTTTCTTACCCAGTTTGACAACATCACTCAACTTACAATTCGAGCACATTCTCTCCTGTCCCATCAGGCCGCAGAAACACCTCGACCCACGCTGATCACCGAACCAGCTAATCAATGTCGTATTCATAACGCTAATACGATAATCGGCATCAATCACACACAGTCCCAAACCAATATCATCTACGGCTGTGACATACTGTTGCAGCTGTCCCTGACTTTGCAGAAGTGTATCTCCCACCAATTTACGTTCAGCAATCTCGACACGCAGCATTTCGTTGACTTTCGCAATGTCTGCTGTTCGTTCGCGATTGATATTATCACGATTAAAGATCTGCTCCTGATGCTCATCTTCAACAGCCCCTGCCCGTTCTGCCAGTTCCCTGATCCAGGGCACATTGCCCAATACAGCCTTGGCGACACGTGTCAGCAACCCCGGTTCCTGATAGCGAAGTTCAAAATCCCAGATGGCTATCCCTGGATCATCTGGATTATCTGGGCCGGGATCAATACAGTGGAGGGCAACGGTGATATCTGTAGCCCCAGCCAATCGAGCATAGGAAGCGAAACATCCTGCATTCCATTGCATGGTAAACTCGCTGGTAACAATCCCTGGAAAATGGATAATACGGATATCCACAAGCCCCTTGCCAAGCTTCTGAATATGGTACTCTTTTGTTCTGTTATACTTGGCAGCCTCCCTGGAAACTCTGCGGGCCACCCTGTGGGTCCCCAGGAGAGGGATCGCCAAAGCAGTTTTGAGCAACGGCTGAGTTTTATAAATTGTACTACCTATCTTAAACCCAAGCCTGGGATCAGGAATATGTTCCTGAATCCTATCATGCAGGGCCTTGACAAATATATGGGAAAACCAATATCTGGGAGTCTGTAGATGAGTAAGATGAACCGGCTCAACCACACCGGTCTGCAAGTTATGAACATAACAAGGAAACATTTGAGAGATCTGTTCGATCACACTCTGTAAATCAAGATCCGAATGCCACTCATTCAAATATTGAACAAGCCAGTACGTATTCAGTGCCGATACTTCCTTCGGCATTGGCCTTCTATCTTTACCGTTTCCCATCTATCTTCTTATGAAAGAAATCACATTGTTGTTCGGTGGGAAAATGATATGAATTCGCCTTCCACCCAGTACGGAATATACCACTGATTGTTCTATGAATACGGCCGACACCACTCTATACCAAAAGACACAACCCACTCCAATTCAGCAAAAATCAGCCTACAGTACAAGCACCAATGCATCAAGTTCAAAAGATGCCTCCTGTGAGGCCGTTGATACCACACTGCTGCTCGTAAATCTGCCTTTAGAAAAAAAAACCTCCTGCAAATCGCAAGTACTATCCGATTCACAGGAGGTTCTGTTTGCAGAGACCATGTCTCCATCGAGTAAAGTGTTTGCTATTTAGCAGCTGTAACCTTTGCTGGAGCCTTGTTTACATATTTAAAGAAAACTGGGAAGGCTACAAAGAAGGCTACACAGATCAGATACTCAATACCTTTGATGTGTGTGTAATAATCAACAAGCGTATGCAGAGGCTTAACCATTCCGATCGCTACCATATATTGTCCTGCCAACTCGCTTACTGACCAGCCTACTGAAGAAAGGGCACTTACAAGGGCTGCTCCAACCCAGAGACACATAACTGAACCGGCTGCTAATATTATTCTTGATCCTGTTTTTGAAGTATTTTCTTTCATGGTGTTATCCTTATTTTTGTTGATAGAATTTTTATGTTGTTATATTTTAGCCGATTACCGCGGTGATATATCCCTGGACAACATTGAGAGGTCCCATGGAGATCATTGCACTTGCCAAACATGCTGTACCCCAGAGTCCAACGAGGGCTGCCATGGTCATTCCTAAACCGAGGGCAAATGTAGAAGTTTCGTATCCTGCTTCAATTTGAGTGTTGGTTGTTGTTTGTGTATTTGTAGTCATGGTGTCCTCCGTATTGGATT
>CAZIDU010000077.1:0-22305 GCA_964538055.1 uncultured Desulfocapsa sp. | reverse complement strand
TATGTCATTGTTTTTACTCAGTGATGTTCAATTCTTTGCAACACCTTTTACTAGTATCAATTTATTCGGTTGCTAACTATTTCATTATCAAACAGATTGTTTCTCCACGTCACCTCCAGATTGAACGCAACCTGGCTCTACAGGAAACTGAACGCTTTACCCAGGCGTTATTGCGGGAAGGAGAAGGCCTTGAGACAATTGCCCATGACTGGTCTGCCTGGAATGACACCTACGACTTTGTCCAAACCCCCAATAAGGAATACATCACCTCAAATCTTCCCGATACAACCCTCACTAATGGTGGCTTCAACCTACTGGCTTTTTTTCGCCTCGATGGCTCTATTATCTGGAGCCGGTTAATCGACCTTGAAACAGGAGCAGATATAACAATCGAGGAGTTGCCACCATCAGGTCTACCGTACGACCACCCTCTCCTGCACCATCCCGACGTGGAAAGTGCAAGTAACGGACTCATGCATACAACATATGGACCACTAATGATTGCCTCACACCCGGTTGTCACCAGTGACAATACAGGACCCATTGTTGGCACATTGATGTTCGGCCGCTTTCTTACTGAGCGGTTAATGACTAAATTAGAAGTACAAACAAAAGTTAATTGTCGGATCATTGATCTTGATGCCAAAAACACCCTCTCCAGACTGCCAATACAGGTATCCTCACTTCTTAGCATCAATACGCCTTTGTCGTTTCATGAAACCAGAAATACAATTTTTGTATACAGCCTGCTCCGCACTTTTCAGGGTAAACCGGAGTGGCTCCTTGAAGTACGTGCTGATCGACTGATCACTGCACATTCCAAAGAGATCCTTCGCTATGTCCTGTATTCAAATATCGCCATGGGAGTTATCACTCTCTTCCTGTTCCTCATCATTTACCGATATCAACTCAAAACTGCAACTTCAACATTTCGCGGACTCATTGATCAATCCTTACCAGCAAGGACCAATGAAAGACGACAATATCCGCTATTGCGAAGTTTTAATACTAATGAATTGTCCAAATTAGGTTACGATCTCCGTTCCATGATCGCCGATTTTGAACACAGTAAGAAACAACAGAAAAGTGTCATCAACAAATACATAAGCTCACTGCGGGAACTGAACACCAAACTGGTCGAAGAGATTAAAGAGCGGCTCCAAATTGAAGAAGACCTGCATATGACCCAGCAGAATCTGGCAAGCCAGGTTAAAGAACGTACTCAGGAACTGCAACAGAGCAATGCCACACTGCAGGACGAAATAGAAATCCGCAAAGAAAAAGAGCATGACCTGATAAAACATCGAAAGCGTCTTCGTGCACTCTCATCGGAACTCATGGAAACAGAAGACAGAGAGCGGCGCCAGCTCGCCTCTGATCTCCACGATCAGGTCGGCCAATCTCTTTTGGCAGTGAAAATGTATGTGGCAAGCCTCATTGCCTCCACTTCCGACGACACCATTCTTGAAAAGCTTCAATTCATTCAGGACATCGTTGACGAAACAGTCCGGGATGTCCGAACCCTCACCTTTGAACTCAGCCCACCTATTTTATACGAGCTTGGCCTCGGTGCTGCTCTTGAATGGCTTGCTGAAGAATTTCAACAAAAATACAACCTTACAACAACTGTCACCTGTGGTAAGTGTAGCAATTACAACACACCCGCCTCCCTCGCCCTTATCTTCCGTACAATTCGTGAATTACTTATCAATGTTGTCCGTCACGCTGCGGCAGAATCAGCCGATGTTCAGGTTCAATGTACTGGTTATGGGGCACGCCTGACCGTAGCGGACAACGGCTGTGGTATGAAAGAATCAGAGTTATCAAACGAAGACAGTACAAATGCAGGCTACGGCCTATTCAGTATCCGGGAACGGGTAATCAATATAGGAGGTACAGTAGTGATTGAGTCTAGCAAAGATGTAGGAACAACCGTAATATTGGAAATTCCTTTTAAAGAAGCCTGTGTTGAACCTGTCAAGGTGGAACTATGACACTAAAAATTATTGTAGTTGACGACCACAAAATACTCCGGGACGGACTCTGTTCACTTATTGACGGACTCCCCGGTTACACAATCGTTGGACGGGCGGAAAACGGCAGGAGAGCCATTGAAGTCGCACGCCGGGAAAAACCGGACATCATCATTATGGATATCAGCATGCCGGAGATGAATGGTATTGATGCCACCAGTGCCATCATGGAAGAAATGCCCTCCTGTAAGATCATTGTCCTGTCCATGCATTCGGATAAACGCTTCGTTACCGGCGCGCTTCAGGCGGGAGCATCGGGCTTTCTTCTCAAGGAGTGCGCCTTCCAGGAACTCAACCAGGCTCTCGACGCAACCCGCAAAGGGCAGACCTATCTCAGCCCCCAAATTGCCAGCACAGTTGTCCACGATTACCGACGTCGCCTACTCACAGAAGATCAGGAAAAAGCCCTCACAAGCAAAGAACGTGAAGTACTGCAGCTGATTGCCGAGGGCCGTTCAACCAAAGAAATTGCCGACAGACTCTTTGTCAGCGTCAAGGCCATTGAAGGACGGCGACGTCGTCTTATGGAAAAATTACAGATTACCTCCGTTGCCGGACTTGTTAAACATGCCATCCGTGAAGGGTTGACGGAACTGTAACTCTCATACGTGCCTCACGTAGGGCCTCCACCTATATCGACAAATAGGAAAGTGCTGGAGGCAAAGGTATTTGAATTTGACTCTTCTTTTGGGTTCGTCGATTCATAATTTTCTGCTCGTCAATCCACCTTGCGTATAAATATTCCTCCACGACACCAATAGGGTCCACCACAGGTATCCACCCTCCGCTCCTTCCCCCGTACAATACAAAAAAACCACAACAAGGTATTTCGAAGCATACATGTAGGGAATCCCCCCTTTTCAACTATGACACATGGTGATACCATCAGACGATTCTAAAAAGGCTATCCCTTTTATGGTGCTAAACACTTTAGTTAAATAGAAAAACTGATTCAGGAAGACAATGAAAAAGACAGCGTGTATCTCCTTTTTTCTCTTCTCCATCAGCAGCATCCTATTGGTAAAAAATTGTTTCTCAGAGGATCATCTCTTTATAAACCCAGCCGTAACAATAGAGACCAATATCCACTTCAACAAATACTACTGTACCGAGTGTCATCTGCTACGGCCGGAGAAAGGTAATGCAATTCAACTGAGATTCGATAACTACACACAGACCTGCAGGTGTCACGGATATACGCCCGATACCTATACCCATCCCGTTGATATACCGCTCTCCATAGAGAAAAAAGCTACTATTCCTGCAGAATTCCCCCTCACAGATGATAAGATCACCTGTGACACCTGTCACAACATGGCCCTCCAATGTGAGCCAAAATACGAATTACAACACCATAACAAGGCCTTCTTACGAACAGATTCTTCACTCGGTCGAACCTTTCTCTGCTTTCAATGCCACCAGGAAGAACAATACAAAATGTTTGACCCTCATAAACAGATTGACGAATCCGGAAAAATCAACCCGGAATCATGCCTTTATTGCCATGAAAACAGACCAGACGAGCAACACGCAACATTGGAATCTCAGAAAGACGGTGGTGGAGCTATTCGTCTTGTGGGAAATCTCGAAGTGCTTTGCCTTCGATGTCACAATAAAAAAGCCATAAACCATCCCCTCAACAAAAACCATCTTGTCAAACCGTCGAAAAAGGTTGCTTCAAGAATGCACTGGTCCGAAAAGAATCTCAGGATCATATTGCCATTAAATGACGAGGGTAAAGTCACCTGCATCACTTGCCATAACCCACATGAACGCGGGGTTATACCCACAGTGAAACCTGCATCTGCAGGAGCAAGTGACCAAGGTCGACTGAGAAAAGCACGGGGAGGCGGCAGTATATGTGTGGTGTGCCATAACATATAAATACTATTCATAAGTCCCATCAATAACCACCTCAGTACCGTGGTTATACAATTTTTAGTGTCCCCCACTAAACGGTTATTCTAAAAAGGAGAGGAGATGATTTTGAAGTCACGTTCCGGACCACTTGGTTACCTTGGTATCTTTGTATTGCTTACGATCTACTTCCTGCCCACGGGCGCGCAGGGATCAGATGTCGGCAACTGCCTGTTATGTCACAAGTACCCCGGATTGAGCCGGGTTGATGAAAATGCCGAAATGCGGCTTCTCTATGTCAATGAAGAAATTTTCAACACGAGCGTCCATGCCAAAGTGAAATGTGAGGGATGTCATACAGATATAACGAAAATCCCCCATGAACCGGTTAAACCGGTGGACTGCCTGGTACTTTGCCATATCATTGAACCGGCCGAGGAACAAAAATTTTCCCACAAGAGTGTTGAAAAATTCTTAGCCGATAGTGTCCACGGTACAAAAGATCACAATGGCAAGGAGAAACCATTCCCCGAAGATATGCCAACCTGTAAGGATTGTCATGACAATCCCATGTTCAGGCCACTGGCATTTGTCAAAAAAGTCAGACCCGGTATTGCCGAAGACGCTCTTGGCCGTTGCCGTGTTTGTCATAAAAAAGAAGAATTCATTTACCGATTTTACAATCATATAACCACAAGGCTGCATAAGAGCAGAAGCCCGCTCAATATCGCTGAGTCCTGCGGTCGATGCCATGATGACCCTGAACTGGTGGCCCGGCATAATCTTTCCACCATGGCCGGGGGATCCTATGGGCAAACCTTTCATGGCAAGGCTGCCAATCTCCTTGACGAATCGGTTCCGGACTGCCTTGACTGTCATGTTCCCAAAGGACAATCCGTACACCAGATGCACGGAAACGAAGATATCCGCGCCACGACCCACCCAGAAAACAGAGGGCAAATCTGCAGCTCCGTGGACTGTCATCCAGGCGCTTCCACAAAATTCGCTAATTATCAGGTGCATCCCGAATTCAACAAAGAACAGGAGCCGGTGACATACTGGTTTACCACCTTTTTCATCATTCTCACCGGTTGTACCCTGCTACCTTTGATGGGAATTCTGTTTCTTGACCTGCTTCGCCGCCTGTTTCCCAATGCATCCTTTAGACGGAGGAAAGAGAAGCCATGAAAAAATATCCAGCTATAAAAATCAAAGACGGAAAGAAATATTTCTTCCGATTTGATATGGACACAAGAATCCAGCACATCATCCTGGCAGCCACGGTCATAATCCTTGTTCTGACGGGGATGCCTCTCAAATTCAGTGATACAACTTGGGCACCATATCTCTACTCTATATTCGGTGGCAGTCAGATGGCACCTACAATACACAAGTGGACTGGTGCCCTTATGCTTATCCTCTTTGCGTATCACGTTTTCCGGGTAGTAAGTGGGATTATAACAAATCATATCCTTCCCCTGAAACGAGAAGGAAAGATGAGTATCGGCCGGGTCACCATGATACTGGTCAAACTCCCCATGATTCCGAATTTGAAAGACCTTAAAGATTTCATAGGACTGATGAAATATCTTTTCTATTTCACAAATGAGCACCCACATGGCGATGAATGGACCTGGAAGGAAAAATTTGATTACTGGGCACCATTCTGGGGTATGTTTGTTATCGGTATCACAGGCCTAATCATCTGGAACAAGGTACTTGCCACCCAAATCATTCCAGGTCAGTATATCAATCTCTGTCTGATCGCTCACAGTGATGAAGCCTTACTGGCCGCCCTCTTTCTCTTTATCTGGCACTGGTACAACGTCCATTTTTCCACATCTGTATTCCCCATGGGGACAGTCTTTCTCACCGGCTATCTCTCTGAAGATCTGATGGTTGAAGAACACTATGAACATTATGTAAAGGTCATGATCAAAGAAGGACTGGAAGACGAGATCAAACCACCCCATGGCGGTGGTAACAATCCAACAATCTGTGGGGAGCCAAAGGATCCCAATCCTGACAGCCCGGCAAGCTCCACAGCCACCGAACCAGCAAATGATACCACACCGCAGGGAGGAATAAGCTCATGAAATGCTTTTTTACCAAGCTCTACGTCCTTGCTTTTATGGGGCTGGTCGTGTTTTTCGGAATACTTATCTGGAAATTGACCTTTGCCCATCTTATCCATGAGTACCACGCAAGACAGGGAGATGTCTCCGTTAAACTTTCCGCAGAGGAGCAGAAGCAAGATATCGGGAATCAAACATTTGACAAGGTTATTCTTGAAAGTGAGGATCGGGTTAAGCACTACCTTGGCTACCGGGTACTGGAAGAACAGAGAATTGAGGGTCATTTCCATCATATCGGTTTTGAAGTTGGCCCGGACAACAGATCCTACTGCAGATCCTGCCATGGCGATATGCCGCACGACTCAGTCAAAGATATTCGGGCCTTTTTGAATATGCATGCCTTCTTTGTGGCCTGTCAGACCTGCCATGTCAAGCTGGACGAAGATGAAAAGACAGATGTCTACAAATGGTATGACCGTAAAACAGGAGAAATTGTTGACAGTCCGGTTAATGGTGCTCCTCCAGGAACCTATCAAGCCAAAATCGTCCCCTTTGTTCGTGAGAACGGCCAACTTGTCCGTATCGACAGCGAAGACAAAATACAATTCGCTACTGATTATAAGGCAAATGAAGTTACCCTGAGCGAAGGCCAGAAGTCCAAGGCAAAGAAAATTATTCATAAAATTATCAGTAAGGTTCCAGTCGGCTGTGAAGAATGCCATACCAAAAACAACCCGACGCTTCCCCTTGCGGATCTTGGATATTCCAAGACCCGGATTGATTCCATTACCAGCACCGAGGTGGTTGGAATGATAAAGAACTATACTGAATTCCATATGCCGAAGATGCTAAACCCAGGCGAGGCCACGGGCACGCCGCAACAGCAGGTACAACAGATGCCGCAACAGCAGGTACAACAAATGCCGGAACCACAAGCAACACAGCATTAAGCGCCAGGAATACGTGAAAAAATCAACTTCACCTGAATGGTGCATATCCCTGTCGGTGTACCGGTGGCAACGGAGGATCCTCTCCGTTGCCACCCTCTTCATGTGTATAGCCTGTGCTGCAACTGGACATGGCCTCGAACTGACCATGGCAACACACCTCTTTGATATAACAGATGGGTTCAACCAGCCAAGCGATGTGGCGGTTGCCAAGGATGGTACCATCTATGTGGTTGACGGAGTGAATGGCAGAATTAAGGCATTTTCACCATCTGGAGCCCCCCTCTTCACTTTCGGAGGCCCTGGTTCCGGACCCGGCGAATTTGCCTTTCCCCTTGGCATTGGACTGGACAAATCAGGCAAAATCTATGTTGCCGACTCCAGAAACCACAGAATCCAGATATTTTCAGCCAGCGGAGATTTTATCTCTGAAATTCCGGTTCCTGACAAGGATGGCAAAAAGGCTGACCCAACGGATGTGGTTGTGGAGAGTTCCGGTAAGTGGTGTTTTGTTGCAGACAACGACAACCATCGTATTCTCAAGTTTGATATCGCCTCCAAAAAACTTATCGACAGCTACGGAAAACCCGGGGCCGAAAAGTGGGAATTCCGCTATCCCTTTCTCATGCACCTGCATCAGGATAAAGACATTTACATCGTCGATGTGATCAACACCAGGGTCCAGGTGCTGAATACAGAGGGGAAGTTTGTCTCCTTTGTCGGAGGATGGGGCGTGGAAAAAGGCAATTTTTTCAGGCCAAAGGGAGTCACCGTTGATAAAAACGGCCTTTCCTATGTCAGTGACAGCTATATGGGTGTCGTCCAACTCTTCAATATCACAGGTACTTTCAATTCTGTTCTTGGTGA
The DNA here is from genome assembly GCA_964538055.1 of uncultured Desulfocapsa sp. Taxonomy (GTDB): domain Bacteria; phylum Desulfobacterota; class Desulfobulbia; order Desulfobulbales; family Desulfocapsaceae; genus Desulfocapsa. The sequence continues at coordinate 14,526 of CAZIDU010000077.1, read as the reverse complement.
CCCGGAAACAGGTAAGGTGAGAAAATTTGAGACCCCGGTTGGACTCTTTGTTGATGATTCAATGCGCCTTTATGTTGTGGAAATGCTTCCGGGGCGAATCAGTGTTTTCAGCCTGAACAAGCTACCATGAAGAAAACCCCTGTCCGTACTTTAATTCTGGCTTTCAGCACCATACTTTTTTTCCAGACACCATGCATGGCCAATCAGACACCCAGAAACCCTAACTCGGCCAAGGAATGTGCAATCTGCCACTATCGATGGATTGACACATTTTTCATCGATGGTAAGGGAACAGATCTGGTGCCCTATCAGGAGACAAAGGTTGTTGCCGAACCCGGGATTTGCTTTTCCTGCCATGACGGCAGCGTGGCTGATTCCCGTGGCAAAGTCTACAACGACCATCGTCATCCCATTAACAAGCCCCCTCCCCCAGGTATGGAAATCCCTGCCATTTTTCCCCTGGATGAACATGGCAACATGCAGTGTTTTACCTGTCATACAGCCCACGGCGTATCCAGTGAAATGGGGATAGAACGGGCTGTTTTTGTCCGCACCTCCAATGATAATTCCTCCATGTGCATGATGTGCCACAAGGGCAAGGAAGGCGGCCCTGCCATGGGTAACCATCCCATTGGCACGACAAAGCTGAAGGTTCCAGAGCATCTTCTCAAACTGGGCAGCGTCGAGGGCTCAGACAAAAACCAGATCATCTGCCAGACCTGCCACAACGTGCACGGTTCACCCTTTGACAATTTTCTTGTTGAAAACAACAGAGATTCTGCCCAGCTCTGTCTTGACTGCCATAAAGAGAAGGCAGGACTTCTGAACACCGGCCATGACCTGCGACGTACCGCAGCAGATGCTCAAAACAGTAAGGGACAGACCCCGGAACAGTCAGGGATATGCGGTGCCTGTCATCTGGTTCACGGTGCTGACAACCTGGCACTCTGGGCAAGAAAGCTGCCCGCCAAAAGTGAAAACAGAACCCAGGATCTGTGCATCTCCTGCCATAACAAAGAGGGGCTCGCCTCGGAAAAGGTCCTCAAAGGATATGCACACCCTGTAAATATCTCAATACAAGACAAGGGCATGAATCCAGACTTGCCTACTTTTGACCTTACAGGAAAACGTGTTCCCTTCCAATCCAGTGAGGCTCTTCTTGCATGCCCCACCTGTCATGACCCGCACCAAAGCGGGACTGCCATACAGGCAGAAATGACGCCGCCTCGGTCAAATTTTCTGAGAATACAAGGAGGAGAGCAGAAGAACCTGTGCAAACAGTGCCATTCAAAACAGACCCGGATTGCCGGAAGTGATCACGATCTCACAAAGAGTTCCCCGACAACAACAAACAGTATAGGACAGTCGCCAAAAGAATCAGGCGTGTGCGGGGTTTGTCACCTTGTACACGGAGCACAAACGAAGAACCTGTGGGCACGGGAAGTCTCAGTGGAAAGTGATTTTCCGGCCCAGGACCTCTGTCTTACTTGCCACAGAACTGCGGGAGAAGCTGGTGTTAAGGTAATCGGTGATCATTCTCATCCCGTTGATATCGATCCTGAAAAACAGGGAATCAGCACTAGCCTTCCCCTCTTTGATAGTTATGGAAAACGTAGCCCTGAAGGGGTAATCGCCTGTCTGACCTGCCATAATCCGCATCAATGGAGTCCTGGGAAACAAGAAAATACTGGGGAGACCAATCCTGAAGGAGATGCCCAAAACAGTTTTCTCCGTCTTGAAGTTGCACCACGCCCTACCCTGTGTGTTGATTGTCATACCGCAAAGGCATACGTGGAAAAAACAGACCACGATCTCAGCATTACCGCCCCGACAGCAACAAATATCATGGGACAGACTCCAGATCACTCCGGAGTCTGCGGTGTCTGCCATGTCATCCATAATGGAAAAGGGGTACGCCTCTGGGGCCGTGACTACGGTACAGGGACAGGCATCATGGACAGAATGTGCAACAGCTGCCATAGCAAAGCGGGATCGGGCAGCAACAAGGTGCCAAAGATTTCCACCCATCCGGAAAAACAGCTGATTGCCAACCCGGGAAGAGACAAGAAGGGAAAGGCAAACTATTTTCCTCTATTCGATGATGCAACGGGGGACTTTATAACCGTTGGCGATATAGCCTGTGCCTCATGTCATGATGTGCATCAGTGGGATCCGAAGAAACCTGCAAAGGGTAATGGGAAAAATCCGGAAGGCAGGGCCACCAACAGTTTTTTACGTATGCAGACCTATAATATGATATGCAAGGATTGCCATGGCCTTGATTCACTGTTCCGCTTTAAATATTACCATGATAGTAAAAAAAGAGTCGCCAAACCATAGAAGGGACAGGAACCACATTGTGGCACACAAGAAAATCACATACACATTCAATACAGGCCCACAATAGAGATGGTTTCTCTTTCTTCTCTTACCACACTCCATATAGCTCTTTTTTTATGTCAGAGACTGTCTCCAAACCTATAAAATGAAGGGTTTTGGAGCCACAGAAGTAGGGAAACCCCTCTACCATATCTCAAAAGACAAATGTATACTTTGTCGTATATAAAATAATGCCGTACGATTTAAATCGTTTGTTTATAACACCATTCAATCAGCTACTGTGACAGTCTCTGCGACAATGTGCCGCATTGCAAATACTCTCTACTTGTTCTATCTTATGAGTATTAGAGGACCATGTTGTGGCGGTGGTATTGTATTAAGTGCAACAACACATTACGGTTGTTGTTTGTTTGAGCGTGATGATACGGGGAAAAATAACTATATTTGATGTCGGGATTTCAGTGTTGGGAAGCACTCCTGATTGCGGATTATTGAAATTAACGGGGAGGAAAAGATGAAGTTTCAAAGCAAGTCTTGTCAGTTTGGATTTTTGGTAGGTGTTGGCTTGGGAGTGTTTTTGCTGGCTGCACCGGTATCGGCAAAAGTAGGTGGGCAGTGTGCAATCTGTCACACCATGCATAATAGTCAGGGGGGATTACCTATGGCACTCGATGCAGCTGGTGCTGCTCAAGCTACTCCTAATGACGTTCTCCTTCTCAGGGGTTGTGTGGCCTGTCATACAGGAACTAATGATGGTACTAATGTTATTCCTTATGTCAATTCAACAACTGCCCCTACTTATCTTGCAACTGGTACCGAAGCAACCACAGACACCTTGGCTGGTGGTAACTTCTACTGGGTAGCCGCCGCTGGTACTGCTATTGATGCAACCGGTCATAACGTTGCAACAGATGGTCTATCAGCTGCCGATGGTGCCTTGGGAAATGCCCCTCCTGGGGCAACGCTCGGCCTTGCAGCTCAGCTCAGATGTGCCGGAACTAACGGTTGCCATGGCGATACCACCGTCGCTGGTGACTTTGGAGCCATAAGAGGAACGCATCATGGAGACGATACTGTAATTGATGGTAGTACTGTTACCAAAAGTTATCGATTTCTCAATGGTATTGTAGGCCTTGAAGATTCCGATTGGGAATATCAACCTACTGCTTCAACTCATAATCAGTATAAGGGTATTGATAGAACTGACGAGACTGATCCAGGTGGAACTATTTCTTCTCTCTGTGCAAGCTGTCACAATGACTTCCATAATGGCACAGGTAACGTGGGTGGGACCAACCCAACTACTGGCACTTTTGCCAGCCCCTGGGTTCGCCATCCAACAGATTTCGATATGGGTAATGCTACCGGAACAGAGTATGGAGATTATGGTGGAGCTGGTGTTAACGCTTACGTAGTTTCTGCCCCTGTAGCCAGTGCTGATGTCTCAGGCGTCGTGCAAACAGTGACCTTTATTGATGACACTATTGTTACCTGTATATCTTGTCATCGTGCCCATGGCACACCGAACGCCGATTTGCTTCGCTGGGACTACAGCGCTGTTTCAGCTGGTGGTGGTGCTACTGGAGCATGTTTTGAGTGTCATACGACTAAGAATTAGTCCAGGGTTTTAGTTACCCAACATCAGTACCCGAATCCCTCTGTTCATTTTGTATGGACAGAGGGATTCTTTTGCCTCCATAGTAAACCTCCTGTTTGGTGTAGAGAGTACTGGTATCACGCTATTTTTTGTGTGCCTATCGTGAAGTTTTGTGTTACCTTTATTTTCGTTGTAGAGGTAATATTTTGAGGATGGTAGCTGTTTCATCAATGAAGATGTTTCTTGCTGTCTCATCAATGAGAGTGTCTTTTGTTGCAACAGCTTCTAACAAAAAGAATACAGGCTCCTGTACGCTGTCAACGGATTTCTGCAAAGCGATATCTACCGTTATGGCTTTGCTTTTGTTGGCTCTTTATGCTGAGCGCCACCTGTATCCAGGGGGAAGAGATTGGCCTTGATGCTTCATGGCAATACAGCGCCATTCGTCCCAGTGAATCGGATAATATCAATAGTTTTAATCAACGCTATGGTCTGCAATGGAACCCCAGGGTGACCCGAGCCATTCTTTTAAATACTAATTTAAATTATTCTAAGAACGTGACAACCGGCAATATTACTCGCCAGACGCTGTCACCCACCGGTAGTTTCCAAGTCGATAATGACCTCTTTTTTGCTGAAGTCAGTGGTCTTGTGAATCAGACTACAAATTCTCAAAGCCACGATCAACTCGATCGTAACTGGGAAGCCCTTCTTGCTTCTAACTGGGAATACGATTTTTGGCCAAGTCTGAGTGTCACCCTTGGTCAGAGTTGGCTCAGCGACGATGAAGAAGTTCCCTTAACCGACACTAGCAATAAATGGTCTGAGTTTATCGTTGAATGGGAATTAGATACCTTTGAATCCTATTACAGCTACTATACTCAACTGCGAGCCGATTCAGTTGAAAACACTACCTATGATGAGAAGAAACACTTTGGTCGGATTGATTATGGTAATTCTTTTTTAGCAATAATCTGAGGGTACAGCTTTCCGGGCAACTAACAGATTCGACTACCGATTTCAGCAGTTCAGGAGGAGCCGGTGATAACGCCTCAATTAGGGTGGGAGCCAGCCAAACATTGGCAGGTGTTAACCCTCTTCCGGTGTCGGGGATCCTTCCGAATGCACCTGCTCTCAATGATGGCAACCTGAATAATACAGCCTTTGCCATCAATTTTCATGAGGTTGCCAATATTGGAGTCAAGATAGATCTACAGACCGTGGATACTCTCTATGTTTACACAGGTCCAATAGACCCACTGTTTATTAACGAAACTGGTTCTTTACGTTGGAATCTGTATTCAAGTGATGACGGTGCTAATTGGCGACTTGAAACGACTAACCCTGCCACAAGCTATGATCAGGATAAATCGCGCTATCAGGTAGATATCGGATCTCTTCAGAGAATTTATCTCAAACTTGTAGTGACGGCTTGGCCAGTGACTCTTTCAGTTCCGATAACTGAAATAGAGGCGTATCGTAACCAGGAGAACACTGCTGATAGTAATAGCAGTTTTACAGACAACCAAAAGTATAGCAGGACGCTATTTGACGTGAACATTCGCTACGCACCAACCACAAATACCAGTCTCAACTATTCATTGGTGTTGGATAACACGGAGTCTGTCCCTGGTAATAACCGCGAACGCCTATTCCAGACAGGAAACATCAACTGGTTGTACAATCAGTATTTTTCACCATCTTTTACCATAAATAATACCACCACTGTTAACAGTGGTGTAGAGGACACCAGTCAACGCACGTATGCCATAAACATCCAGTCTATTTTTTTACCCACTCTTGAGACAAGCCTGGGGATTACAAGAAACGAAAACGCAACAGACAATGTCCTTCAGACTGCGAACCATTCCGTTCATCTGGGTGTAACTGCAGCCCTGTATCCCGACCTTGACTCAACCTTTGAAGTAACCACGAACTTCAACAAGGACGAAGAACTTGATCGTTCAACCGACAATTTAGGCCTTCGTTGGACCCTCACAAGTCGTTTGCGTTCGAGCCTTTTAGTCGATTTTATTTGGGAACATGGAACGAATGGCGTTAGTTTTAGTGATATCCTTGGAGATCCAGCATCAGGAGGGCAAGGTACGTTGAATGTGAACTGGCGTCCCTCTGATCAGGTTTCGGTACAGCTCAACGGTTCCAAAGGGTACGGTGAAGCGTGGGCCGGTTATGACAGTGTACTTTTTGACACCAATGTAACTCTTGTTCGTACCTCAAAAACTACTTTTATTCTTGGCTACAGGGCCAGTGCTGCTACAGATTCAGTCATTCATGGTGTGAATGCTAACTGGAGTTGGAATTTGAGTGAATTTTTTACAATGCAATCCATAGCAAGTTATCTCGTAGGCCAGGAAGAAAGCAGCTGGCTTATCAATACCCGCCTTACCTCTAGGTTTTAAATTATGAGAAAGCAAGTATTTCTGATTCTAATTCTGTTTCTTTTCACTCTGATCTCCACTTCTGGTTGTGGAGGAAAAGGTTCTTCTAGCCAGACCTTCCTAAGAGAAGGTGTGGATCTGACGTACATCACCAAGGTCGCGATCCTGCCCTTTGAAAACAATACCCAGGATGAATTTGCTGCCAGTCGCATTCGTGATATTACTGCGACCCAAATCATGGCTAATGGCATCTTTGATGTGGTGGATAAGGGGATTGTGGACAGTGCCCTCAGGGAAATGGGGATTGACCCAACAACCCCACTTGATATTCCCATCGTAAAACGTCTGGCACAAAGACTCAATGTCGAAAGTTTAGTCATTGGAACCATCAACAATATTGGTGAAAATCGACAGGGTTCGTTTAGTTATCCTGAGATGTCATTTACCCTCCAGCTTCTTGATGGAGAATCTGCTCTAATACTGTGGCGAACCAGCGACACCTTGAGTGGTTATTCCCTTTCCGATCGATTGTTCGGGCTTGATCCCATGGATGCATTTCAGATAACAGTTACACTGCTCAATAACATGCTCGCAACCATACCTAAGGGAACTGAGTGATAAAGCAGTTCTTCGCGCAAAAAGTACTGGTGAGAATTGGTATTCAGAGATATGCATTGTTTTTTAGATACTGTATCCTTTTACTAGCTACGCTATTTTTATGGACTGCTACAGTATCCGCTCAGTCCATTGCTTTTTTTCCTCTGCTCGACTTAAGTACAGATCCCAATGGAATAAATAGTCAGCTCACTGAGAGGGTACGTCAGGAACTCCTTGGATATGATAAAAACCTTATTCCAGCAGAAGAAATCATGGATTTTCTAATTCGTAACCGGATTAGAAAATTAGGAGCCCTCACTGTCTATCAAACTTCTCTTGTTCGCAAAGAATTGAAGGCGGATCTGATTCTCCTTGGTACAATCTGTCAGGTGACTGATGGGGAAGAGCCCGTGCTAAGTCTGAATCTTCAGCTCAGCAGAACTACTGATGCACGTATCGTCTGGGCCCAAACCAGAAACCTGAGTTATTCTGACTTAATCAATCTTTTTGGTATCGATACTCCACATGCACTTCCAGACCTCTATGGACCTTTTTTTGAGGGGTTATTTGCAAGTCTACCGCAAGATGTCAGCCTTCGGGAGGAATCCTTTAACACCCTCAATGTCGCCACGGTTTATATCACCCCCACAACTGTGCGGCCAGGTGAAGAAGTTTCCTGTAGGATTAAGATGCACAAATCACTAGACGAAAAAGGGATCCAGCCGGATTTGTATGTCCAGATTGGTAATCAGAAGTATCCTCTGGCTTTTGATGCAGAGGGTTACTATCTTGAGGCATCCTGGATTGCTGAACAGGACGCAGGGTCCTATCCTGTTAATCTGCTGGCTAACTGGCCGTCAGGCATCACTCGAAAAGGAGCAATCGGCTCTTATAATGTCGATGACCATGCATCTGGTGTCAAATTGTTGTTACTCGGTATCGAGCGTGATGGAGAAATTCTGTTCAGTGAGAAACTCACTATTATCCCTAAACTTATAGAGCCAGAGCCAATCATTCGTTGGGAGATTGTAGTCACCAATGAAGATGGGGAAATCATAGTCCTTATGGGAGCGCCGGGGAACATTCCACGAAGCCTCACATGGACGGGGAACACCTCCCTTGGCAATGTGGCCTCACCGGGCCAATACCTGATTACTTTCAAGGCTTGGGATAGAGCTGAACGGGAATCATCGACTGAAGCATCAGTGCGATATCTGCCAGAAATCCCTGCAATTATAATAAATATCAGCAAACAAAAAGAGAAGCTGATGGTTGATCTTGCTAGTGCGACTGATACACCTCTCAACTTTTGGTGGGCAAAGTTTTTCCGGGAAGACGGTCGCCTCCTCAAAATGGTCCAGGGTACAGAGCTCCCAGTGGCCATAGAGCTTGAGGTCAAACCTGAAGAGACAGAGAATATCGAGTGCCTGCTTGCGGCAAGAGACATTCTTGGCAATCAGTATGAACAAAAAATTCTCAATCTTTTACAACATGCTGGAAATGAGGATGAAGAAACAGAGACCAGTATTGAAACTGAGTGGGTAGAGGAGTTCTGAGTAGTGATGAAATATATCTCTTGCTATTTGTGTATTCTTTTCTTCCTGGTTGGTTGTGGTCGGCAGCTTCCAGTAGTTCAGAAGCTTGCACCACTTCCCGTCCAAGGTAGCTGCAGTATTGCTGTTCTACCTTTCCTGAACGAGAGCACATACGCTCAGGGAGGCGCGATTGTCAACAAAGTCTTTTTGTCGGAACTTGCTGGGAGTGGCCATTTTCAAATTCTTCAAGAAGGTGATGTTCTCGATCTTTATCAACAGCTTTTTCTCTACCCAAATCAGCTTCCAAACCGTGAGCAACTGAAAATGATGGGCGGTCGTCTTAACCCTGATCTTTTTGTGGGAGGAGTTGTGCAAAAGATGGCAACAAACAAGACAGGCAATTTTGTAGATACCGAACTCACCTTGATACTGTTGCTCTATGATGGCAAATCAGGAGAGATGCTCTGGACCACCTATCACCGCCGTTTGGGGGAAGAGTATCAGCAAATCTTACATTTGGGACGGATTAACACTATTACTGGGCTTGTGCGTCGCATGTCTCAGGAAATTATAACCGATTGGTTTAAACAAGGAATGACTCCATGTACCGAATGAACACAATTATTTTTTACAGTATCATCCTCTTACTCTCTAGCGCTCTCCCTCTTCAAGCTGGCTGGTTTCCCTGGGACCCTTCAACTCTTGTCACCATTAACGGGGAAGAGTACACCACCGAGGACTTTAAAGTCTGGTGGGAAAATTGGCAGGAGAAAGACATGAAGCTGCCTGAAAGTCCTAGCCTTTTTGTGGATTGGATACTCCTCTTTAAAGAGGCAGAAAAAATGAGACTCTATGAATCGCCGGTATACCGTAAAAAGGTTATCACCTTCCTCAGAGCCAGAACTCTTATGCAACTCAAGGGTGAGGAAATTGATAGCAAAATTAAAATTACCGACGATGATCTCTGGAATCAATATCAGAAGACCCATTCCATAAGATATCAGCTCAATATATTCTTTTTTAAGAATCAGGAAACTGCCCAGAAATTTGTTGATAAACTCGGGAACGAGCGTGTCAGTGGTGAAGAGTTTGCCACCAAACATGGAAGAGGAGACGCTTATTATTCTCAGCGTACTGAGTGGTATCGTCCCCTTGCTATCAACCCTGGATGGATTCCGATTATTCATGAGCTGGATAAGGGTGAAATGAGCCCACCAGTTTCCTGGAAGGAAGAATTTGTTGTCCTGCGCCTGCAAGACAAGCTGGAAGAAAGTCGTGAGGACTTTGATAATGTAAAAAAATCATTAGAACGAGCCGTCTGGAAAACTAAGGAAAACCAACTCACCATTGAGCTGGTTACCAGACTTCGTGAAAAATATCAGGTAAAGGTGAACACCGAACGCTTGAAACAACTCATTGCCGATGCAACAGAAGTTGCAATTTCTGATATCCCCCTTATTTCCACAAATAATGGTGATATTTCAGAAAAAATTGTCCTGGATAAAATTCGTCAGGTTGAAAGTTTCAGAAACAGGAATGGTTTTAAAACTGATGCGAATTTCCAATTCAAAAACCAGGTGGTTAATGGTATAATAGACCAAACATTGACCTCCTGGGAGGGACTTGCCAGAAAATACGAGCAGAAGCCTCCCCTTAAAGCAGTTTATGAGTTCTACTGCCAGCATCGTATGATCAAGCTTTTGGAAGAAAAGGTTTTTTTCTCCAAAGCTGCTGTGAGTCAAGAAGAAATTGAATCGTATTACCAGGAAAACATTGCCCTTTTTACCCAGCCAGAAGTAATCCGAATAGCAAGGGTTCAAGGGGCAGCTGAGGCTCTTAAAGCTCTATGGCTTGAAGTTGCTCTGGGTAAAGACTTTGTACAACTAGCTCAGAAAAGTACCGGACAAGAGGTTCCGCTTCAAGATGTTCCTATCAATCACCTTGATCCAAAGATAAAGGAGGTAGTTGATAACCTAACTGTAGGTGAAGTAAGTCAAGTGTTTACCGTTGATGGTCAAGAAAATCTTGTCCAACTGATTAAGCGCCAAGGTTCACAAATTACACCCTTGTTAGATGTAAAAGAGGATGTCAGGAAAACCCTGCACACTGCAAAAGTAGAGGCACTGCGCCAGGAATATCTGGCTAAGCTTCAGGTGGAGTTCCCGGTAGAGATCAATGATACTGTATGGCAAAATCTTAAAAAAGAGTTGGAGCAGCTGGATGAAACCAATTGAAATAAACAAAAAGATAGTTACTTTTTGCAGTGTCCTTATTATTGGAGCCTTGCTGTTGTCCTGTGTACAGGGAAACCGACAATCAACCAAACAGGTAGCCAAAGGATGTCTTGACTGCCATCCAGAGATGGGTAAACGTTTCAAGGTTGGATATGTTCATGAGCCTGTCGCAAAAGACAGCTGCAGCCAGTGTCATTTACCCCATGGCTTGGTTGGTGGCCTCTTCTTACGTCAGAAGGAACCCACACTTTGCTATTCCTGTCATGAGGTAATCGCTCCAGTCGAAGGACAGAAATCGGTTCATCCTCCTGTGGCCAAGGGAGAATGTAGTAGTTGTCACACTTCGCATAATTCAACCTATCCCAAACTCTTGAAGGAAACTTCAGAGAAAATCTGTTTTGGCTGTCACGAGCAGGCGGCATTCCAGAAAAAATTTATCCACGCCCCATTAGAGGATGGCTGCAAGACCTGTCATACCCCCCATACATCTGACAATGTATCATTGCTGACCATGGCACCTGATACCCAGTGTAGTTCCTGTCACCAGGTAAATGAAGCTAATTTTAAGAAAGCCCATAGTGACTATCCGGTTACAAGCGGTTGCCTGCAATGCCATACTCCGCATGCCAGCGATGCCCCTGGGCTTCTTAAAAAGGTCCTGCACCAGCCGATGGCAGAGGGGAAGTGCGATTCCTGTCATCAGGTTCAACAACAACAAATAATCACCAAGGCTCCAGGGAATACACTGTGCCTCGACTGTCATAAAACTCCGATGACCGGTTCAGGCAGTATTCACCAACCTTATCTGAACCAACAGTGTATTAGTTGTCATTCGGTTCATGCAAGTGATGAGCGCCTCCTTCTGGCCAAGCCAGCAGAAGAGATCTGTTTTAGTTGCCATCAGCCAGGTAAAAAGGAAAGCAAAGTCAATGAAATTCAGGGTTCAGAGACGCATCCCAGTACGGAACCACCCAAGCCAAAGATGATCAGTCGTCATGAACCTGTGGTGAAAGGTCAATGTCTGGAGTGTCATAATGGCCATGCCTCTCCCCGCAAGTTTCAGCTTAAACAGGATGAGAAAGATCTTTGCCTGAACTGTCATAAGGGTGATACCTATGAGGGGAAAAGTGGCAATCATCAGCCCGCTCCAGGAAAAAGCTGCAATACCTGTCATCTGCCCCATCAGTCATCAAATGAAAAACTCCTGGTATCCTCTCAAGAGAGCCTCTGTTTCTCCTGTCATAAGAAAGAGGCAGATGAGAGAGGACGTTTCAGCTTGCATCAACCTTTTGCCACAGGAAATTGTAGTGGTTGTCACCAGCTTCATGGTGCCAAAGAGGGTAGCTTGCTGAAGGCAAGTAATGAGACTGGTGCCCTCTGTGCCACCTGTCATGAATCTATCCAGGACACAAACGAAAGCATCCGGCCCCATGTTCCGGTAGCAAAGGGTGAGTGCAATCGTTGCCACTCACCTCATGCAGCTGATTTCCCTTTTGTCATAAAAGAGAAACCAGGAAAACTTTGCCTTGGATGTCACGAGGATGTCAAGAAAATCATTAATAATTCCAAATTCCCTCATAAGCCAGCGGTGGATGAAAATTGTATTTCCTGCCATGCGGCCCATGGTTCGCCCCATGACCATATCCTAAAAAAAGCACAGCCTATAGTCTGTCTCACTTGTCACAGTGAAATCGCCACGTATTGGCGTAAGGGGGTTGTCCACAAGCCGGCAATAAAAAATTGCCTTCAGTGCCATCAGGCTCATGGGTCAGATGTGTCTGGGATGGTAACCAAGAAAGGTGGCCTGCTCTGCGCAGACTGCCATACGATAACGGGTCCTGATTTCCTTAAAGCCCATAAAGGAGTAGAGCCGAGTATTAACTCCTGTAACAGTTGCCATGATGCACATGGTGGTCCAGATAAAGGCTTGCTCTATCCTGTGGGGCATACGCCCTTTCAGGAGGGGAACTGTAGCCCTTGTCATAAGGGAGGGGCAAAGTGATGAGAATAACATTTAAAACCGTATTCTTTTTCTGGATGCTCTTTTTCTTTAGTGGTACGAATTCGGGGTTCGCTGCAAATGTCTGTTTCAGCTGTCATGAAGAGAGTCAGTTTAAGGATAAAATAATCCATCAACCTGTGATAGAATCACAGTGCAGCGTCTGTCATAACCCACATGTTGCCAGGTACAAAGGTTTACTCCGGGATCGTGAAGATTCACTTTGTTATTCCTGTCACAAGGAAAGTAAAGTGCAATTTGCCAAGGGGATCGTTCACTCTCCAGTTTCCCAGGGACAATGCAGTGCCTGCCACGCCCCTCATGCCAGCAGTGAAAAAGGTCTGATTAGTAAAGAATTGGCCAAAGACTGTTTGAGCTGTCATACAGACCTGAAACAAGAGTATAAGGTGACCCATAAGCCCTATGCAGATGGTGACTGTACAAGCTGTCATAGGCCTCATCAGGCCGATAATTTACAGCTGCTCTCCGATAAACCTGATGCCCTCTGCCTCTCCTGCCATAGCGATGACACACTCAAGGGCTCCCATAAGGATTATCCGCTGGCCCTGAAAGACTGTCTCTCCTGTCATAATCCGCATGGTAGTGAGCGTGAGGCACTTATGCGGGATTTTCTCCACAAGCCCTATGTTGAGGGCTGTGATTCCTGCCATCAAGGTTCGGCCAAGGTGGGTATGGATACCTGTTTGAAGTGTCATGAAGAAACAAAAAATGAACTGCTGGTTACTCATAGCCATATAAGCCTGCAGGGAGGCAATAGTTGCCTGAATTGCCATTCGCCCCATGCTGGAGACGACAAGGCCCTGCTCAAAGATCGTGAGGTGCAGGTATGTAAGTCCTGTCATGGTGAAACGCTGAGTCGATATAAAAAGACAAGCTCACAACATCCACCCGTAAAAAAATGTTCCACCTGCCATAAACCACATGGTAGTAAAAATCTAGGCATGCTGAAGGGAGATGGAAATACTGTCTGTGTTCAATGTCATGAAACCCAAGGGAATTTCACCCATCCTGTGGGCCCTGAAGTTCTAGATTCCCACACCGGCCAGATGGTTACTTGTGTTTCCTGTCATAATCCGATGGGGACAAGTAATAAATACCATTTGGTTCAGGAAGGAAAACGAGCGCTGTGTGTCCTCTGTCATAGGACATACTGATGAGTCCATTGAGTGTTTTTGAGTGGAATGAACGGCTGGACAATGCACTCTGTTCTTCGTGGATTAAGTTTGTTTGCAGGTCGAAAAGTGAAATAACTGAAGAGGCAAAAAGAACAATGGATAAAAAAACAGGGGTCTTGATTTTTAACGTGCTGTTACTCATCACACTTCTCTTGGGAGCCTCTCAAGAGAGAGCAGAGGCTGGTTCTCCTTGGCTTTGGGATCGGGTACTGAAGCAGGAAATAGCTTCAGATGCCATGTTGATGCCCACCTCACTTTTTATAGATGGTGACAAAGAGCTGTATTATGTTGTGGATAGTGGGCGGAATCGTCTTCTCTCGTTTAGCCGAAAAGGAGAATTGCTTAATATCTTTAATGCTGGCAAGGCTCTTAGTATCCCTTTTGATATGGTGAAAACCGATGAGAAGGGTGTGTGGGTAGTAGAAAAGGGTCGTAACTCGCTAAGTTATATAGATCTTAAAGAGAAAAAGGTAACACCGAATACTCTCAAGTATGAGGGGAAGCTTGTTTATCCCGATAGAATAGAAGCCGATTCAGGAGTCTTGTATGTGCTGAATAAAAAAACCGGTGATATTACAGCAATTCCCGAAGCAAGTCTCATTATAGTCTGAAAACGGGTGTATAGGCCA
>CAZIDU010000076.1:0-22306 GCA_964538055.1 uncultured Desulfocapsa sp. | reverse complement strand
TGTTTTGGGCTCTGCTACCTACAGAGGCTATGCACTTATTATACGAATTCAGCTTGTGTGAATATCAGAAAATTTTCGAAAACTGCAGTTTGTTTCCAGGCAGAATAAACAGGAGAAATAAGCAATGGATGTTGCACAGTTAATCCCCACACCTGATATACTCCAAGTCCCGTGGGGCTGGTTTCAGGTTCTTCTCACCGTCACTTTTTTTCTGCATCTGGTGATGATGAATGTCCTTCTTGGTTGCTCTATTATCACGTTTTTCAGACATGCCACCGGGAAGAGCACAGAAATAAATAGGGCAATTTCTAAAAAACTGCCGTTCACAATGGCCTTTACCATTAACTTTGGTGTGGCACCACTCCTCTTTCTTCAGGTCATTTATGGCCACTTTATGTATACCAGTTCCGTTCTTATGGCGATATACTGGTTGTCCATCTTCGCAATCCTGATTCTTTCTTACTATGGAACCTACATCTACAGTATGAACTACGATAAAATTGTGGACTTCCGTACTGTGCTCACTGGGTTTATAGCAGGAACCTTGCTGGCAGTTGCATTTATGTTCACCAATAATTTCTCTTTAATGACAAATATTACCGCCTGGCCCGAATATTTTAATAATCCGGAGGGGACCATGCTTAATCTCTCTGATCCGAGCCTGTACCCACGGTTTCTCCATTATGTTTTCGGCGCAATTGCAGTTGGTGGTCTGGCTATCGCCCTTTTTTATGACTTTAAGAAACGAAGGGGAGATGTCACCGCCGAGGAAGGGATTGTCATTGGAACGAACTGGTTTGCCGGGGCAACCATGCTCAATTTTGGCATCGGTACCTGGTATTGGGGAAGTCTTCCTGAACACGTTCGGTCGCTTGATGGTGATGGTAGTGCTTTTTTTCTGATTTTTATTATCCTTGGTATTATTGCAGTAATCCTTTCTCTTATATATGGGATGAGACATGAGGTTCGACCTGCTGTTTATTATCTGCTGACGTCGCTGTTCTGCATGACACTGGTTCGAGAATTTGAAAGACGTCTTGCACTCGCCCCCTGGTTTAAAACTTCGGATCTGGTAGTCGTTCCTCAATACTCACCGCTTATCGTCTTTCTCGTTATCTTTATTGGAGGACTTGGCCTTGTCTACTATATGATCCGGCTTGTTCTTACCGACAGGGAGGCGCGCTCATGAATTATCCCGTATGGTTACTCGATACCTTTGGCGGTGGAACACTCATTGCTCTCATTGCCATAGTTCATGTCTATGTCGCTCACTTTGCTGTGGGTGGTGGGCTTTTTCTTGTTATCACCGAGATGAAGGGTCTGCGTGAAAAGTCTCATGCAATCCTGGAATACACACGAAAACATGCCCGTTTCTTTTTGCTCATTACCATGGTTTTTGGTGGGCTGACCGGAGTTGCAATCTGGTTTACCATTGCCCTTCTCAGTCCTGCAGGAACTTCATCTCTTATTCATACCTTTGTTTTTGCTTGGGCGGCCGAGTGGGTCTTTTTTCTGGGCGAAATTGTTGCATTGCTTCTCTACTACTACAATTTTAATAAGATTAGCTCCAGAAACCATCTGATTCTTGGCTGGCTATACTTTGTCTGTGCCTGGATGTCTCTCTTTATCATCAATGGCGTTATTGACTATATGCTTACTCCTGGGGAGTGGCTCAATAACCAGAATTTCTGGTCTGGATTCTTTAATCCCACCTTCTGGCCGGCACTCTTCTTTAGAACGTTTCTGGCTCTGATGATTGCCGGACTCTTTGGTTTCCTCACAAGTGCGAATATCAAAGATGAAGAGATGCGTCATAGGATGGTTCGGTATTGCGGACTCTGGCTTATGGTGCCTCTTGTGCTCCTCCTCGCTTCTGCTCTGTGGTATAAAGCAGCATTGCCTCTGGCCCAGCAGGAGATGATCTTTGCGAAGTCACCGGCGATGAAGCCTTTTCTGACAGGTTTTATCTTTATTTCGCCATTACTCTTTATCGGTGGTCTGCTTATTGCAGCCTTTAGACCCCAGGCGGTGAGTCGCTCTCTGGCGATTATTTTGTTCCTATTTGGCTTTTTGTATATGGGGTGTTTTGAGTTTATGCGTGAAGGTGGCCGCAAACCCTATATTATTCATGATTATATGTACTCGACCTCTATTTTGAAGTCAGATCTTCCGGAAGTACAGAAGAAAGGAGTTTTACAGAGTGGTCGTTGGGTGAAAAATCGAATAATCACCGCTGAAAACAGAATGGCAGCAGGGGCGGAACTCAACACGATTCTCTGTCTTCCCTGTCATTCAACCGGTGGGCCATTAAATGATATCCTCCCCATTGCCAGACGTTTCACTCCACAAGGAATGGAGGCTTTTCTTTTAGGGCTTGGTAACGCCAATCCTTATATGCCACCATTCGCCGGGACCAGAGAAGAGGCTGCGGTTCTCGCAGAATATCTCACCACCAGGCTGGTTCCAGGATTTGTGCCAGTGGCTCCGGAAATTCAGCCACTCGTTGTTGCTCCATCGGCATTTACTCCTGAAAGCTCCGAATATGTTTTGCTGGCTGGAGCAACGCTTGGTACAATTCTCTTTTCAGAGCCTGAAAAGTCAGGGATAGATATTTCCTATGGTGCTCCTGTCCTTCGAGCCCAGCTGATTTTTCGTGATGTGAGTCCCTCAGTTATAATGGATGAAGCTGTGGTCAGCTTCAGCATGGATACTGGAAAAGGTCTGGTTGCAGGGAAAATGGTCGCGGAGGATGGTTATTTTGAAGCAACACTTGTTGAAATTCCGACTCCTGTAAAGCCTTATCAGCCATTTTTTATTGCTGAGATAACAGCTGAGGTCGAAGGGAAGGTGGTTGCTGTCACCCAGGCCAAAATTGGTGTTGCAACGGAACTTGGCTGTCGCAACTGCCATGGTGGCAGCTGGCGTCAGGATGGACGCAGCGGTATGTCAAGAGCCACGGCTGCCGGAATCCTTGCTGCACATGATAAGTGGAGCAACACGAATCTGAGTGGAGAGTTCAACAAGGGGCAAATCGTGGTCTGTTCTTCCTGCCATGGGGATTTCAGCCGTGGAACAGAGAGCAAACCAGGATTATTAAGCCTCTCTGCAGCCATACATGGCTATCATGCAGGGTTTATTTCAGATGACAATAGCTGTGTTCTCTGTCATTCCTCAAACGATAGTGGAGCCAGTCATTCCTTTGATGGTATTCATAAGCAGTTGGATCTCTCATGTATCAACTGTCATGGAAGTTTCCCGGGCCACGCTGCCAGCCTTTTGAAACAGGAAGGGAATAACGGTCAGGCTGAAAAGCTGCTTGCCCTGCTGCAGAATAAGGCAGAAACCGGTGTCGCAGAGATTAATCCCCGTAGTCCCTGGATCATGGAACCCGATTGCCTCACCTGTCACGTTGATTTTCAGCCTCCGGAAACGGACACCGCCTTTAATATTTGGACGGAAGACGAGACCGGACTTTTTCATAATCAAATGGGAGAAGGAGGAGCAGTTCTCTGCAGTTCTTGTCATGGACAACCGCATTCCCTCTATTCTGCTGCCAACCGCTATGGTAAAATAGTGGGGGCGCTGCAGCCTATGCAGTACCAGAAGAGTCCCTACCCCATAGCTGCGGATAAGGGATGTGCCGTTTGCCATACTACGGAGATGGAAGAAGAGATGCATCATCCGGGATCTTCGGCAATGTTTAGAAACAGAGAATAAAAGGAAATTTGTAACTATTCACCATGCTATTGAACGGCACAATATTTATCCGGAATTGGGGGACACGATCCGAATTCAAAAAACAAAGACGAATTGGGTCATGTCCCCAGTTTCCTACCAGTATATTCGTTATGCAATTCTGACTCAAACTCAATTTCGGTGAATAGTTACGAAAATTTTCAATAGAACAAAAAAAGCTTCAGGAGAGGTACAACTCTCCTGAAGCTTTTTTTGTATTTTGGGATAGTAAAAAGGAGCTACCAGAGTTACCATGTTTGCATGAAATGCGTTGAAGGCACAGAAATGCTGCAGGCTTTTGTCGATCAGTTGGAGAGTTGGGGCTGCCAGGTTTTACGGGCTGTAAATCGCTCTAATCCTTACCGTGGTGGGTTTTCAATCCTTTTTCGTTGTGATGCTGCCACGGCCAGGGCCATTGCGGATCTGGGAATTGCCCAAATTCTCCTTGATGTCCGGGCCGACACCTACCTGCTGCGTCTTCCTGAGGTAAATATTGATGCCACCCCGGAGCCGCACCCCGCCATTCTTTCCTGGAATGAAGTTACCAAACATAAAAAATTGGAAGAATTACTGGCCCTCTGGAAGAATGGCGGAGATATTCTCGAGAAGCGCAGAAAAAAACTGGGGATGTTTTATAAGGAGGGATAGCTTGATCTTCTTATAACTATGTGAGCTAGTTTGATGAGGCGTAGCTCCAGGCTTCTTCCAGACGAGATTCAATATATTTAACCAGTGCATCATCCTGTTTTTCAAGATCAAAACACACTGCATCTTCCCCCAGCAGTCCCCCAGGGACAAAATCACCTCTTTCTTCCGGATCGGTAATCATATCGCCGTAAAAACAGATTGAAAGCCATCTTGTGGTGTCTTCGATGACATCAACCATCACAAAAAGGTCTTTTTCTTTCTGATCTTTATGGACGCCTCTTAGGGAGTACGTAACTCCGGGGCGTGCTATGAAATCGAAGAGAACGCCATCTT
Source organism: uncultured Desulfocapsa sp. (assembly GCA_964538055.1). Taxonomy (GTDB): domain Bacteria; phylum Desulfobacterota; class Desulfobulbia; order Desulfobulbales; family Desulfocapsaceae; genus Desulfocapsa. Next base: position 17,590 of record CAZIDU010000076.1, on the reverse strand, counting down.
TTTTACTCAGATAGTCTTTAAAGTGTAAAAAAATATTTTTATTTGTTTCGACCGTATCCTGCCACTCTTCAATAAAGGTGTTCAAGGTCTGCTCTGTTTCCCGTTTCATGTTCGACTCACTTTGTTTTGTGTTCTGTAGCTGTCAGGTATTAGTACCTTACTTCTAGGCTTCTGCCATAAAAAAACAAGAAAATGGGTTTTGATTTCTATTGTTATTACGGCAAGGTATGTAGACTGAAACAAAGATTGCATTACAGCGATCTTCAGCCTTTCTGTACCTTTAGCCAGAAAAATTGACTTTATATTTATAATCTACTTACCTTAACTCGAATAGAACTGAAGGGCAAAAAGAACTTTCTTTGCATCATTTTATTGTAAGAATTGATTTATGCACTAATATATATAATTGGTACAACATTGTGGTGATCTGGTTGTTGGTCTGTTCTTTTTTTTATATTTTATATGGAATGTTTCATGGGATTTGGTCGTCGATTTCTATTTCTTATTCTAACCTGTTGGGTTCTTTCCCTTACAGGATGCGCGTCGGACTGTGTTAAGGGAAATTGTTCCAATGGTGAGGGAACACTGGTCCTCGATACAGGAGAGCACTTGGCGGGATCCTGGAAGAAGGGGAAATTACACGGTAATGGGTCATTTACAAAGGCTAATGGAGATATGTATGCAGGAGGCTGGGTCAATGGAACAAGACATGGTCAGGGCACTGCCACTAATGCCAACGGTGATCGCTATAAGGGACAGTGGAAGAACGACAAAAAAGATGGCAAGGGAACTCTAACCCTTGCCTATGGGGATAGGTTCGAAGGGTTCTGGGTGGAAGGAAAGAAACAGGGGCCTGGTCGCTATCTCTATATTAATGGTGATATCTACGAAAGTGAATGGCGCGCTGATACTGATGTTGGCAAGGGCTGTTTTACGACAGCAACCGGTGAATGCTATATAACTGCATGTGTAAGTGGCGACTGTCACAATGGCCATGGTGTATTTACCTGGAAAAATGGTGAACGTTACACCGGGGAGTGGGTGAATGGCCGGAAAAATGGTAATGGAACCCTGGTTTATGCCAACGGTGATCAGTACACCGGTGAGTGGCAAAACAATAAGAAGGAAGGCTATGGAAGCTTTCGTCAGCGCAATGGAACCAATTATATAGGCACATGGCAGAATGATAGCTGGGATGGTCATGGGACATACCAGGGCATTGATGGCGGCCGCTTTGTCGGAGAGTGGGAAGCGGGGAAAATGAATGGTCATGGGACGTATAGAATGGCCAATGGAAATCAATATGTGGGAAGTTGGAAGAATGGGCTCAAACATGGACGTGGAACGTTTATTTATCCCAGTGGCTTCAAATATGTTGGTGAATGGAAAAAAAATATAATGGTCAAAGTATATCCGCAATAAGGGGTGATTTGTCTTGAATTTCTTCTCTTGGGCATGTAAATAGATCTGTCCCCCACTACAGTATGTTACGCAGGCGTCTCTGTCCCAAGTGTATGGGAAGGGGCGTTTTTGGTTTGTGGGGAGTGCCATCCCGCAATTCTATTGAATAACTAAACGAAAATTTTTACAATAAGAGCTTCAGGCAGCTGAGGAAACGTTATGATTACTGCAACCGATGTCGCCCTTTCCTATGGGAAAAGGGTAATTTTTCAGGATGTGAACATTAAGTTCAGACCCGGTAACTGTTATGGGCTTATTGGCGCCAACGGTGCAGGGAAAACAACATTCCTGAAGATTCTTGCCGGGGATTTTGATCCGGACCATGGCACCGTTTCCATTGGAAGTCGGGAACGTATCGCAGTACTACGGCAGGATCATTTTGCCTTCGATGATGTGAAGGTGCTCGATGCTGTTATTATGGGGCATAAACGTCTCTACGATCTCCTGGCAGAAAGGGAAGTTCTGTACGCAAAAGCTGATTTTACCGAGGAAGATGGGATTCGCAGCGGTGAACTTGAGGCTGGGGTCGAAGAACTGAATGGGTATGATGCCGAATCGGAAGCTGCAGTTTTGCTAAGCGGTTTAGGTATTGCCGAAGATCTTCTCCATAAAAAAATGAGGGAACTGGAAGGTGGTGAAAAGGTTCGGGTGTTACTCGCTCAGGCTCTTTTCGGTACACCGGATGTCCTCCTGCTCGATGAGCCGACCAATAATCTTGATATTGATTCCATCGCCTGGCTTGAGAATTTTCTCGATAGGTTCCAAAATACCGTCATTATCGTCTCCCATGATCGGCATTTCCTCAATCAGGTGTGTACCCATGTGGCTGACATTGATTTTGGGAAAATTGCTATTTATGTTGGCAACTATGATTTTTGGTATCAGGCCAGTCAATTGGTATTGCAGCAGAAACAGAATGAAAATAAAAAGGCAACGACCAAGGCACAAGAGCTACAGGATTTTATTCGACGGTTCTCTTCCAATGCTTCCAAAGCAAAACAGGCGACATCCAGAAAAAAACTGCTGGATAAATTGACCCTGGAGGAGATGCCAACCTCTTCACGAAAATATCCATTTATATCTTTTAAAGCAGGTAGGCCCTGTGGTGATATCATATTGGAGATTAAGGGTTTGAGTAAGTCTGTGGAGGGGGTGACTCTTTTTAAGGACTTCGATCTTACCGTTAATAAGGGGGATAAGATAGGTTTCGTCGGCAGTAACAGCCTTGCTAAGACCATACTCTTTCAGATACTAACGGGAGAACTGGAGCCGGATAGTGGCACTTTCCGCTGGGGGGTCACCATGAGTCACTCCTATTTCGCTAAAGAAAACAGCTCCTATTTTGCTAAAGATGTCACTCTCGTTGAATGGCTTGGAAATTATACTCCTATTACAGAGGGTGAAACCTTTGCCCGGGGATTCCTGGGAAAGATGCTTTTCGCAGGTGAGGAGGCTTTAAAAAAGACCAGTGTTCTTTCCGGTGGTGAAAAGGTGAGATGTCTGCTGGCAAAGATGATGCTCTCAGATGCCAATTGTCTTATTATGGATGAACCCACCAATCACCTGGATCTTGAATCTATCACTGCCCTCAACAATGGCCTGATTGCCTTTCCAGAAGTGCTATTGTTCTCATCACATGATCAACAATTCGTTGATACCATTGCCAATAGGATTGTAGAACTGTTGCCCGGTGGTGTGATTGACAGAATGATGCCTTTTCAGGATTTCCTGGAAGATGAGGGTGTCAATAAATTACGGGAGAAATTTTCCCGATAAATAACAGACTTATCGTGTTCCGGCCGAACCTATCGGCTGGAACAATAAAGTTTGTTCTTGAAACTACTCCCACCTCAGAACTATTCTGGCAAGACCATTACTCACACCTGTCTTTTTGAAAACGAAGACTGAAACTGATAAAATCATGATTCTGTATTGACAAGAGTAAGAGTTCAGCAGTATCATTTTCACAGTAGCTCTTCGATTTTCCGTGGGAAATCTCTTAGAATTCTTGTAACTATTCACCGAAATTGAGTTTGATCCGGAATTGCATAACGAATAAGCTGGTAGGAAACTGGGGACATGACCCAATTCGTCTTTGTCTTTTGAATTGGAATCGTGTCCCCAGATTCCGGGTAAACATTGCGCAGTTTCATAGCATGGTGAATAGTTACGAATTCTTTCTCTTCCGTAGGTATATTTTATAGGGAGTTTCTATCCTTACGATTATGACCACTGCCAAAAGTACAAAGAGTGAGAAAAATACTGGTGGGCTGGCATATAAGATATGGCCCAGTCTGCTTCTGAGCGTACTTGTTATATTCCTCAGTGTTTTTTTGTCACTTAAAGCCCAGAGTTTTTATTTCAGCACTATCCAGGAACAACAGACAGAGCAGCTTGCCAGTGCGATAGACCGGTTGCTCAGCAAACAGTACACCGTACCCTGTCGTCAGCTGAGTACTCAGGCAAGGATTATTGAAAACGCATCTCATCGGAGTCAGCCCGATAACCAGCAAATCATAGAAATTCTTGAAACAACCAAAGATATTCTCTCTGCATCCATCGTCTATGTAATGGATGCAGAAGGTACCGTCACTGCATCCAGCAAAACCTCCACGGGGAAACGTCTAACCGGGGGAAATTATACATTTCGTCCTTATTTTTCCAATGCGATCAAGGGCGTTGAGTCCAGATATGGTGCCGTTGGTGTTACTACGAATGAGAGAGGGCTTTATTTTAGTTCTCCCATTCTAGATAGTAATGCAGAGCCATTGGGAGTGCTTGTTATTAAATCTGGCATTCAAGGTATCCAGATTGAACTGAATGAGTCATCTTTTCAGCATAGTGCGCTTATTTCCGATACTGGTATTGTTTTCGTAGTTTCGGAAACGGATAAGGATTGGCTCTATCATGCAAGTCGGCTGCTTTCCCCCATGCAAAAAAACGAGTTGATCAAAAGTAGGCAGTTTGCAAATAATCCCCTGACAAGCCTCCCTGTCTCTTTTGATGAAAAAGTCGTCAAGCTGGATGGTGTTCCATACACCATCCATACAACGCCGGTGGCACTTGAAGGATGGGCGCTTGTAAGTCTGGAAAAACAGCAAAAAAAATATCCTGTCGTCCTGCTCATTCTACTGCCTGGCCTTTTACTTACCTATCTCTTTATCAGTAAAATAATAGCAAACAACAATGAGAGATTACTTAAAGAGGAAATGGAACAAGAAATTCTACAACGAAGATCCATTCAGAAACAGCTATTGATCGCCAAGGAGGCTGCCGAGGCCGCAAATATTGCCAAGAGTGATTTCCTGGCAAATATGAGCCATGAAATTCGTACACCAATGAATGGTATTATGGGGATGACCACTCAGGTGCTCAACAGCACGCTTACTGAGGAGCAGCGTAAACAGATTGAAATAGTAGAATCTTCAGCCCAACGTTTGCTCGGTCTCATTAACAATATTCTGGATTTTTCAAAGATTGAAGCCGGAAAAATGGAGATTGAGAAGGTTCCGTTTGTACTGCATGAAATGCTTGATGAAGTGTTTTCCATAATGGCGGTAAAGGCAGAAAAACTGAAAGTTCTACTCTCTATAGAAATCAGGGATATCATACCGGAAATTCTCATTGGTGATCGGGACAGGTTGATTCAGATTTTTATCAATTTGGTGAACAATGCTTTGAAATTTACTGAACATGGTTCTGTGAAAATACTAGTACAATGCAATGAATCCAGTGGGGACAGTGTTTTGTTGCAATTTGGTGTTCAGGATACAGGCATCGGGATTCCTCAGGGAAAACAGGCAGTCATCTTTGATTCTTTTGCTCAGGCAGATAGCTCCACTACCAGGAAATATGGTGGGACTGGTCTGGGACTGAGTATCTCTTCCCAGTTAGTTCAGCTGTTGGGCGGAAAAATCTGGCTCGAAAGCCAGGACGGGAAGGGGGCTACATTCTGGTTTACCGCTCGTTTTAAATTGCCAGAGAGCGGAGGGGAAGAGGAAATTATTGACCAGGGGACTGTACTGAAAAGTGGTCTCAGTCGTCAGGATATTCTGGCAAATCGCAGGATCCTTCTTGTGGAAGACGAACCCATAAATATGCTTCTGGCTACGGCTGTTCTGGAAAAGGAAAATATCCATCTCACAACTGTTAAGAATGGTCTGGAAGCTGTTGAACAATTTATGACTAAAGATTTTGATTGTATTTTAATGGATATTCAGATGCCGGAGATGGATGGCTATCAGGCTACTACCGCCATGCGCAGTTATGAAAAGGAGCACGGTGGCCATGTTCCCATCATTGCCATGACAGCTCACGCCATGCAGGGCGATCGGAAAAAGTGCATTGGTGCTGGTATGGATGGCTATATCACGAAACCTCTGCATGTTGAGGATATCTGGACTGCCATTGAACAGCAGCTATTGGATACAGTCCTGATCACTGCCGCTGATCAGGGTAGCAGGAAGTTGATAAGTAGAGTTTTCACTGAACTGGGATGGCAGGTAACACTGGCTGAAAATGACAGGCAGGCCCTTTATGAATGCGGAAGATCTCGTTTTGATCTTATTATTATAGATGTCAAGATACCGGAATTGAATGGGCTGGATGTTACCAAAGCCATCCGCGAACGGGAAGTGAAATTCGGTGGACATTCGATGATTCTTGCCGTTATTTCATCGAAGGCAAAAGATAATGAAGAGTTTTGTCTGGCTGCTGGTATGGATGGTTTTATTGAAAAGCCTGTCACTGCTCAAAAGATCAGTGAAAAACTTACAGCACTAAATATGAAAACCTGTTCGTAGTCCTTTTTTTCAAAAAACTCCTGTATCTCGGCAGATTACCTACTGGATGGGTTAAGATTTCTTATAAACACCTTAAACCACACCACTCGTGGAAGTGATTAATATTGCCACTACGAACTTCTAATTCTCACTGTTCTCTTTTAAGCTGAGCTGTGCACTTACAGGATACAGTAGAAACCTTTCGTCGCAAAATTGGCTGAATGATTAGGGCTGGCAAGTCGAAGCTCAACCGTTTTTCTTCAAATGACTTTTGCAATTCGTGTACAGTCTAAATCAGTACCCTATCGCAGAGAATCTCAACTGGAGAGATATTGTTATTTACTTGAGATTAGAGATGCCTAAGAAGAATTAATCAAATAAATGTCTCAATACTTTGCCTAGTTTCTCCATGTCATAAGGTTTAGGGACAACACCCTTAAAACCGTATAGCTCATAATCTGCCATTACGGGATCATTAGCATATCCGCTTGAAACCAAGGCATTTACCCCAGGATCAATGCCAGTAAGTTGTTTGATAGTCTCTCTTCCTCCCATTCCTCCCGGCACTGTCAAATCAAGAATTACTGCATCAAAGGGACGGGCTTCTATTTGAGCTTTTCTGTAAAATTCAACGGCCTCTTGACCATTCGTTGCGGTTCCAACTTCAAACCCCATCAGCTCCAACATTTGAGTAACTATTTCAAGGACAGCTTGATCATCATCCATTACCAAAATTTTCTCACCACTTTGATGAACTTTTTCTTTTTCTCTTATTTTTCTTACGAGCGACTGCTCTTTTGAGGCTGGAAGATAAACATAAAAGGTTGTTCCAATACCCAATTCTGATTCTGCAGTGATGAATCCGTCGTGTTTGTTAATAATTGAAAAAGAAGCGGCAAGCCCCAGACCACTTCCTTCCTTTTTAGTTGAAAAATAAGGATCAAACACACGATTAAGGTGTTCTTGCTGGATACCAGCCCCTTGGTCATCAATCCTTATGCAGATATATTTTCCTTCTTTCAAAGGAAGTGAGGCTTTGTAGCTTATAGTTTTATTTTCTGCTTTGATGGTAATCGTACCTCCGTCAGGCATTGCTTGGTCGGCATTTTTAACCACATTCTGGATGACTTGGCTGATTTGCCCTTCGTCGATATTTGCAAGCCAGGGATTGTCAACCATATGAAGGTTACAATCAGTTTGTGATCCAGTTAATGCAAAAAGCGCAGATTCTTTTATTAGTTGAGCTAATTCTGTAACTTTTTTTATAGGTTTTCCACCCTTAGAAAAGGTGAGTAACTGTTGCGACAAATCTCCAGCTCTCACGGCGGCCTTTTCTGCTACAGTCAATATCTTGATGATTTCTTTGTTGTCCCTTGAATACATCTTTGCTATGGAGATACTTCCAAATATTGCCGTTAGTATATTGTTAAAATCATGAGCAATGCCACCCGCTAAAACACCGGTTGACTCTAGTTTTTGAATTTTTATAGTTTCTTCTTCAAGAGATTTTTGAGCCTTCCGTTGGTCGGTGACGTCACGGACATATTCTACAACACCAGTTATTTTTCCTGATTTATCAATAATGGGAAAAGCGAAAACCTCAAGTGTGCCAATCACAGCCTTCTCATTTGTGAAGGAAACTTCTTCTTTTACCAGATTTCCGCTCTTAATTGTCTGAATAGTAGGGCAGACTTCACATGGTTCAGATCTGTTGTGATAGACTTCATAGCACTTTTTCTTCCCTTCAAAGGGAAGCATATGAGAATACCATTCCCGCATAACTTTATTGACTCGAATAACATTAAAATCAGTATCAAGTACACTTATTCCATCTTGAATTGCATCAAAGATGACATTCAAGAATGTCTCTCTTTCTTTTAATGTGTCTTCAATCTGCCTGCGATCGGTAATATCTATCCAAAAGCCAATGAGTTCAGTAGGGTTTCCATCGGAACCGTAAACAACAACGATCTCGTCCCGCATCCACCGGTAATTACCTTCCTTGTTTTTAAAACGATATTCATGAACATGGGAGCCTTCTTCAAGCAGACCTTCAAGCCCAGAAAAAATCCTTGATCTATCTTCAGGGTGGATATGTTCACCCCAGAATCTTGGATCCTCTATAAACTCATGAGGCTCATACCCAAGCTGGCTTTTTATGTTTTTTGAAATAAAGGTGGCCCCAAAATCCTCAGAAGCTTTACTTGAATAAATGACAGCCGGTCCGACAGAAAGTAAAGTCTCAAGTCTTTTATGCTTGTCAATCAGGTTTCTTTCAGACTGTCTGACTTGTGCAAGCTCTTTTTCGAGTTCTGTGACCTTGTTTTTCAGTTTTTCGTTTGTTGTTTGTGTGTTCATCCGTTCCTTTATATGTGGCAATTAGCACACATGTAATACTATTTAGAGAAAACAATCCACATTTTATCTAAAAAAATGATATTTTTTTAGACCTAATTTTACAAGAAGAAATTCAGTGATTCGTATAGAAAATAGCAGCCTTACTGAAATAATGTAAGTTTATATTTATCGTCAAAAATTCCGCTGTAATCTTATGTTAATCTATGGCATGAGGTGCCTTAAAGGTAAATAGAGTTGCCAGTGATAAGGTCAAGCAGAGAGAGAACAATTGAAACTTGAGACTATTCCTGATTTCCGTAACTACTGGCCTTTACAGAAAATAGCCAGGGGAATATGAGAATGACCAGTGGAAATCTCTCCTTTTGCGCCATTCGACTCGGCTGAAGATGTCTCCTATATACGTAATAAACTAACGATCGAACTTATGGTACAATAAGGTCATCAACATCCTGTTTTTTCACGAAAAGAAGAAGGAGGACAACATGGCCGTACAAAATGATATATTAGAAAGTTACTACCCCTCTGACGTGAGTGACTCCACTCTATCGTCTCCATCCAATCTTTTTTTATCACTCCATCATCCAGCGAGGCAAAATACAGGGTTGTTGAAGAAACTATTCCTTCCTTCTGCTGGGGCGTTGTACGTATATCGTCCCAGTAAACGACGTCGTGTTCTTAATCGAGCTGTAGAGAAATTGGAGAAGAATGCTCTCCCTGATTATGAATATGTCATCTCTCATCTGTACGACAAGTATCGTCGTAACTTTGCTATCAGCACCATCAGACAAACAGGACTAACGTTGAGTGCTTTCCTGGCCTTCTTGCAAGAAGCTGGGATATCACGCCTTGAAGCAATCAGTCGCAAGGATATTGCTGATTATATAGATCATGAGCAAGAGAGAGGATTGAAGATAAACTCTGTCAGAAACCATCTGCAGACAGTATATGCCTTTCTTCATTACTTGGTTGATAATGAGGTCCTCCGGCTGGATATCTTCTATAAGAGGATCAGGGTAAAGCTGCCTGAGATGCTCCCCAGAGCAATCCCAACGGAAGATCTAAGGCAACTCCTTGCGGTAATTACACCTGTACAAAACCGTGCCCTTATCCTGCTGTTACTGCACACCGGCATGCGTATTGGAGAGCTACTTCAGGTAAAGATGATTGATATTATTCTGGCCGAACGAAAGATCCTGCTGTTTATCGGAGAGAAGAATCTTCATGGCCGGATTGTTTACTACAATCAAGAAGCTGAAGAAGCGCTGGGAAAATGGCTTGCTGTCAGAGACAGTGGCAGGGATTGTCTGTTTTATGGTTATAGAGGACGGGAGCTCTCCTATGTTGCAGCGTGGATGATAATGAAAAAGGCAACTCAGCAAGCAGGACTTGAGCAAAAAGGTTACAGCCTCCATTCACTACGGCATACGTTCGCCACGGATATGCTCAACGCCGGATTGCGCCTGGAGGTGCTGCAAAAGCTATTGGGACATCTCAGTATTGAAATCACTCTTCGATATGCGAGGATCGCAGGTGGTACGAAGGAAGAGGCATATTTCAAAGCAATGGCAGTCATCGAGAAAGGGGGACATCATGAATATGACAGGGTCAATCCTGAATTACAGGCAGTATTTGAAGAGGAAGAATTACTCAGAGCTAACGGTTAAGAACTACCTGCACAGATTGAAGCTGTTCTTCATCTGGCTCCCCGTAACGGTTGAGGCCGCATCGGCAACAGAGGTGAAGTACTATATCGATTACTTACTGGAAAAGAAGTTGTCTCCACGCACTATTAACTGCCATCTTTCAACTGTTCGTGGATTCTATGATTACCTCCTGTATGAGGAAGAAGTACCACTGACCAACCCAGTAGCCAGAGGGAAGAGGCTCCGTGAGCCACATCCTCTCCCGAGATACCTCCATGACAACGAACTCCAATCGTTTCTTGAGAGTGTGTCGAGTACGAGGGATCTTGCCATATTTATGTTGATGCTGCGCTGTGGTTTGCGTGTCCAGGAGGTAATTAACCTGACCCTTGACGTTATTGATTACAGACGGAGTCGGATTATGGTCAAAGCCGGGAAAGGTGGCAAGGATAGAATCGTGTATATCAGCAACGACGCAGCAGTTGCGCTGGCAAAATACTTGAGGAAGAGGGCTAAAACTGGCGAGAAGCAGATCTTTCTGGCTGAAAAAGGACGCTGCAGAGGAAAGCCAATATCTGTACGTGCAGTGCAGAAACGAGTGGAGCATTACGCACGGGAAAGTGGTGTTGCTGTCACCTGCCATAGGTTACGCCATACGATGGCCACCCAATTACTGAATGCTGATGCAGACCTGGTCTCCATCCAGGAATTGCTTGGCCATTCAAAAATCAAGACCACCCAGCGCTACAGCAAGTTGTTGAACCTAAAAGCCCAGCGTGATTATTTCAAAGCTATGGAGGTGGTTATGAGACAGACATCGACAAATCAACTGGAATGAAAGCTGAAGTGTAAATCCGCTCCGCCAAGGGCCAATTCCTCCGACGAGCGTTTGTTAGGCCCATTCTCGGAACTGGCCCTTAACGGAGCTACCATCGGAGGAAAAACTTGACATTCGGGTACTAAATGACCAAAAATAGAGGTAGGTAACACTACAAATTAAAAGAAAAAATAGGATCTATTACGTATATAGACTATGAATATCAGGTGTGGTCCTATTTGCTCGTCAAAGATATCAGGCCAGGTCGAACCACTACAATGCATGTATTACAGTCAAAAGTAGAAGAAAGTAACACACAGATGTTTTTTCCATGTCTAGCCGGTGGCGGTAGTAACCGAACTCTGGAATGGCCAATCAAATTGGAGGGGCGATTGTAACTAAAATTCGCAGGTTGGTTTCTGCACGTACCCCATGTGGTTCCCGAATTTGTGAAACTAGGATATCTCCCTTCTTTGCCGGTATTTCCGTGTCTCCTTCTCCAAGAAAAAATCCATTTCCTTCCAGCACTTGAATTGATAAATCTCCATCAAGATCATGGGAGTGAACTGGAAATGTGACACCTGCCTCAAGGTTGAAATTAATGATTTTGAAGTATTCAGAGTCTTGTACCAGAAAAAAACGCTTCATAGCACCTGCGGTATACTCGTTTGTATCATCAAGTTTTATAAGCTTCATTATGGTTCTCCGTTATATATGGTTGTTAAGGAATGCTTTAATAAATTGAACAAAGTAATTCTGGGAAGCGGGACTTCAGTCCCGCCGATTACGCTTTTGGGCGGGGCTAAAGCAATGCTTCCGGGGGAGTTGAAAATCAGGTGCTGCCTGAAACACTATTCAAGTTATTTGTAATCTGTTCCTAAGTGTGTTGCAGCATCTCTCTATTTTTCAAGCACCCTCTTATAGATGAAATGCTAAGCCAAAGAGAAGGAAAAGTCAAAAAAAACGATTGGAAACCTGGTTATTTGTAATGACAGCTGATTGAAATGAGAGGCGACTAATGGCAGAGTGCTGTAGTGCTCTGTCTATGGTAAGGAGTTGTCTGATGATTTGGTTGATTCATCTTGCAGATACGCCATAAAGGTATTTGTCTGATTAAGCCATTAAACAAAATAATAATGGGTATATCACAATGTCGAAAATACAGGATAGGATAAAACTGAGATCTTCCTGGAAAAAAAGAATAGGCGGAGAGTTTGAACAGGAATATATGCAAAAGCTCCGAAAGTTTTTGGTTCAGGAAAAACAGGTTGGGAAAGTTATTTATCCCGAGGGAGAGGATATCTTCAACAGCATGAATTTGATTTCCTTCGCTGATGTAAAGCTTGTGATCATCGGACAGGATCCCTACCATGGCCCCGGGCAATCTCACGGACTCTGTTTTTCTGTGAAACCGGGCGTGACCATACCGCCGTCACTTCGAAATATTTATAAGGAAATCCATGCGGATCTCGGCATCCCCATCGCTCATCATGGGTATCTGAAAAGCTGGGCTGAGCAGGGTGTGCTACTTCTCAACAGTGTCCTCACCGTTGAGAAAAATAAAGCGGGATCTCACCAGGAAAAGGGTTGGGAACGGTTTACCGATGTTATCATACAAACACTGAATGCGGAGCATAGTGGACTGGTGTTTCTTCTCTGGGGGAGCTACGCTCAAAAAAAAGGGAGAATTATTGATCAGAAACGTCATTTAGTTTTGCAGTCTGTTCACCCTTCTCCTCTATCTGCGCATCGTGGATTTTTTGGGAATAATCATTTCTCGAAAGCAAATGCGTATCTGGAGGGTCAGGGGAAAGTTGCCATTAACTGGGAGGTTCCGCCGTTGTAGGGTGCTCCTCTCTGCTATTTTTCCTGAATAAAATCTGCTAGTGCATTAATGGTGGTGACTTGACGCCGGAATTCTTTACTGTCCACAAGTCTGGTTCCAAACTGGTTCTGAAGTCCCATGGAGATCTGCAGGGCGTCCAGTGAGTCCAGGCCGAGTCCGCTTTCATCGGAAAATAGCATAACGTCATCGCTTAATTCCTCTGGGGTGATATCCTCAATATCACATTCCGTGAATATCATGGCTTTTAGACGTTTTTTTAACGCCTCATCAAGTGATCCTTTCATAATCCATTCTTTGTTCTGTTGGCAAATATTAGCCATGCTGTGAGAAGCAGGACGATTCCAAAACCTGCCAGAGCCAGTGACTCAAATAAGACTTCGCCTGCGCCTAAATTACGCAGAAAAACATCGAGAAAACCTTCAAGCCCCCATGACATGGGAGATATATTACTCAGGGTCTGCATGCCTGGTGGCATAAAGAATTTGGGAACCATGACCCCGCCGATGGCACCAAATAAGATATTAACAAGTCCACCAATGGTTGTTGCCTGTTCTACGGTATTTACAGAAACTGCGATCAGGATCGAAGTGCCAATGGCTGCAAGACTGAGCCCGGTTGATACCATAACTAACCCGGGCAAAGAGTTTCCAAGGGTAAGAGCATCGGCGCCAAGGAGTGGTACAATAAATATCCCAACCGCAATCATCAGCCACACCTGAAGCTGATTAATAATCATGTATGGAACAATTTTCCCGGTAAAAAGGAGTGGGATGGAAACGTTCATGGACTGCATACGCATCAGGGTATTTTGTTTGCGCTCGTTGATAAATATGGTGGACATGGGGATAATAATAAAAAACATCCCAAAGACTATCCATGAAGGCACGCTTTGCTGGGTGGATGTGGGGGATTGGTTCTCTTCTAAAGCATTGAAATGGACTTCCAGTTCCTTATTGTTGAGCATGGCTGCTTCTGACTGCTCTGTGATCCCGGGAAGCATAGACTCAAGCTCCTGGAGCATATTTTTGACGCGTAACCGCATGAGTATTCCTGACAGCTCCCCTTTAAAGAGTGCCAGCATATCCTGTTTGACATCGCTTGCAACATCGAGGCGTAGGAGTCTGTTACTCTTTTCCTGACTGAATTGGGCAGAGTAGCCACTAGGGATGGTAAGAGCAAAATGGAGCCCGCTGTTCAGGGCCTGCTGCAGTTGTTTCTGGTCAGTGATTGTCTGTTCGGACTCTTGTAATGTCGCACTGGCCCTCAGGGAAGATGCAATCTCAAAACTGATAGGTGACTTGTCCTGGTCGACTATGGCGTAGTGTATAAAAGCTCTGTCACTGCTGAAGGTGTCCTTCAGGGCCATGGACATGATCAGGATAAAAATAGATGGCATAATAAAGAGCGCAGCAAGGGCATGCTTATCCCGCAGGATCAGAATAAACTCTTTTTTGAGCATTGCCTTAAGCATTGGAGGTATCCTGACTGGTCAGGCGGATAAAAAGGGACTCAAGGGTCATGGATGGGTCGTTGTTTTCCTGGAGCATTGTTTGCAATGAACCCTGTCTAATGATTTCGCCATTATTGATGATGGCTGCTTCATCACAGATTTTTTCTATCTCCTCCATGTAATGCGAGGTGTAGATAACGGTTTTTTTGTCCTCTTTAAACGTCCGAATGGTCTCGAGTATATCATTTCGTGACTCCGGGTCAATCCCTATGGTTGGTTCGTCGAAGTAGAGAATTTCAGGACTGTTTAAGAGACCGATTGCAATATTGAGGCGTCTCTTTTGGCCACCGGACAGGGTGGCTGCTTTTTGTTCAAGGAACTTGTCGAGTCGGTTAACAGAAATTGCATAGTCGAGATTGGTTCGGAGCGCCGTGCCGACAATACCCTGGATACCTGCAAAAAAACGGAGATTTTCAATAACAGTAAGATGCTCGTACAGAGCAAGAGATTGGGGAATAAGAGTGCAGCGCCTGCGTATTTCCTTGAGATTGTCATAAAGAGGCAGGTCAAATATCCGGATCTCGCCCTCCTGAAAATTACTCAAGCCGTTGAGGATGGAAATCAGTGTTGTTTTCCCGGCGCCGTTGGGGCCAAGCAAGCCAAAGATAACCCCCTTGCCAATGTCCATATTGAGCTGCTTCAGGGCTGGCTTGCCATTATAGCGTTTTGTGAGACTGGTGATGTGTATCATTTTTCAGGCCAGCTTGATATCCAGGAGGTTTTTATATACTTCGGCTTCTGCAATGGCGACACTGTTTAGTTTTTCCTGGATAGCAGTAAAGTCAACAGGCTGATCTTTTTTTCTGCGTATGGCGGTCACTGCCAGCAGGGCAAATTCCCGCCACTGATCCCCCACAGCAGTCATCATCTGTGATGACTTTTTGAGATCCTGATTGTCTAGTATCGTGCCCGATTCCTGAAGAAATGATGCGTAGATAAAACGAAACCCAGCACCACCTGTACCGATCTCTTCCTGCATTCGGACAATATGGCCCAGGAAAAGCCTGGCCCATCTGGGATCCTTTTTGTCGAGTTTGCCGATGCTCTTTGCCAGGGAGCGAATTCCGCGAATTCCTGCAATGGGAACTGGCGTTTTCAGCATGGCTTTTGCGTTTTTCCGGATCACTTTTGGGAGGATAGCTCGATAGTCAATAGACTCAGGGATATGTCGTGGATAATAGAGCAGTCCCTTCGGTGCCATCATGCCCTTTACAAAACGTGCTTTCTCGAGATCCTTTGCTTCGCAGGATTTACTTGTTTCAAAGACCGGATCACTGATCAGGTACTGTTCGCCTTCTTTTCCATAAATAATCAAATTGTGGGCATTAAAATGAAAACGCATCTCCGGAGGGAAGTAGGGGAGCCAGAAGACTGAACTCTGGGCACCGACAATTTCCCCCTGTTTCAAAAGCATATCGAGGGTTTCCATTCCTTTTTTTGGTTTGGAAAAGGTGTGCATCTGCATCTTGATACCAAGATTTTTCTGCAATCCTCTGATAATACTTTTGGGGCGTGCCCGATAGGTAATTAGTGGCATCCCACCAAGTTTTAGAAAAGGTATATAGGCAAAGAGCAGGGCTCCCGAGAGGCCAAAAGCCATGGCTTCCGATAGCGGCAGGCCATGGTGTGACATCATAAGAGACATAACTCCGCTTTCACAATGGGCAAAATGCTTGTGTTCAAAAGTCTTTTGTTCAGCCATTGTTTTGCTTTTGTTCCGGCAGTCTGCATAATTCGTCCGCTGTTATGCCAAGGGCACTTCCGTAACGATCAAGCATTTTTGTGGGGAGTTTCCAGAAAACAGAGGGCTTGAAGTGGCGTTTTATACGCCATTTATATATACCAGTGGACTCGGAGAGTACCTGGAGATCCATACGTTTCGCATACATATAAAAAAAGAGGGGAGATTTACTACCACTGGTCACTTCTGCAAAGGCCTCCTCTGCCAGACGCTCAAGTTCCTGCACTGCCTGCATGGTCACCTCTTCTTCTATCTCCCATCCACTTGAGGCAATAACACTGTAGTTGCCGGCGCTGTCCGTAGCATACATCGCTTTTTTATTGTTGGCATAGGTTGTGATGTCGTCCTGAGGGACTCTGCTCTGTTCCATTGACTATTCCACGGTGAAATGCATAAAGGCAGTTGAAAACCTACCGCTTTCAGGGACATAGCAAAGTATGCGTTCCCCTTTCTTGAGTCGTCCGGAGTGGAAGAGTTCTTCTAGAATAATATAGATGGATGCAGAGCCGGTATTGCCCTTTGTGCTCAGGTTGCTGAACCATTTTTGTTGCGGGATATCGCAATTTGCGAGCTGCATTCCTTCGTAAACCCTGTCACGAAAATAACCGGATGAATAGTGAGGGAGGAACCAGTCGATCTGGTCAGGATCCACCCTGTTGTGTTCCACGAGTTCCAGGAGAGGTCTGGTCACCGTATATTCAATGATTTTATCGTTGAGGAGTTTGACATCTTGTTTAATAGCAAATATCGAGTGTTCCAGCCACTCCTGAGGCGGGTATTCACGCCAGCCCCGCAACGAACCATCTGCCATCTTTTCGGCCCCTGCATACATACATGACTCAAGGTCTCCGGCATAGGATTTTTGATGAATCCAGTCTATTCGCAATGATATCGCGTTGCTGTCACTATTGGGTTTGTTACTCAACCAGACAGCACCGGCACCATCGCTCAGCATCCAGCGGAGGAAGTCTTTTTCAAAGGCGAGTTCCGGATTCTTTGCCAGTTGGTTGTCTTGCAGGGCCATTTCTTCACTGAACAGATGCCCGCGCAGCAGGGATGAGACATTTTCTGATCCCGTTGCCACAGCGTTACTGTTGAGGCCGGAAAGGATTGCCATATAGGCATATTTGAGTGACATGGTGCCCGATAGACAGACTCCAGCGGTGGCCACAGCTTCACATGGTGGAATGCCGAGTTCGCCATGTACCATCAGGGCGTGGTTGGGCATGATCTGGTCGGGAAGGGTCGTGCCGCAGGCAAGGACTTCTATGGTGTTGATATCGCAACCCTGTGCAGCAAGCATACGTATGGCTTCTGCAGTGAGCTGGGCGTTATTGTGGCTGGGAAGACCTGTTTTGGGGTCAATGGCATAGTAACGGGCAGTAGCGTCCGGTTAGAAAGTTGCATGTCCTTTTTTTAACCGCTTCCGGTGT
>CAZIDU010000075.1:0-22346 GCA_964538055.1 uncultured Desulfocapsa sp. | reverse complement strand
CGTCTTTGTCTTTTGAATTGGGATCGTGTCCCCCGATTCCGGATACATATTGTTCTGTTCAATAACATGGTGGATAGTTACAAAAAAGGCAGGATTTCCTGTTGGAAACCCTGCCTTTCATTTTGTTCTACAGACTGTAGAAAATCAGCAACCGCCGATTCCTCAGCCACCCGCTTTTTTTACAGGAACAGGAGCACCCTCTTTAGTGAGTGGACTGCCAATGTATGAGCGGGAAACTTTGATACGTACATTGTCAGCAATTTCCAGTGTGACTGCGCTGTCGGTCAGGCCGGTGATGGTTCCGTGGATTCCGCCTTTTGTAACAACCTTGTTGCCGGCTTTCATCTCATTGAGAAACTGCTGCTGCAGCTTGGCCTGTTTTTGCTGAGGCCTGATAAGCATAAAGTAAAAGACACCAAATATTAGAATAAGTGGGATAAAAGAGGCTATGCCTCCGGCTCCACCTGCTAATCCACCGTCTGCTGCGTATGCGACTCCTGTCATGGTTATTCCTCCAAATATCAATATGGTAATTTTAGAAAGTAATTTTCTGAGTTCTTATGTTTAATCACTCTGCCTCAAGCCTGCCATAAAAATCGTTACGAAATGTTGAAAAGCAATCCTTTTCGATGGCTTCACGCATTTCTGACATGAGATGGAGATAGTAGTGAAGATTGTGGATGGTGTTTAAGTGGTAACTGAGAATTTCCCGGCATTGAAAAAGATGACGCAGATAGGCCCGTGAATAGTTACGGCAGGTGTAGCAGTTGCAGTTCGGATCAAGAGGTTTTTTGTCATCACGATACCTGGCATTTTTGATCACCACTTTTCCCGTACTGGTGAACATGGTTCCGTTTCGTGCATTGCGTGTGGGCATAACGCAATCAAACATATCTACACCCCGATACACTCCTTCCACCAGATCCTCGGGGGTTCCAACTCCCATAAGGTAGCGTGAGTAGTCTTCCGGCAGATGAGGAATAGTTGCCTCTGTCATATCCTGCATCAATGCTTTCTCTTCTCCTACACTTAGGCCCCCGATTGCGTAACCGTCAAACCCGATATCAATCAAGGCCTCGGCATGTGCCTTTCGCAGGTCGTGGTGCATTCCTCCCTGGACGATGCCAAAGAGGAGTTGTCCGGTATCACTCTGGGCGTCTCGGCAACGCTGGGCCCAGCGACTGGTGAGATCCGTTGATTTGATAGTTTCTTCACGGGTTGCAGGGTAGGGAATGCAAGTGTCAAGACACATCATGATGTCTGATCCCAGTGACTCCTGTACCTGGATCGCATCTTCGGGGCTCAGGAAGAGTTTGGCCCCATCAAGGTGGGATCGAAATGCTGCTCCCTCTTCTGTTATTTTGGCAAGATCCTTCAAGCTGAAAATCTGAAATCCACCAGAGTCTGTGAGGATGGGCCGATCCCAGTTCATGAAATTATGAAGGCCTCCAAAGCTGCGGATCAACTCCTGTCCCGGGCGAATAAAGAGATGATAAGTGTTGCCGAGAATAATCTGGGCATTCATCTCTTTGAGGTTTTCCGGTGTTATGGATTTCACCGTGGCCTGGGTGCCAACGGGCATGAAGATCGGGGTTTGAATGGTCCCGTGCAGAGTCTTGAGTTCTCCACGACGGGCGGCACAATCCGTTGATTTACTGAGTAGAGTGAAGGGTGATTCTGGCATTGTATTCGTTTCTCCTGCGCAAGGGCAGTTTTCTGTAGCGCTTCAGATGGCAACTCATGGTTGAAAAAGCTATCGGCTGTGACTGTTTAAAGTACAGGCTAACATACAATGACAAGGAAATAGATACCATTAAAACTGAAGAAATTTTGTAACTATTAACCGAAATTGAGTTTGAGTCGGAATTGCATAACGAATACGCTGGTAGGAAACTGGGGACATGACCCAATTCGTTTTTGTCTTTTGAATTGGGATCGTGTCCCCAGATTCCGGTCAGATTCCGGATAAATATTGTGCCGTTCAATAGCATGGTGAATAGTTACGAAATTTTTTCTCGCACCTCGATTAGAGAAAAGAATTTCACCAATGGACAGACATTATTTAATGAGCATACGCATAAAACTATTGGGTTGCGTTGTGATTTCGTATAGAGATAAAGGAGAGCAATAGAAAAAACTAAGCTTTAAAAAGTCATTCTCACCTATCTTTCCTCTAACGTTGAGTGGTTTCCGATGCTAGTAAATACCTTATTTAAATACTGGACATACAGAGTATTTGCTCCAGGAGCAGTGCTACGTTCAACTTATGAGTCTTTTCAGGAACTCCTGGAGTATGATGGACGGACGCATGAAGAGATGGCGGAGCTTGAGGCCCTGTATTATCAGGGGATCAAGGAGGATTTTAGCAGTATTCGTAGCCGTTACGAAAGTTTCTCTGCAAATGTTCTGGGAATGGTGGAAAGTCTTGAAAGGATGGCTCCCGGTTCCCATGTGACCCTGAAGAGTTATTATAAAAAGTTTGATTTTTATAGTAAATTCCTCCTGGCTCCTCCGCAGCTTGATAGTAAGCCTCCCTTTGTCTGTTCTTTGCAGAAAGGAGCTGGTCGGGAAGATCTTGTTGGAGGCAAAGCCTCACAGCTGGCAGTACTCAGAGCTGACCTGAATCTTGCTACTCCCGAAGGCTTTGTGGTTACAGCAAACAGTTTCAACTATTTTATGGCCTATAACGATCTTCGCAGGCCCGTTGATGAGATTCTCTGCAACATAGAAAGTTTAAAACCCCAGAGTCTGGTGGCAGCATCCGTTCAGCTTGTCGATTTAATAATGGAGGGTGATATTCCCCCTGAAATCAGCGAGGGAATTACTGTTGCCTGGAAAAGTTTCTCCAGTGGTTTTGGTACCAGCCCTCTTGTCGCAGTACGCAGCAGTTGTCTTAATGAGGATGGGGCCTGTTCCTTTGCCGGACAATATCTGACCCTGCTCAATGTTTCCGGTGATACTATACTTGATGCCTGGCGCAGAGTAATCAGTAGTAAGTACAGTCCAGAATCTCTGGCGTATCGTATTCATTCCGGTCTTGGAGATGAGGAAACGGCTATGGCAGTCCTGGTTCTTGAGATGGTGGATGCAAAGACCAGTGGTGTTTTGTATACGGCTGAACCATCTGGCGATCAGAAAAAAAAAATTTCCGTTCATGCTGTGAGTGGTCAGGGAGATGCCCTTGTGAGCGGTCGGGTGATCCCTGAGTCCTATGAAATGGATGCAGGAGAGGAGGACGGAGATAAAAATACCGCAATATTAACACGCCAGGAACTTCTACAGCTCCTGGCAGAGGGGAAACGTATCGCTGATCATTTTGATTCCCCAAGGGATGTGGAATGGTCAATTTCAAAGGAAGGACGGCTTATTTTTTTACAAAGCAGGCCTCTTGGTATCCAACATTCCATGGAGGTTGCTCATACGGTAAAACCTTTGTCAGACAAAGGTCGTTTTTTGTTTAAAGCAGGAGTGACGGCTGCAATGGGACAGGCCTGTGGTCCGGCATATGTTGTCGATTCTGAGCATTTATTAGAAGATGTGTCCCCGGGGGCAATTCTTGTGTTGAGAGAGACCCTGCCCTCTGCTGTTCGTATTTTAAAGCAGGTTCGTGGTGTGGTTGCGGAATTGGGTTCTGTTGCGGGCCATTTTTCCACCGTATGCAGAGAGTTTGGCGTTCCTTTGCTGCTCGCTGTAGGAGATGCCGTTGAAGAAATTGCTCATGGAGAAGAGCTCAGTCTTTTTGCGGATATCCAAGAGGTATGGCAGGGAGATTGTCTGCCGCAGGAAAAAAACATACCACTCCATGAGGTGCAGGCATCACTTCCCTATTTTCGAAGACTGAATAGCCTTCTGCAATTTGTCACTCCATTGAATCTGCTTGATCCTGAGTCCAAAAGCTTTGCCGCTGAATCCTGTCGTTCGCTCCATGATATTATCCGGTTTTCCCATGAGCAGGCGGTACGAACCATGTTTTCTCTGGGAGACAGGGGGAGTGGTAGATCAAAGGGGAAACGGAAACTCCTATCCGATCTTCCCCTTGATGTCTTTCTGCTGGATGTTGGCGGTGGCCTGCAGCTGCAAAACGCAGGGAAAGATGGTGTTAACGAGGGCGAGATCCGTTCCACTCCCTTTCTTGCTCTCTGGCAGGGGCTGACTCATCCCAGTGTGGAGTGGGGGCAGAGGTCCCATTTCGACTGGAAAAGTTTTGATGAAATTGCCCTTGCCGGTGGCGTTGCCAACAAGGATTCATCTGAATTCGCAAGCTTTGCAGTACTTGGCAGCAATTACGTAAATCTTAATATGCGATTCGGCTATCATTTTACCCTGGTTGATGCCATGTGTGACCAGGATGCGGCGAAAAATTACTGCCAGCTGCGTTTTGCAGGAGGCGGTGGCGATTTTTCCGGACGGAGCCTGCGAATAGACTATGTTGAGACCATACTTAAAGAGAGTGGATTTCAGGTTACTCCCAAAGGGGACCTTCTGGATGCCAGGCTGCAACAAATGTCAGCAGAGGAAATGCTGGAAAAGTTGCGGATTGTGGGACGCCTTCTGGGAGTAACAAAGTTAATGGATATGCGCTTAAAAGATGAAAATATGGTAAAAGAACAGGTGAAGGTGTTTTGGGAGGCCGCTCAGTAAAATGAAAGAAAAAAACATGTCATATCAGCTTACCTGGTTAACCAGCCAAATTGCAGTTGGTTACGCCCCTATGTCCTACGAAGAGCTTGATTCCATCAGAGATCAGGGCATAGGAGCCATAGTCAATCTGTGCGGAGAATTCACCGATCTCCATGAGATTGAGATACAGTCAGGTTTTGAGGTCTGTTATCTCCCGACTCCGGATGAATGTGCTCCGGATATGGAAAAAATGAAAGAGGCTCTGGAGTGGCTGGATGAGGCCCTCTACTTAAAGAAAAAGGTCCTTATTCATTGCCGTCATGGACATGGAAGGACGGGTACCTTTATCTCCGCCTATTTTTTGCGGCGGGGACTGGCTCTTAAGTATACTGAAAAAACCCTTAAAGGAACCAGGGCCAATCCCACCAATTATAGCCAGTGGAAGCTCCTTAAAAAGTACAGCAAGCAGCAGGGAAAGCTAGATGCCAGGGAAGCAAGCATAGAAAATCCAAGCACAATAGACCTTTTGCCCTTCTTTCGGGATTATGAAGCGTTGCTTACGGAGGCTGGTAGCCTCGAACTTGATACCGCTATCTGTAGCCAGCCCTTTGAATTACAGCTGATAGAGGCCGTTTATGTCAGCCATGTGATTAATTCACAGTTAAGTCGGGAAAAACGCAATACTGTCCTTGAACAAGCGCTTAATGTTCCAGCCCGGGAAAAATATCAGTGCCCTCTTTTTGAAGAAGGTAATTGTCTGATCCATGACAGACGGCCTCTGCGTTGCCGTGCCATTGGAGATGGCGAGAAAAAAAATACTCTAACTACAATAACGACAAAACTATCCAGGGATATCTTTCTGGCTTTAACCGAGTCATTTCTCTCCGCTGATACCCTGCGTTTTTCAATTGTTGATACCGTGTCAGGTCGTTTTGTGCAGCAGTACTTCCAGGCTACCCGTGATAAGAGGGAGGCCTGAAAGAAAATGGAAGACGTAACGAGCAGACGACTTCTCATCGTGGATGATGAAAACGATTTGCTTATACTTTTGCGTAAGGTTCTGGCTAAAAAATGCAGTTGTGATGTGGCTATTGCCCAGTCCGGTAAAGAAGCTCTGGAGAAGATCAGTTCCTGGCATCCGGATGTGATCATGACAGATATTGTTATGCCCGACATGGATGGCCTGCAGCTGCTCAGTAAAGTGTATGAAATAGATAGAACCCTCAGTGTTGTCATTATGACTGGTTACGGCACCATAGAGATGGCAGTGACAGCTCTGAAAAATGGGGCCTACGATTTTTTGGAAAAGCCCTTTGATAACTCCAAAATAAGTCTGATTATCCTGCGCGCCTTTGAGCGTACACAACTGCTGCGAGAAAACCAACAACTGCATAAAGAGTTGCAGAAGAGTGACAGACCGACGGAATTTATTGGAAAGAGCGCTCCCCTGCAACGGGCCATAGATCTCCTGACCAAGCTTGGGCAGAGTGATGCAACGGTTTTGATTCGTGGAGAATCCGGAACCGGAAAAGAAGTTGCAGCCAGAACCATTCATGCAATGAGCCACCGTGGAAAGAAAAAAATGATTACGGTGAACTGTCCGGCTCTGCCAGAACAGATCCTGGAAAGTGAACTCTTTGGATATGCCAAGGGTGCTTTTACCGGAGCAGATCGCGATAAAGACGGGCTTTTTCTCGAGGCCTCAGGTTCCACTATCCTTCTCGATGAAATTGCTGATATTCCCGTTTCCCTTCAGACCAAATTACTACGTGTTCTCCAGGAAAAAGAAATTCAACCTCTTGGGCAGACCAGTACGGTAAAAGTTGACGTCCGAGTACTTGCGTCTACCAATCAGGACCTTGAAGCCAAGATTGCCGCGGGAGAATTCCGAGAAGATCTCTTTTATCGCTTAAATGTGATGACGGTTACCATGCCGTCACTGGATGATATACGGGAAGATATCCCTCTGCTGGCTCTCCATTTCTTTGCTATTTATGTAGAGGAGTATCATCGGGAAGGTATGGAACTTTCCCATGAAGCGCTGAAGTGTCTGGAGAGAAGGGAGTGGAAGGGGAATGTCCGTGAGTTGCAGAACAGGATTAACCGTGCCGTCCTCCTCACTCCCGGCAGTATAATAACCCCAAAGGATCTTCTCAGTCCTGAGGAATTGGCAAAAGATGGTTCCGCAAATACAACAACGGTGGAAGTTCCTGTCTGTGTCTATCGACTCCCCTATAATGAAGCAAAAGAAGAGGTAATGTCTTCCTTTTCTTCCACCTATCTGGAGAGAGCTCTGACCATGAGTAATGGTAATGTGTCTGCGGCCGCCCGTGCAAGCGGATTGGGTCGTCAATCATTTCAGCGTCTGATGCAGCGCTTCAAGGTAAGCTCACAATCATTTAGAGATTGATTCCGGATTTCTCCGTAACAACACATTTCCTTTTCTTCTCCCGGTACATTTCCTGAATATCAAATCTGCATCGATTGTGCGGCAGTGGGGGAGTGGCGCCATTCTTTTATCTACTTTATATCAAAAAAACACATATATACAGAGGTGTGCTGAGGTGGTAGTTATTTGTCGGTGTGCACTGTTGTTGGTGCAGTGCATCTTTGTCGATGCGCTTTCAGGAAAGTGTCGATAAAATGTTTTTTACCACGATGTTACATGCCTTCACAAATAAGTACTTGATTTTTCGTCCTAGTGTGAAATGCTTAATTTGACTCTAAATGTGGCACTGTATGTGCAGTGTAATTTGTGATGTGGGCCACTGCCTATTGTGGAAGGCAGGTACTAGCAGGTCTGTGGTAAGCCTATAAAATACTTTGAAGGTACGAAATGAACCTTGTTAATTCAACACACAGAATGTCCCCGTTTCTCCTCCTATTGACACTGACTGTGTTTCCTGGAAATGCCTGGGCTGTGCAAAGCCACGGTGCTCCGGAAGGTTTATACGTCCATCAACTGGCCCATGTCTTTTTTACCGCCGCATTGTGCTATCTTATCTGGGGAATTCGACAGAGTGCCTTTAAGTCGCGAGGGTGGCGGTTTCTACAGATCTTTTGTGTTTTTATGGCTCTCTGGAATGTGGTGGCTTTTACTGGACATTCTCTTGCCTCCTACGTGGACAATGCACATTTTATCCGTGAGGGAGGGTATCTGACTACCAGGCTAGAGGGGCCCTTTACCAGCGTAAAACTTTTGTTTTATTTTACTAAGCTTGACCACCTTTTTAGTGTTCCCGCGCTCTTGTTTCTCTATCTGGCAATGAAGGGAATATACAAAAGCAGTTGTGAGGTGGAGGAAATATGACCAGTATTCCCATGCTTCCAGCCATACTCGTGGATATGGTTGGATCATTTATTATCATCATTTTGTCCTTTCTCTCTCTACGCTATGCCTGGCTTCTCATCCGTAAGCAACCGGATAATTTCCTCTGGGGTTTTCTCTTCTATTTTTGTCTCACCCTAGTGTGTTTTTCTGTTTCCCGGGCAGTTGGACATCTTCTCAAACAAATTTTCCTAATATTCAATAATAAGGATCAGTGGCAGGTATTAGCACCCTACAGCGGTGGATTTAATACTCTGCTGATGATTTCTCTTGCTGCTGTAAGTATCTATTATCATAAGGGGATAGAGGGGTTTCGTGCCATTCAGCAAAAAGCACGCAGCCTGAAAGAAGCCAATGAACAGCTTGAGGTGTCAGCCGACAAGTTATTGAGACTGAATGTTGATCTTGAAGGAATAGTAGAGACACGGACCATGAAACTTGCTGCTTCTGAAAAGAAATTCAGAAATTTTTTTAGCAATTCCAAAGATATGGTTTACTTTTGTAATGCAAGTAACAGGCTTGTTAATATGAACTCAGCAGGCTTGGATATGCTGGGCTATTCCATGGAAGAAGAACCAGAGCTCAGTTTGCATCAGGTGTTTTGCAATGAAGAGGATTTGGACAACTATTTTGAGACCATCGTTTCCGTTGGGTTTGTGGAAGACCTTGAGGCTGAATTTGTTCGAGCCGATGGAACTGTTATTTACGTGCTTCTCTCTGCAACAGCTCTTTTTGACGAAGATCGGGAATTTGTGGGATGCGAGGGGATTGCCAAGGATCTCACCCGAGTCAGAACCATGATGGAGCAACTTGCCTCCAGTGAAAAAATGGCTTCTGTGGGACAAATGGCAGCAGGGGTTGCTCATGAAATCAATACCCCTCTTGGGGTGATTTTAGGCTATTCCCAATTAATGATGGATGATTTCAGTCCAGAAAGTGAAGAGGGACAAAGTCTGCAGGTTATCGAACGCCAAGCTAAGGCCTGCCGTAAAATAGTTGCTGATCTTCTCAAATTCTCCCGCCAGTCTGAAAGTGCTCGCGAAAATATCATGGTCTATGAAGTGCTGGAAGATGTCCTCGCCGTAACAGAACACACTCTCAGTATGGATCATATCCACGTCCATCGTGATTTGGATGAAAATATACCGACAATTGTGGGAGACACCGAAAAATTACGTCAGGTTTTTGTCAACTTTATCAACAATGCCCATCATGCCATGGAAGAGCAGGGTAGTGGCGATTTATTCCTCTCCTGTCACTACGAAGAAGCGGCCAACCAGGTGGTGGCAACGATACGGGATACTGGGCATGGCATTCCGACGGAAGTTGTGGCAAAGATTTTTGATCCTTTTTTCACCACCAAATCCGTGGGTAAGGGGACGGGACTGGGGCTCTCTGTTTCCTATGGAATTATTCAGGAACATGGAGGCACAATAGACGTTGAAAGTCCGGCCAAAAGAGACGATGGCGAGCCAAAAGGCACTGCTTTCCATGTGAGATTTCCGGTTACACTGAGGGAATCTGCTTCAGTTAAAAAATAATAGAATACATAATTGATCTGCATATATAAAAAAAAACCATAGGAGATAGGTCATGGCTGAGATACTGGCTTTAGACGATGTACAGGATGCAACGGTACTGATCGGAAAAATTCTTACAAAAAAAGGACACAAGGTTCACTGCTTTACCGACGAGGATAAGGCAATAGCTTTTGCCAAGGAGAATACTGTTGATTTGGCGATTCTTGACATAAAGCTTGAGAAAATGAGCGGTGTTGAGGTTCTTGGCTTTCTCAAAGAAGTACAGCCATCCATGAAGGCAATTATGCTCACTGGTTACCCTACGGTTGAAACAGCACGTGAGGCTATCAGCCTTGGCGCCGATGAATATTGCGTTAAACCCATTGATCGCGATGAGTTGGAAGAAAAAGTTGAAAAAGTCCTGAAGTCAAGAGGCACGAAAAGCGCAATGAGCGTCTAAGGAGTGGTGAATAGCATGGATATTAAAGCAACAAACCTGGCAAGAGCAAAGATTTATCAGTTTCTTTCTACCCTCTATAGGGACGAAATCCCTCTGTGGCTTATCGAGAAGATGGGAGAGAAGGCTTTTCTTGGTCAGATTAAAAAGCTTCAGGAAGTGTGTACCATTCAGGACTTTTGTTCTGGGCTTGGTCGGATGCGCGGTACCCTGGAATCTTCATCCTCTGCAGAAGTTTTTAACGAACTCCGCTATGAGTATGCTGACCTTTTCCTTAATGCCAGTAATAATCCCGCCTTTCCCTATGAGTCATGTTATGCAACCCGGGAACCTCTTGTTATGCAGGAACCGGTTGTAAAAGTACGTGAGGCCTTGAATAAAGCCGGATTGCACAAGAGTGAAGGCTTTCTTGATCTGGATGATCATATCGCAGCCGAACTTGAACTTATGCGTCATTTTGCAGAACAGGCCGCTTATAAAGGGGTAAAGCAGGAGACTGAGTTTGATTTCCTGCGGAACCATCTTATGAGCTGGGTGGTGGAATTTTCGGCAGTACTTACCAGTGCCGCCAAGACAGAATTCTATCGGGGTCTTGCAGAGATTACCATGAGTTTTCTTTTCAACGAACGCATGTTCAGTTTTGCCATGCTCTCCCAGCAGGCCACCGATGATTCCTACGGATTTATCCTGGAAAATATGAGTAAGGCCATTGCAACACTTGAACTTGGGGATGAATACGTAACCCTTGAAGAAGGTACGGTTGCACCGGAGAAGTTGAAGAGCGTTAAATCGCATTGTTTTATCTGTCTTGGGCTCTGTGGTCAGGAGTTGAAGGTTAAAGATAACATTATTACGGGTTGTAAAGGATTACCAGGTGATCCCAAGGGTGCTGGCAGACTCTGTATCAAGGGGGCCAATGCCCACCATAACACCTATTCGGCCTATAGGCTGAAAACTCCTTTGATCAAGGAAAACGGCAGATTCCGTAAGGCCAGTTGGGAAGAAGCCCTTGACCGTACCGTCGAAGCCCTGAAAGCTGTTGATCCCACAGAAGTTGGTTTTCATCGCGGCAATGATTTTAACAACTGGTGTCACGAGGCAGTGATGTCTGCCTATGGTACCCCGAATAAGGTAACTCACAGGCAGATGTGCGATAATCCAGCACGTATGGCCAATGAGAACAACTTCAGTGAAAAACGTCCCTGGATAGATTACCAAAATTCTGAATTAATCATGCTCTTTGGTATGAATGAACTGGCCACTTCTGCTGGACAGCGTAAGGTTGCCGATCTGAAAAAGGCAGTTAAACGTGGCGCCAAACTGATTGTAATCGATCCTAGGCGCAGTGAGACCGCCAATATTGCCTCAGAGTGGATTGCCATCAAGCCAGGAACAGATGGTGCCATGGCTATGGCCATGTGCTATGTGCTGGTCAAAGACGACCTCTATAACAAAGACTTTGTTGAAAACTGGACCTATGGATTTGAGGCCTTTAAAAAACGTCTTATGGGTGAAGAGGACGGAATTGTCCGAACACCTGAGTGGGCAGCTGAAATCTGCGGGATTTCAGCAGGCACTATTACTCGTCTGGCCCATGAGTTTGCCATTGCAGCACCTGCCGTTGGAACCAACAGCTGGACAGGAGTAACCCAGGCACCAAATACCCTCCATGCCACCCAGGCACTTATTGCCATGAACGGTCTGATGGGTACCTTTGACGCACCAGGCGGTCCATCCATTATTCGTAAGAAAAAATTGGCTTCAGCGTGGGGTGACGATCAGGCCAAACCACCAAACAACGCACCTAAAACAAAGTTGGATAAGGGCCACCTCTGGAGCGGCTGGATCCCCGCTTATTTTGAAAAAGATGTTGATGAAGGGAAACTGAAGGCCATGCTTTGCTACTTTGGAAATCCAGTCATGTCCTGTGGGAGTGAACCCTCGGTCAAACGGGCTATAGAAAAGCTGGAATTTTCCTGTTCCATTGACTGCTATATGTCCAATACCACCGAGCTCTGTGACGTGGTTCTGCCGGACTGTACCTATCTTGAGCAGAGTCGGGTGGTTGCTGACTGGATGTATGAGTCTTTTATCTCACTTTTTCAGCGGGCTATCAAACCGATGTACGACAGCAAGTCGGTTGTCTCCATTTTTCAGGAGATTGCCAAGCGACTGGGATACGGTGAATATTTCACCTGGAAAAATGAAGACGAATTCCTTGAGAATCAACTCCGCAATCAGGATATCACCCTGGAAGAGCTGCGTAAGGTTGGATATCACATCACCGACCCGCATGAATACTATAAATATAAAGAATGGGATTCTATGAACCCGCCTGCTGGCTACGGTGCTTCAGGGAATACCAAGACCGGAAAGTACAACTTTATGAATCCTCTGGCCGAAGAGAATGGCGTCGATGGCCTTCCTGATTACAAAGATCCATGGGAAGACTGGCCAGAACTTGAGCCGGATGCAGATCATCCCATGATTCTCGGATTTTTCCGGGTACTCGAGCATGAGCATACTTCCACTTTCTGGAATGTTTCGCTGATGAAGGCCTGCGGTACGAATCCTGTATGGGTCAACTATGTGGATGCCAAGGAGCTGGGTATTGCTGACGGCGATGCCGTGAAAATCAGTTCACCATGGGCATCCGTTGAGGCCGTAGCCAAGGTTACCTGGGGAATTCGTCAGGGTGTGCTTGCTGCAGCCGGTGGTTTTGGTCATAAGTATGGTCTTGAAGGCGATCCAAAGTATCCACAATACAAGGGCTTTAATACAAATATGTTACTCAGGCCGAATACGACCTGTAAGTGGACTGCAACACCGCCACTGAAATATATCAAGACCTGTATTGAAAAAATCTGATCGGAACCGAATAGACCCATGACACTGCCACAGGAACAGAAATATCTCAAGGTCTTCCAGAAGGTGACCAAGCTGACCTCCATGGTCCTTGATCATCAGCAGGTGATGGATACCATCGTCCGTACGCTACCAGATCTTATGGCAGTGGACGCGGCGACCATTCGCCTGCTTGATGCTGAGACCGGTCAGTTTGTTATGGGTTCTGCCCATGGACTGTCAATGGAATATCTCTCGCGTATCAGTATCGATACGCAAGAGACCATGGAGATGATTCGTTCCGGCTATCCGGTGGCTAAGACCGATCTTGATCAGGAAGTTGGTCATCATGATCAGCAACTGGTGCAGAGTGAGGGCGTAAAATCCGTTCTCACCCTGCCCATAATCTTTCAGGATTCGATTATTGGGATGCTGCGTCTCCTGACCCGGGACAAACGTATTTTTACGGCAGATGAGATCTCTTTCTCCATGGCTCTGGCCGAACAGGTCGGAATTGCCATCTCCAACAGCAGGATGTTCACGGAGATGGAGAACCAGGTGGATTTTATGAAAGAAATCCAGGAACTGTCCACCCTGGTCAGTTCCAGCCTAAATTTGTCGGAGGTACTCGATACCATAGTAGAACGTCTACCCCAGTCCCTTGGGAGTAAGGGCTGCACTATCCGCCTTCTTCAGTCGCAGTCCAATAAGCTGGAACTGGTGGCTTCCTATGGTTTGTCAGAGACCTATCTGCAACGGGGTCATGTTGAGAATGAAAAAAATGTGGAAGCTGCTCTATCCGGTTCTCCTGTCTCTATCTTTGACGTGAGGCAGGATGACCGGATTTTTTACAAGGAAAACATGGAAGAAGAGGGGATTAAGTCACTCCTCTCCGTGCCTATCAAGGCGGGAAATGATGTTATCGGAGTGCTTCGCATCCTCTCCGATGTTTCTCACTGTTTTACCAGTAGTGAAATTAATTTTGCAGTGACCGCTGCAGAAGTTGGCGGTGTCGCCATCCGGAATGCTAAAACCTATCAGCAGATTACCCTGCTCTTTAACCAGATTGAGGAAAATGAGAGATTTCTTACCAATATCCTGGATTGTATTAGACCACAGCTTCTGGTTGTAGACAGAGAGAAACATCTGGTTCTGGCAAATAAGGTGCTACAGGAAGTGATGAATCGCTCGGAAAATGAGCTTCTGGGCTGTGACTATGATGGCCTTTGGCAGGATCAAGAATGTGATGAAAAGGACTGTCCTGTGAGTAGAGTTCTCGAGACGGGGGAAAGTGCTACGTATACCCATAGAACGTTTCAGAATGATGAGGTGCGCTGGTGTGAGCGTACTGCCTCACCCATGATCGGCCCCGATGGTAAGGTTGAGTATATCATTGAGGTTATACGTGATGTTACAGCCAAAAGACAGCTGGAAGAGGAGCAACTGGAGCGGGTTAAACTTCAGGGGGTTGTGGAACTTGCTGGAACCGTTGCTCACGAGATTAACTCACCGCTATTTGCGGCACTTGGTACAGCACAACTTCTTGAAGAGGATCTTGAACAACAGGATCTTATTGATGATGTTCAGACAATTGTTAGGAATCTTAAGGAGATAGGGGGACTCACAAAAAAAATGACAAGTATGACCGGGTTTGAGAGTCGTGATTATGTTGGTGATGCCAAAATTGTCAAAATTAAATGATTTTTTTATTTGGTTAACTAACTAACCAAAAAAGTAAAGGAGGAAGTATGAAGCGAATTTCACTACTCTTAATTGCCATTGCAGGCTTGGTGTTTGCGAGCAGCAACGCCATGGCCATTGATGGTAAATTAAGTGCAAACAAAGTTATAGCTGGAACTGCTATTGGAGTTGAAGGGAGTATCGATCCCGGCCAGGAACTCTTTGTGGTTGTCTGCACAGATAAACTGTTTTCAGCAAAGGATTCACCCGGCCCGAAAGAAAAGAAGCGTTTGATGGACGGAAAAAATGGTAAGAACGTTTTTGGTGATACGGCCATTCCAGCGTCTTTCTATGTTGTCAGCAGCAGTCCCGAAGCCTTGGCAACACCAAAGGTTTCTCCAAAGGGTCAGACTTCAGGGGTATTTGCCTTCCCGCCCTTTAAGTACAATGTTAAAGTAAACAAGATAAACGCATGGGGCGACATTGATCCCGCTATACAAGCCCAGCTGGGTCCTGTGAATAGTGAGGCTCAGTGGAAGATGCTTGCCTACACCCATGAAAACAAGTTTGGAATGAACACCATTGTGAAGGAAAAACCCAGCACTGGTGGTAATGCCCGAATGATCATGAGTGATTACGCTGCAAATGCCGAACAGTGGAATGAAGGGGTCTCTGTAGCACTTGACAAGGCCACCGGAAAATACTCCGTTTCCATGTCTCCTTACAAAAATCTCTATCCCGATACCGTTATGGCCGTCTATGTAAACGGACAAAAGATAGACACTTTCAGCATTGAGAAATCGGGTTTCTTCTTTAAGACAGGTAATGTCTATATGAATCCCCTGATTGTCTTTGGCGGAGCCTTTATTATTGGTATTCTTTTCGTTATCATGGGTGCTGCCGGCGGACTTTTCACTGCAGCTTTCCAGATTACTGCCATCGGAACCAACGGTCCTGTTGGTATTAATGCTGGTAACACAATTAAACCAACCAACTTATTTCTTACCCTCTGTTCTCCTATCAGTGGACTGCTCAGTTATCTCAAAGAAAAGCGCTTTGCCTATCCAGTGGCAATACCTTTTGCCCTCGGGATTGTTATCGGTGCCTTCTTTATTGGACCCCCACTCTCTGCGAAGTATCTGAATCTTGCAGCGTTTAAATTTTATCTCGGGATAATCTGTCTGGTTATCGGTGTTAAATTATATATTGAATCACTAGCCAGTTCCATTGAGAAGAAAAAAGCAATGAAGGCCATTGTTCAGAAGTTTAATGCAGCGGTTAAGGATGCCAAAGAGTCCGGTAAGGCCATGCAACTGGGCTCCATTGAGTTTGATAAGTTTAATCCCATTCGATTTGAAATGCGCTTTTGGGGAGAGACCTTTGTTGCCAAGCCACTGCTGATGTTCGGTGGCGGTATTATTATGGGTATCGTTGCTTCCTCCTTTGGTGTTGGTGGCGGTTTCATGTTTATGCCTTTTATGACCACACTGGTTGGATACCCAATGTATCTTGCAGTACCCATTGCTCTCGCTGGCGCTTTTTCCACCTCCATTGGTGGTATTGCCAAATATGTTATGATGGGCTATCAGCCTGACTGGATAATGGCAGCCCTGATCGCAGCTGGTGCCATGTGCGGTGGAGTGGTTGGTCCGAAACTTCAGAAGAAAATGCCTGAGATTTTACTCAAGCGTTTGCTGGCCGGTGCTCTTATTCTGACCTGCCTGAAATATACCGGACTTATCTGGTTTATGCGTTAAGATATAAAATATTACTGCGGTTGGTGCCGCATGTGATACAATGAACAAGCCTGACAATGGGGTGGGGGTAACCTCACCCCATTGTTGGTTTTGGTGTAACTCTTCAGAAGCACCCCATCTTCGTTTGATCTAGCCTGCTAGCATATAACTTCATATGCTGCGCTGGCTAGATCAAACGAATATGAGGCACTTCTGAAAAGTTACAGCTCTGAAGTTAGGGGTATATCGTGTCACCTTGAATTGTTACGTTTTGGCTCCATTTAAATAATTTTTTGAGTTTTCTAAATTGTGCCTATGCGGATAGTCAACACCATTCTAGACAGTATTTATTATGGAATGCTACAACCATTATTTTTTGGTATCCGAGGTCTTCTTGATTTCGTTTTTCTGGATAGCATGTCTGCTCTTTCTATATCACAGAGCACTCAGGTCGTGGTGGTTGCTGTTTGTACGGTACTGCTTGCCTTTTGCCTCCGTAGCCTGCTAAAGGTTGAGGTCAGAGAGAAGGTATTCCGTGAAAAATTTACCGTCCAAAAGGCCGAGCGGGATACCATCGGTATTATTCCTGACCTCAAAAGCCGTGATGCCCTCTATACCTCAGCTGATCAATCTATTGATGAAGATTTTAATACCTATCTCGCCCAACATTATTTCCGTTATGTCCTGATTTACCTCTTGCCTCTGTTCCTGGTTATGGCCTGGCTCAACAGCAGTCTGGACGAGCACGTTTTACCCGTAGTTTCAGGACAAGCCTATCTCTTTCTTCTTCCTTCCAAACCACTTGGTATGGAGGGCGTCTCTGTAACTATGCTCTTTTTGTTGAGTTATGTTGCTTCGTTGATAGTTGGGTTCCAAGTGAAAAAAAGACTTTTCAGAAAAGGGCAATGAGAAGCTCTCCGTGAAGTTTTTTCAAACGATCAATCGCTTCTTTTCTGAACCGGAGGCACGTTTTGATCTCTTTACCGCTTTCCCTCGTTTCTATACCCTTTTTTTTAAGCAACGACTTCATTTTGTATGGCAACGGTTTCTTGTTATCATGTTACTGCTTTTGATTGCTGCTGGACTTTTCGGCCCTCAGGATTCCACCCGAAACACCATGCTTTATCTCTGTTGGGGGTTCTGGTGGCCATCTGTCATATTGAGCCTGTTCTTTGTCGGGAGAATGTGGTGCGGAGTGTGTCCTTTCCCAGTGGCCGGACGTTTCCTCCAGGCTTGTCGGTTTTCTCTTGAAAAAACTGTCCCCAAGTTGCTTATAACAAACAGCACAGGAATCGCGGTCGTTTTTTTTATGTTGATTATCTGGGTGGAGGAATCCACCGGAATGAAAGAGAGTCCAAAAGAAACTGCCTGGCTGCTTATTGTTATCTGGGCCGGAGCAACCTTCTGTGCACTTCTCTTTTCAAAACAGTCATGGTGTGAATATTTTTGTCCACTGGGAAAACTTATGGGGATTGGTTCATCAATCTCCCTGCTTGAATTCAGGCCAGATCATAGCTCCTGTCGACATTGTACGACCCATGCCTGCTTTAAGGGGACAGAAGAATTGCCTGGTTGCCCTGTCTCTTTAGGCGCGGTAAAGGTTACAAATAACCTCAAGTGTCTTGTCTGTGGTCATTGTATACAGCTTTGCCCTCACGACTCACCACAGTTGAATGTGCGTCATCCGTTATCGGAACTTATTATACGCAAAGGGAAATTGATCACCTGTACTATGATGGTCCCCTTTCTTATGGGCTCTCAGCTTGCTCGTTTTGCGGATCAGAATATCTTCAACTTGATGGCAAAAATTGAAGTAGTCTGCGTCTATAACTGGGTTTGTCAGATGGGACTCTATGCGATTCCCCTGGCATTGGGATTCGCCATTGTTCATATTACTATCAGCTATGGCGATCTTTTCTTTGGGGTGTATCATGATGATTTAATGGGGAGATTCTCTCCAATGATCCCGATTTTTCTGCCACTGGCGCTGGCCGGAGAGCTGGTGAGCAGGATGAACTATACGGTCAGAAATTTTCCAGAATTTATGCCCACACTGGGAAGGCAGTTTGGATGGGAATTCCTGGAAAAATTGACATTTGTGATTCCGGAATGGGTGTATCCCTTCTATGGTGTGTTTTTTATATTTTTAAGTGAAATAGCTGGCTTATATCTTTTGCAAAAGTTTTTCGTAGAAGAGTGTGGAGGGATAGTTTCCCTGTGGAGGTACCGTGCCATTCAGGTCGCCTATTTTACACTGTTTGGGATCTACCTCTGTCTGATGTCCACGGGGTGGAATATCCCCAGTCTTAATATAATGCTTCTTTTTCAGTAGCAAAAGTTGTTGTCATTTGCTGAGTTGCACTATTAGTTGGCGGATGGCGTTGCCCTTGGCAATAATGTCTTGCAGTAGAGTAAATTGTACTTGAGCTTTACGCAGGGTGTCTTCCGGTGTCTTACATTTAAAGTAGAGTCCTCCCTGTAAGTAGTCCATAAAGAAGCGCAGTCCCAGTTCATAGGTGATGGCCTGTAGACCGTTATAGATTAATTCGCTTTCATCGGGTACCAGGTAGCCTCTAGCCGCTCTGAAATATCCCTTCAGGCTTGCTTCACAGAACGTTAGATCAAAAGAAGTTTCATCAATTCTACTCTCTTCTCCACCTCTGTTGCAGACGGATCGGAGACAATCTCCAATGTCGTGCTGCGGAAGTCCTGGGCCAACGGTATCCAGATCAATAAGACTGGTTGCAAGACCACTTTTTTTGTCAAAGAGGATGTTGGCAATTTTAGGATCACCATGGATAATTCTGGCTGGATATTTCTTCTTGGAAATTGTTTGTTCAAGCTCCAGGGCTTCTTTCCGATTTTCTTTTATGGTTTGTCGGCAAGATTGTATTTCTGGAGACTCGTTCTCTCTGCTCTCTCTATTGAGTTGTGCATATTGTTCCAGATAGTTTCCAATGCAGTGAAATCCCGGCAGGGGAATTTGCATTTTCTCAACTTCAAGCCCAATAAGTCGTTTGTGAAAATGTCCAAGAGCCCACCCGGTCTGCTCTGCCTGGAACAGTGTCTCTGCCTGGGAAAAACAGATACTATCATCAACATAGGTAAGGGCACGCCATACCCCTCCCTTATGGTCACGGATAGAAGAAGAACCATCTAGTGCAGGAATAAGCATGGCATCTTGCCAGCGCTGTGTTGTCACGGTTGTGAGTGACAAGAGGTGCTGGCTCAGATGCTGAAGATTGTTGATAAGGATCTGGGGATCAGGGAAGACCTTAACGTTGATTCGCTGCAGGACAAAGGATAACTCTTTGGTACGTACCAAAAAGGTATCGTTAATATTTCCTTCACCAAGAATAGTTATCTCCGCAGTATCTGGATGGGAACAGAAACAGCGGACAATATCTTCGGGTGGGTGAAAAGTACTCACGGGGAAGTGCTTTCCTCAGCAACCCGTCTGTAATGGGAGCTTTTGCGGAGAAAGGGACGCTCGATAAAGTGATAGGAACAGGCTGACACAATAAGAATAGAGAGGATAAAAAAAGTGAAACCGACCCAGGGATGTTCTTCGAAGAGACCGAAGGACGTGAATATCTGCAGGATGGGGAAGTGATAGACATAAACACCATAGGAGATATCACCATATTTACCCCAGTTACCCAGATATGGAAAAGAGAGTGCAAAGGAGATTACTGCGATGGCCAGTGCCAACGGGTAGAGTATGGGAATAAAGGTGCCTCCCTTAAATCCGACAAGGAACAGAGCTGGCAATAACAGTTTCCAGTGATGTTTTGTAAAGAAAGAGAAGTAGAGGTAGATCCCGCCGCCACCAAGAAAAAAAACAAGCTGTCCGGGAAGCTGTTTTTCAAGCCTCAAATAGAGGTCCAGTCCTGTACTCTGGTAGAGGTTCAGAAAAAACAGTGAATATGCAATTGATGCACCATAGAGCAGTCCAAGAATCAGCCATTGTTTTCTGTTGCTGAGAAGGAAAAAGATAAGCGGCACAGAGAGATAAAACATAACCTCAATCTTGATCGTCCAGAGCGGAGCATTGATGACAGAGAGTGGGGTGCTGGAAAAAATTCCACTGAGATCGGGTTGCAGGAAATTTAAAAAGCTCAGGTTGGTAAAGATGTAGCGAAACCATTCGCCTGAAAAAAACAGGTTTGTGCCAGGGTTGATGAGTAGCGGTAGGAGGATGGCGGCGAGTAGAACCACTGTGACATATGCCGGATAGATACGGCGGAGTCGTTTGTTGAAATAAGAGAGGAGGCTTGAAGAGCGATGATAGCTTCTGAAAATAAGAAAACCACTTACTATAAAAAAACAATCAACTGCGATGGCGGAGTTGAAATAGCCCCCCAGCGGGAGGAAAGCTCTGATACCGCTTACTGCTCCGAGATGAGCCAGGCAGACACTAAAGGCGAGTGTCAGACGCAGGAGGTCAAAGTTGTTTTTGTGAGGAATATCCGCCACAGAATTGTCCGGGGAAAATAGTGCTTATATATGGTAACCAGGCATGCCGGATACATTTTAGTTTCTTTTGGGAAGATACTCGATTTTTGAATAATTTGCTCTTTGAACCGCACACTAAAATGGCATTTTGATCGGGATCGCTCAGATTAAAAGAATAACATAACCGTTTCACACCTTCGCATTCGCGATCAGATCGTTGGGGGGCTCAAGAATACTATGTTTTACGAATCATTACGTTTAATGTCGAAACGTTTGCGGACCTACCCTGGAAAGTGTGAGCTATTCTGTAATGTATTGTGCTTTTTGGGGTAATTGTGATTAAATAAAAATAGGTTTATTTTGAGAAAGAACAGAACGAATCGATCCCAAACATACGCTGAGTACCTTATTCACGAAACTCTGAAATTTTTTTGGAATACAAAATAAAAATCAATGCTGCAGCATAAAAAAATCCTTATCGTTGAAGATGATACTGCGCAACGCCTTTTATTTAGAATGTCACTGGAAGTGTACAACTATGAAATTTTCGAAGCCGAAAACGGGAAGGAAGCCTATTTGATTCTCAGCCAGAATGCTGATATTCGTTTAGTTCTCACTGATTTAGCTATGCCGGTAATGGATGGTTTTGAATTGATTCAAGAAATTCGGGAGACGGAGAGGCGGTATACGTACATCCTGGTTGCCTCCTCAATGGGTGATAAAAATAATATTATCAAGGCATTGGATCTGGGCGCTGATGATTTCATCACTAAGCCTATTATTCCAAAAGAATTACAGTTACGACTGGATGGTGCTTCCAGGCTTCTTAGTTTGGAAAGCCAGGAAGAATTTATCCTTTCCATGGCCAAAATGGCTGAATATCGAAGTAAAGAAACAGGATTTCATCTTGAACGGGTGAGAGCTTATACTGAGATCCTTGCCTATGATCTTGCTAAAATGAATCCTGAATTTGGAGTATCAGACCAATTTGCCGCAGAAATTTCCCGGGTTAGCCCATTGCATGATATTGGAAAAGTAGCCATACCGGATAAAATCCTTCATAAACCCGGAAGGTTAACCGATGAAGAAATGGAGATTATGAAAAGCCATACATCTCTGGGTGGCAATCTTTTGTCAGATCTTTTTGAAACCACCGGGGCCGACTACTTACATGTGGCCTGTGATATAGCAATGCACCATCATGAAAGGTGGAATGGTACTGGCTACCCACATGGGCTGCAGGGCACTAACATACCAGGTGCTGCGCGTATTACGGCTCTTGCTGATGTTTATGACGCTATGATCTGTCAACGTTGCTATAAAAGAAGTTATGAGCATGATTTTGTGAAATCGGTAATTGTGAAAGAAAAGGGGAAACAGTTTGATCCCGTTGTGGTGGATAGTTTCTTACGTCAGGAAAAGCTTTGGCTCACGGTAGCAAAGCGATATGAAGCTACTGAGGAGCCACTCGATGAAATTACAGCGTCAGTATGAGAGAACTGCACATAAATATACAAACCTGTTCTAAACAAATCTTCACAGCTTGATTTGACTATGACGATTCTAAACGAGTTCCTGTCCGATGCTTTAAAAAAACGGTCAGGTCTCCTGCCGCGAATAACCCGCCCTCTTTTTCTCAGTGTACTGGTCGTTCAGCAATTCCCAGAGGCAGTATAGAAAGAGAAAAATAGTGTCCTGCAACATGC